>DATHTR010000127.1:0-27909 GCA_035463095.1 Candidatus Angelobacter sp. | reverse complement strand
GGCGGGGGTGGTCGAGGAGGTCGGTCCCGAGGTCACCCGGTTCACGCCCGGTGACGCGGTGATGACCGATCTGTTCGCCGCCGGGCGATTCGGTGCGTTCGCCGAGTACGTCTGCGCCCGCGAGCGAGCCTTCGAGCCGATTCCGTCGGGCCTGTCCTTCGAGGGGGCCGCAACGCTTCCGCACTCCGCGATCCTCGCCCTCCAGGGCATGCGGCTGCGGAGCGGCCGGACGTTCGGGCCCGGCGCGAGCGTGCTCATCGACGGTGCGTCGGGCAGCGTCGGCCCGTTCGCGGTCCAGATCGCGAAGGCGATGGGCGCGGAGGTGACCGGCGTCGCCCGCGGCGACAAGCTCGATTTCGTCCGCTCGCTCGGAGCGGATCACGCCATCGACTACGAGACGGTGGACTACACGAGAGGGCGAGAGCGATACGACTGGATCGTCGCGGTCGACGCGCACTACTCGGTCCGCGCCGCGCGACGCGCGCTGAAGCCGGACGGCGTGTACATCACCATGGGTGGCACCACCGGAACGCTGTTCACGGCGCTCGGCGGCACCCTGGTCCTGTCGCGCATCGGCAGCAAGTGGTCTGGGCTGATGCTCTGGTGGCGGCCGATGCATCGGCCCGACGTCGATCGGCTCAGGGAGCTGATCGCCGCCGGCAAGGTCACGCCGCGCATCGATCGGCGGTATCGGCTCGAGGAGGTCGTCCAGGCCCTTCGCTGGGTCGAGGACGGCCATGCTCGGGGCAAGGTCGTCATCACCGTCGCCGACGGGTGACGCCCCCCGGGATCCCGCTGTCGCCGACCGCAGTCGAACCGCAGTGCGACCCCCACAAGATTCGCGCATGCAACTCACCGGGAGAATCGTCCTGCGCAGCCCTGGCGGCCACCGACCAACCTTCCTCGCAGTCCTCCGCGCCGAGTGGATCGGCATCGCGGTGTTGCTGATGGCCTGCGGCGCCCCGGTGGGGACGCCGACGGGCACCGATCGCTCGCCGACACCGAGCTCGACCTCGTCGCTGAGCCCGACTCCTGCCCCCTCGACGCCGACACCCGGCGCCACCCTCGAGCCCACGCCGGCCGCCATCGGGAACTGGCGAGAACTGACCGGCAAACCGGTGCCATACCTCCATGACCTGGTGCGCCGCGCGAACGGCTTCATCGGGGTCGGCCGGACGTCCGACCCGCAGGGCGCGGGCCCGGCGGTGTGGCGGAGTGCCGACGGCCGCGCTTGGACCGAGGTGCCGATCGAGCTCGAGGCGGAACTCGACCCAGAGGTCCTGGAGAGTCTGTACGTGTTGACCGCCGACGACCGCCTGGTGGCCATCTCCGGTACCGCGGCACTCGGGGTCGCCGAGTCGGAGGACGGACGGACCTGGACCTACGTTTCACCTGAGCAGGACGCCTGTCCCGCTGACCTCGCCGCGCACGATGAGGTCGTCGTGGCCGTCGGTGGCGTCGGTCCGTGCCAGATGGGCGGATTCGGGCAGCCCGGAGCATGGGTGTCTGTCGACCTCGCCGATTGGACGAACGCGTGGCCCGAGACCGGGCCCGGGTTCCTCCACGGCGTGGTCGCCACCGCCGGGGGCTTCGTGGCGTGGGGCACGGTCGCCGAGGACGCGGACAGCTTGGTCTGCGAGATCGGTTGCTTCGTCGACCCGGTTCGCGAGCCGTACGCCGGCGCCCCCTGGTTCTCGACCGATGGTGCGTCGTGGCAGCGACTGACCGACCCGGCGCCGTTCGCTGGCGCGACGATCGAGGGGATGGCAACCGCCGAGCAGGGCACACTCGCCATCGGCTGGGCTCCGAGCGCCGACGCTCCGCAGCTTCAAGAGCTCCGGGCCTGGATGTCGAACGACGGAGCGTCGTGGACTCTGCTCGACATCGGTCCACCCTTTGCCGGCGTCGAACCGGGGATGGGGATCGGCATCGGCGGTGGGCCGTCGGGCTTTGCGGTGTGGACCCAGAGCGTCCCCGGCGTCACGACGATGGTGTGGGCGTCGGTAGACGGCCGTTCGTGGGACGCGGGCACAGAGCTGCCGGTGGCCATGCTCCACGGCGTCGAGTCGCTCGGGGAGGGCCTCATCGCCTACGGAACTGTGGAGGACGCAGATTCCGGCATCTCCGTTCCGTGCGACAAGGACGACGTTGTGGAGGGCCGGTGCCGCACCGTCCCTGCCGTCTGGATCCTCGATCGCGTGCCCTGACACAACCGCGCCGCACGACGCATCGCGACGCTGAGCGGCACCATCGTGCTCCGGCGGCGCATGGTGGTTCGGACGTTGTCGCGACGTCCCGCGGGGGACGGCACCCACTCTGCAGGGTAGGAGCCTCATGACATCCCCGAGGACTCCCGTCACGATCCGTCCGGCCGACACCATCTGGCACGAGCAGGGTGGCTGGTTCGACGCCCGCTGGCACTTCAGCTTCGACCGCTACCGCGATCCGGAGAACGATGGCGTCGGCGCGCTGCGCGTCTTCAACGACGACCGCATCGTGGCCGGTGCCGAGTGGCCGCTGCATCCGCACCAGGACATCGAGTCGAACACGTACGTCGTCTCAGGGCACTTCCTCCATGCCGACTCGCTCGGCAACAACGGCCGGCTCGAGAGCGGTGCCGCCCAGGTGATGACCTTCAGCCACGACGGAGACCTGCACTCGGAGAAGAACGGCTCGGCCGATGAGCCGATGCGCTTCATCCAGTTCTGGATCCTGCCCAGCGAACGCGGCCTCGCCACGACCGTCCAGCAGCGCCAGTACACGCTCGAGGACCGCACCGACCGCTGGCTGCAGATCATGGGTCCGGCCGGCACCGACGGCCTCGGCCTGGCGCAGGACGCCCGCGCGCTCGTCTCGCATCTCACCGATGCCGGTCGCCTGGAGCACACGTTCGATCCGGGGCGGGGAGGGTACCTGTACGTCATCGATGGCCGGCTCTCCCTCAACGGGGACTCGCTGCGCACCGGCGACGCGGCCAAGGTCACCGGCGCCGTGCACCTCGAGATGTCGACCGACGTCGGTGCCGAGCTCATCCTGATCGACGTGCCGCTCCAGTTCGAGCCGATCGGCGTCTGGGCGGGGGAGCGGTGACCGAGCGCCGGAAGCGCTGGGCTATCCTGTGCCGGTGACGGCACCTCGGTTTGCTCCCGTGTCGCCGCGGTAGCCGCGAGCTAACCGGAGGATGGACGGCCCACTTCTCGGGTTCGCGCTCGTCGCCGTCCTCATCTTTGCGAACGGCGTCTTCGTCGCCACGGAGTTCGCGTTCGTCGCCGCGCGTCGGTCCCGCGTCGAGCGCCGTGCGAAGGCTGGCTCGCGAGCGGCGAGGATCGCCCTGCGGGCAATGGACGGGCTCGACCGCTACATCGCGGCCAGCCAGCTCGGGATCACCATGGCCAGCCTGGCCCTCGGTTTCGTCGGCGAGCCGATCGTGGCCGCGGCGATCGAGCCGCCGATCGAGGCGCTCGTCGGGAGCTTCGCGCCAGCGGCGGCTCACGCGGTGGCAGTCGCGATCGCCTTCGCGCTGATCACCGCGCTCCACATCGTGTTCGGGGAGCTGGCGCCGAAGACGATCGCCCTGCAGCGCCCGGAAGGCACCGCGCTCTGGGTCGCGCTGCCGGTCAGGCTCTTCGTCATCGTGTTCGGGCCGATCGTCAACCTGCTGAACGGCACCGGCAACCTCATCCTGCGGCTCGTCGGCATCGAGGTCACGCCGCTGGGTGGCGAACGCTCGCTGGATGCCCGCGACCTGGCGTACGCGTTCGAGTCGAGCGCGTCGGTGGGCACGATCAGTCGCGGTGAGCTCCAGCTCGCGCGTCGCGCCCTCTCGCTCGGCGAGGTGCCCATCCGTCGGCTCATGCTGCCGCGCGGCGACGTGGTGGCGGTTGACGAGCATGCCGAGCGCACCGAGCTCCTGCGCACCATCGCGCGCCACGGTCACACCTGGTACCCCGTGGTGAACGGCTCCCTCGATGCCGCGGTCGGTGTGCTTGACGCGCGCGAAGCGGTCATCTCCGATGGCGGCGAATGGCGATCGCGCCTTCGGACGGTCGTGATGCTGCCCGACACGACCACCGTCGGAAATGCCATCGAGCAGCTTCACGCCGCTGAGCAGCGCGTGGCACTGGTGATCGACGAGTTCGGCAACGTCGACGGCATGCTGGCACTCGGCGACATCCTGGAGTTCATTGCCGGCCCCCTGCCGGACGACCGGCGACCCCGGCGACGCGAGCCGCGGCGCCTGCCGTCTGGCCGCTGGGAGGTGCCCGGCCACTATCCGGTCGCAACGGCACGCGAGGACCCGCTCCGGCTCACGCTCCCCACCACGAATGCGGAGACGCTGGGTGGTCTCGTCGCCGAGCGCGTGCAGCGGGTGCCGGAGCTCCGGGATGTCGTGGATCTGCCGAATGCCGTGCTCCGCGTGGCGGCCATGGACGGTCGCCGGGTGACCTCGATCGAAGTGGAGCCCCGTGAGCCGTCGGAGGATGACCGATGATCGGCGCCGACGGCGCAGCGACGACGGCGCTGCCGGTGGGCGTGGCACTCGCCGCGGTGGTCGTGCTCATCGCGATCAATGCGCTCTGCGTCTTCAATGAGTTCGCGCTCGTGGCCCTGAGCCCCACGCGCGTGTCCGCGCTCGCCGAGTCGAAGAGCGCGCTGCCGCGGATGCTGGCCCGCCAGGCGCATCAGCTGGACAACTACATCGCCGCCGATCAGCTGGGCATCACGATCAGCAGCATCGCGGCCGGGTGGATCGGGCAGCCGGCGGTGAGCCGGTTCCTCGCCCGGCCGGTCGAGGCGATCGGGCTTCCAGAGGCGGTGAGCGCGCCGCTCATCGCGGGAATCACCGCCTTCACGCTCATCACCGCCACCCAGATGGTCCTCGGGGAACTCGTCCCGAAGTCCATTTCGCTCCGGCATGCCGAACGCGTCGGGCTGCTGATCGTCGTCCCGGTGGAGGTGATGGCCTTCGTGCTGCGGCCGCTGACGCTCGCCCTCAACGGAGTGGGCCGCGCGATCCTGCGCCCGTTCGGCATCGACGCGGGGATGGCGAGCCATCACCAGGCACTCGGCGTCGAGGACCTGGCCGGTGCGATCTCATCGAGCGCGGAAGCAGGCCTCCTCCCGGTCAACCCGCAGACGATCGAGAACGCGATCCGTTTCGGGGAGTTGACGGCGCGCGACGTCATGGTGCCACGCCGGAACGTCATCGGCGTTCGCGCGGACGACGGGCTCGACGAAGTGCTCGACACCATGCGGCGGACGCGGCACATGCGCTACCCGGTGCTGGGTGACGGAGACGCGGTGGCTGGGTACATCCACCTCGCCGATCTGGCCGGCCTGCTGGCGGATCCTGCCGAGGCCGAAGACGCCACGAATGGGGGCTGGCAGGCCCTCGTGCGCCCGCTCATCGCCGTCCCGGAGTTGGCCTCGCTCGAATCGGTCCTCTCGCAGCTGCGAGGAGCCGAGCAGCAGATGGCGCTGGTGGTCGACGAGTTCGGAAGCTCGCAGGGGTACCTGGGCCTCGGCGACCTCATGCGCGGCCTCGTCGACCCGCCGCGCCAGGTCACGTCGCAGCGTCTCATGCGAGGACCGATCAGCGCGTCGACGCCGATCCGTGACCTCGACGAGGAGCTCGCCGACGCCCTGGCCGGCGTCGATCCGCAGGCCGATACGCTCAACGGTGCCGTGACCGCCGCCCTCGGTCGCGTGCCACGCGCCGGCGACACCCTGCGTCTGGGAAGCATCCGCATCCGTGTCACGCACGCGAGCGACGTTCGCGCCGAGATGCTTGAGATCACGACCGAGGATGCATCCGACTAGACGACCACCCCGGAAAATATCGGTGCGTGGTCCCACCCGTGCATCAGCCCTGTGCCCTGATTCCAATCCGCACTGGGGGAACACCACCATGACCACCCGACGAACTTCCGTGGTCGACGAGCCCGCGATCGGGGGCGAAGGCGACCAGCACCACCCGCTGGCAGAGGCCGGCGAAGAAGCCGGTCGGACCGCCGGCCATCTGGCCGAGCGCGCCGCGGACGTCGGCTTCCAGCAGGCCGATCGAGCCCGCGAGCAGACGGCCGAGGGCCTGAACCAGCTCGCGAGCACGGTGCGCCGGGTGTCCGGCGACATGGAGATCGAGCAGCCGGCGATCGCGAACCTGGCGTCCACCGCTGCAGAGCAGACGGAGCGCGTCGCATCGTTCCTGCGAGAGACCGATGCGCGGCAGCTCGTCCACGCCGTCGAGGACGTCGCGCGGCGGCAGCCACTGCTCTTCGTGGGCGGCGCCTTCCTGCTCGGCGTGGCGGCGTCCCGCTTCATCAAGGCCGCCGGCGGGGGCTCGAACGGTGACTCGTACGCGACCTATGGCGGCACCGGGTATCGAGCCGGCGGATACGGCTCCCGCCGAACAGATCCTTACGAGGCGACCGGTCCGGGGGCGTATGGCACCGGCGTGACCGGCGATCGCCTCGGCGGCGACCCGGCCGACGAGGGGCTGCGGCCATGACCCAGCGCCAGGAGAGCCGCGGGATCGGCGACCTCCTCGGCGATCTCGGACGCCAGGTCAGCACGCTCGTCCGAAAGGAGATCGACCTCGCCCGTGTGGAGGTGACCTCGAGCGTCGGGAAGATGAGCCGCGGAGCGGCGATGGCGGGAGCCGGCGGGGCAATCCTGTATGCCGGGCTGCTCGTTCTCCTGATGGCCGCCGTGCTCGGCCTCATCGAGGCCGGCGCCGACCCGTGGCTGGCGGCGCTCGTCGTCGGCGTGGTGGTGGCCGCCATCGGCGGCGTCATCACTGCGACGGGCGTGAAGCGCATCCAGGAGACCGACCTCACGCCGAAGGAGACCGTCGAGACGGTCCAAGAGAACATCGAGTACGTCAAGGAGCAGGTGAAGTGACGCTGGATCGCGACGACGACATCCGGCTGGCCGATGAGGAGGCCGCGCAGGCCGACCTCGAGGTCGAGGCGACCGACGCCGACGACGCGGACAGCGAGGAGATCGAGGTGGCCGAGATTCGGGCCGAGATCGAGGAGGCCCGCGTCGAGATGGGTGGGACCCTCAACGAGCTGGGTGACCGGCTGGACCCCGGCAACCTGATGAACGAGGCGAAGGACAACGTCCGAGAGGCGACCATCGGTCGTGTCGAGGAGACCGCGAAGGGGCTGAGTGACATGGTGATGGAGACGATCAAGCGCAACCCGATCCCGGCCGCGATGGCCGGTGCCGGACTGGCGCTCCTGTGGATGAACCGATCCGAAAGCGGCAATGGCAATGGCCGCCAGCACACGAACCGATATGACCCGATGTACGGGACGACGTCGTCCTACGGGCAGGCCTCCGGCAGGCATGGTGGCGGCGTCGAGCAGGGGATCGGCACGCGGGCAGGAGAGGCGATCGGCGCCGTCGGCGAGAATGTCGGCGACGCGGTCGGCCAGGTCGGGCAGGCCGCGCAGAACGTCACCGGCGAGGTGATCGAGCGCGGACAGCAGACGGCCCAGGAGGTTGGCTGGCGGCTCGAGCGCTTCATGCGGGCCAGCCCGCTGGCCGTGGGCGCCATCGCTGTTGGCGCGGGCGCCCTGGTCGGCGCGCTGGTACCCGAGACGCAGCAGGAGCGCGAGATGCTCGGCGATGCAAGCCGCCAGGTCGGCGAGGCGGTGCGCGATACCGTCAGCCAGGCCGGGCAGCAGGCGGAGTCGGCGATCAATGACGCCGAGCGCTCGATGAGCCAGAGCGGGGCTTCGCGCTAGCGCCGCTCCACCACCGGCCCCGGGCGACCTGCCCGGGGCCGGTCTCGCTGCTCCGATGGACGAGGACGCGAGCCTTCTCCTCTCACGCGAGGAGCCTGACCAGTTTCGCCGACGGCGATGACTGGCCGGCACAGTGGGGCCGCTCGCCTGAGGAGCCCGTGAGGACCGTCTGTCGGATGTGACGCGCCTCACCGCGAGGTACGACGCCGGCCTGGGGCCGGCGTCGTCACATGTCGAGGCCGACCCGGCCGAGTGTCCTCGTCCCTACGCCACCAGGTGCCCGAGGGCCACGTTCACGGCGCGTTCGAGATCGGCCACCCGGAAGGGCTTCAGCACGACCGTGATGTTCGACTCGGCCAGCTTCCCTTCCATCTCCCGCACCTCCTTCACCGCGGCCGTGCAGGCGATGAGCGGAATATCGGCGGTGTCGTTCTGCATGCGCAGCTTCTGGAGGAGCTGCCAGCCGAGATATTCGCGACCCCCGAGGATGAAGTCGACGATCACCAGATCGGGATTCAGATCCGCGATGGTTGCCGCCTCGTGCGGGGCGTACGTGAAGCGGGTCACACGATGGCCCATGCCGACCAGGATCTCCTCGAAGAGATCGAGGATTTCCTCGGTGTCGTTGACCACCACGATGTGGCGGCCGTCACCGGTCTCCGCGGTCATGGGCATCGCCAGCGCGGAGCGACCCGGGCCATGAGTCGGCGAGCGAACATCAGGCCTTCGCGATTCGAACTGCGAAATCGGCAAGGCTCTTGGCGAGAGCATCGGCGCTCGACTTGATCTCCTTCTTCATCGTCGTCGCGGCGTCCCGCAGCTCCCTTTCATCCTGGTCGCGGGCGATCTTCACCATGGCGTCGGCCGAGTCCTGCTGCTTCCGCTTCAGGTTCAGGAGCACGGCATGAGCCTCGTAGGCCTCGCTCTCCTCGCTGCCGGCCTTCTCGGACGTCTCGTCGGCGAGGTTCTTCAGGCTCTCGGCAACTTCCTCGAGCTTGCCGGTCGCGCCGTAGGGCTTGCCGAACTCCTCGAGCTGCTTCAGGTGATTCCGATCCATCTTGAGATCGGCCTTGAGCTGCCGCGTCACGTCGGCGACGGGATGCGAGCCGCCGAGTCGCTCCCCGGACTTGACGATCGCTCGTTGGATCGCGATCGCCTCGTCGAACTCGTGCTTGATGAACTCCGTGCCGGATGGCATTGCTGAGCCTCCTCTGATTGATGGTCGGGGCGCATCTGTCAAAGGCACTCCGCATGCCAGACAGCCTTACCTCATACGCCGTTTGGAGCCCTCAGCGCCAGCCAGTCACCCTCCGCTCGCGTCGGCCGATGCGCGCCGCGCCGCACGGGCGCTCCACTCGAGGTGCTCGGCGGCGAGGTGGCTCAGCTCCGCGATGCCCGTGATGCCGAGGACGCGCACCAGGAATCGGGTGGGCGCCGGGGCGACGAGAGCACCAATTCCCAGCCCGAGCGAGGCCCAGGTCGCCACGCAGGTCGGGCACGACAGCAGCTCTCCGAACGCCCATCGCAGTCCGCGGCCGCGTGCGACGACGGTGTCATCGACCCCGGTCTCGTCGGGGACCGTGGCGGTGAATGGCTCGCGGAGCGGCTGCGCGATCCGCTCGAACGCCACCATCCTGCCGATGCGGTACGCCGCGAGGCCGCGGAGAAGGACCTCGAGGACGGGAACGTGCGCATCGGTGCGTCGCTCTCTGCCACCGGCGATGGCGGAGGCGGCCAGGAAGACACCCGCCAGGGCCATCTTGACCGCTCGTCCTTCGGGTCCGTTTCGATCCTCGGCACCTGCATCCGCCGTCACGCTCACACCTCCTCGCTCTCTGGCGGTCGGCGAGTTCGCACGAGTGGTGCCACCCCTGCTCCGCCTCTCGGCCGACGCGGATCAGTCCTCCGGCGGGCCGGCCCACAGGTCGCCGACGGTGAAGCCCTCCGGGAACGGATCGTCGGGGGCCACGCGGAGTCGTGACCGTGCCGTGATCCAGGCCGATCCGGTGATGCGGGGCACGATCGCGGCGTAGGGCCCAACTCGCGCCTCGGCCAGGATCCGCCCGGTCCATGCGGTGCCGAGGATGCCCTCGTGCACGAACGGCACGTCGACGCCGAGCCGGCCGCGCGCGTGGAGCGTGGCCATCCGCGCGCAGGTCCCGGTGCCGCACGGCGAGCGATCGAGGACGCCGGTCCAGGTGGCCGGCCGACTCCAGTCGAACGTCCCGCTCGACACCACGACGGTGTTGCGCAGGTCGGCATCCGGCGAGGACGGCGGCCCGGAGAACTGCATGATCGACACGCCGGCGATCTCGGGATTGTCCGGGTGGCTGACCGGCCACTGCTCGCGCGTGGCGGCCTTGATCATCTCGCCGATGCGGACGAGGTCGCGTCCCTCGTCCGGGGTCAGCCGGAAGCCGAGGGCTGCCGCATCGGTGATGGCGTAGAACATGCCTCCCCACGCCACGTCGACGGTCACGGTGCCGACCTCCGGCACCTCCACCGGAACGTCGAGATGGGCAGCGTACGCCGGGACATTGTCGAACGACACGCTCCGCACGCGGCCGTCGCGGACCTCGGCAGACACACGGACCAGCCCGGCCGGCGTATCGAGCGCCACGATCGTGATCGGCTCGACCATCGGCAGGATCACGGCTTCGAGCAGCACCGTCACCGTGCAGATCGTGTTGCTGCCCGACATCGGCGGGTATTCCGCCTGCTCCATGATCACCAGCCCGACGTCGGCGGCCGGGTCGCACGGCGGCAGGATCACGTTCGCGCACAGGGCGGGATAGCCGCGCGGCTCGCGCAGCAGCAGGCGCCGCAGGCGGTCGCCGTGGTCACGCAGGTGCGCCATCTTCGCGAACATGGTCTCGCCGGGAACGTCGTGCACGCCGCCGATGACCACCCGCCCCGGCTCGCCGCCGGCATGGGCGTCGACCACGGTCAGCTCGTCGTCCAGGCGCATCGGGCTCTCCTCGCGTGGCGGTGCAGACGCCACAGCATGCCGTATCCTCGGGCGACCGATGCCGAACCTTCCGTCGGGGACGGTGACGTTCCTGTTCAGCGACATCGAGGGCAGCACGTCGTTGCTCAAGCGCCTCGGCGACGCCTCGTACGCCGAGCTGCTGGCCACCCATCGGCGGCTCGTGCGCGACACCTTCGCCGGCTACGGCGGGCAGGAGATCGACACGCAGGGCGACGCCTTCTTCTACTCGTTCCCGCGGGCGCGCGATGCGGTCGCGGCCGCCGTCGACGTGCAGCGCGCGCACGTCACCTCCCGCTGGCCGGGCGAGGCGGCCGTGCGGCTGCGGATCGGCCTCCACACCGGCGAGCCCGCGGTCGGGGACGAGGGGTATACCGGGCTCGACGTGGTACGGGCGTCGCGGCTGGCCGCCATCGGACGGGGCGGACAGGTGCTCCTGTCGGACACGACCCGCGCGATCGTGGCCGGCGACCTGCCCGACGGCGTCCGGTTGCGGGCGCTCGGCGAGCGAACCCTGCGCGACATCGAGCGGCCCGAGCCGCTCACCGAGCTCGTCATTCCCGACGTGGAGGTCACCGGCGGGGGAGCCGAGGAGGCGGCGGCCCCATCGGCCCCCGCGCCCGGGTCCCCGGAGCTGCCGGAGTGGATCGCCGGATCGGTGGGGCGATGGCTGCCGGTCGGCAACCGCACGCGCGACCTCATCGAGCAGCGGGTGATGAGCGCGATCGAAGCGTCGTTCGAGGAGAAGGCCCGGCGTCGTGCGGAGCGTGGCTCGCGCCGGCGTCCGGGGCGCGGGCGCGACAGCGGCAATCCGGCGTCCTCGATGGCCGATGAGATCGATCGACTGCGCGCCCTTCGCGACTCCGGCGCCCTGACCGAGGAGCAGTATCAGCGCGCTGTGGACCGGGTGGTCGGGGACGCGTCCTAGGGCCCTCGCCCCGGGCTGTCGCGGTCGACGAATCGCACGCGAGCCGCCGATGCGGTGGCGTTCATCGACCGTGGGCGACAACGCGTCGCACGGGGCGCACGGCGGGGCGACGTCCACGCTCCGGGGTGTCACCTGCAGATGCCACAGCGCACGCCGGCCGCGTCTGGCGTGCGATTCGTCACCGGGAGGGAACCGCAGACCGCGGGCGTCCGCGCCACGAAGTTCAGGTCAGCGCGCGAAGGACCTTGGGCAGGAGCCGGTACGGGACGGCGCCCGAGCTGACCTCGTCCACGGTGCCCGCCAGGTAGAGGTCGGCATCGGGCGCATGGAACAGCCAGCTGCCGGTCGATCCGGTGTGGCCGATGAGCGCCGGCAGGCGGCGGAACCCGGTGAAGGCTCGCGGAAGCTGGAAGCGCATCGTGCCCAGCGCGTACTGGATGGGCCAGCTCGGCGCGCGGATGGCCGCCGCGTCGGTCGGCAATCCGAAGCGGCGCCAGCCGCTCGTCATGGCGCGGAGCGTCTCGGGACGCTCGAAGACGGCCCCGCCGAAGAGTGCACGAAGGAAGGCGATCCCATCGTCGACCGTCGAGACGAGGCCGCCGTCGGGCGCGACAGAGCGCAGCGCGCCGGGCGCTTCGAGCGGACGGCCCCCGGCGAACAGCCGAGCGGCTGCCGGCGCGCCGTCGGGCTCGTCGCCGGGGAACCAGGTGGAGCGCAGGCCGAGCGGCTCGAGCAGCTCGTCCCGGACGACGCGCTGGTAGGAGTTGCCGGTGACGGCGGCGGCGATCGCCCCGAGCAGCTGGAAGTTCGTATCGGAGTATCGAATCCGCCGGCCGGGCGGAAAGTGCGGCCGGAGCATCCGCACGCGCTCGCTGCATTCCTCGATCGTCCATGTCCGATCAGCGCCGTCGAACACCTCCTCGCCGAGGCTCTTCCCGCCGCGGGGACGATCCTCGAAGTAGTTGGCGAGCCCGGAAGTGTGCTGGAGGAGGTGCCGCACCGTGATCTCGGGCGTGTGATCGGTGCCGCCCAGGCGATGCAGCCCATCGGTCACCGACGCGGGGAGCAGATCGGTGATCGGCTGCTCGATCGACAGTGCGCCTCGCTCGTGGAGGCGCAGGATCGCGGCCGCGGTGTACGGCTTCGTCACGCTCGCGACGTGGTACGGCGTGGTCTCGCGCATCGGCGTACCGGCGCCGTCCGCATCGCCCGCCGCGCCGGTCCAGCGGAAGGAGCCATCGCCCCGCTCCACCGCCATGACAGCGTGGGCCACCTCGCGGCGCTCGACGAGCTCGTCGAGGAAGCCCCGGAGTCGACTCGCGCTCAAGCGCCGAGCCGGACCACGATGCCCTCGTACGGCTCGAGCACGAGCCCGTCGAGCGAGACGGATCCGCTCCGGTTGCCCGTGGCGACCACAACCTCGGCGCCGTCGGTCTGGAGCTCGGGGAGCGCGCACTCGGCGCGGCCGTCGGCGACGTTGAGCAGGCACAGCACCCGCTCGTCTTCGAGCTCGCGCAGCCAGGCCATCACCCCGGACCCGACCCCGAAGATCGACCGATGTGCGCCGCGGCGCAATGGCTCGCAGGTCCGCCGCGCGGAGATGAGCCGGCAGTACAGGTTCAACAGGGATCCGGGATCGGCACGCTGGTCCGCGACGTTGCGCTCGGCCGGGTCGACGAGCGGCAGCCACGGCGCGCCAGCCGTGAATCCGCCCGTGGACGAGGCGTCCCATTGCATCGGCGTCCGATAGGCGTCGCGGCCCGCGCGGTCGTATGCCGGATCGGGCAGGCGCTCGGGGTCGGCATCGATCATTCCGATCTCCTCGCCGGCGTAGAGGACCGCCACCCCGCGCAGTGTCAGCAGCAGGAAGGCCGCGGCCCGCGTGCGATCCGGTCCCCAGCGCGTGGCGTGCCGCGACTGGTCGTGGTTGCTGATGGCGTACGTCGGCCACACGCCCTCGGGATGAAGCGCCTCGGAACGCTCGACCGCCAGGGTCAGGTGCTGGTGGTCCCACGGCGAGAGCAGCAGCTCGAAGTTGAAGGCCAGGTGGAACTCGTCGTCGTCCTCCAGCCCCAGGTAGCGCGCCAGCTCCTCGACCGGCACGTACGCCTCGCCGACGAGCACCCGCCCGGGGAACTCCTCGGCCACCGTGCGCAGGTGCCGGATGACGTCGTGGACGCCCGGTCGGTTGAGGTTCCACAGCGGATCCTGCCCGGAGTCGCCGCCCAGGCCCGGAATGGCGTGCGGCCGCCGGTCGGGCGGGTTGTCGCGGAACCGGTCGTCCTTGATCGCGGCGAAGATGGCGTCGACCCGGAATCCATCGACGCCTCGGCGGAACCAGAAGCGCATCACCTCGGCCATCGCCTCGGCGACGGCCGGGTTGCGCCAGTTCAGGTCGGGCTGTTCGGGGTAGAACGAGTGCAGGTAGTACTGGCCGGTTCCCGCGTCCCACTCCCAGGTCGAGCCCCCGAACGCGGCCTCCCAGTTCGAGGGCGGGCCGCCGCCGGGCCTGGGATCGGCCCAGATGTACCAGTCGCGCTTCGGGCTGTCGCGGGAGGTGCGCGCCTCGACGAACCACGGATGCTCGACCGAGGTATGGCACGGCACCAGGTCCATGAGGAAGCGCAGGCCTCGTTGATGGCAGGCGGCGATGAGCTCGTCGAGGTCGCCCAGCGTGCCGTATTCGGGCGCGACGTCGGTGTAGTCGCTGATGTCGTAGCCGAAGTCATCGAGCGGGCTGGGGTAGATGGGGGAGAGCCACAGCGCGTCGACGCCGAGCGAGCCGTCCGCGCCGCTGAGGTGGTCCAGCCGCGACCGGATGCCCGACAGGTCGCCGATCCCGTCGCCGTCCGCATCGGCGAAGCTGCGCGGGTAGACCTGGTAGATGACGGCGGACTCCCACCAGCCCGTGGGCGGATCGTGTGCGGTGCTCACACGGACAGATTCTAGGGCGCGGCCTCCACGGGCGTCGCCGGCTCGGCCGCCGGGCTCTCCTTTCGACCGCCGATGAGTTGCCGATACACCTCCTCGTAGCGCGCGACCATCCGATCGGGCGAGAAGGTCTCGAGCGCGTACTTGCGGATGGCGAGCCGGTCGAGCGCTCCCACACGTTCGACCGCGGTCTTCGCCTCGAGCAGGTCGTCGACCAGGTAGCCGGTCTCCCCGTGGCGGACGGTCTCGGTCAGCCCGCCCGCGCGGCGGCCGATCACGGGCGTGCCGGTCACCATCGACTCGACGGCGACCAGGCCGAACGGCTCGGGCCATGCTCCGAGCATGAGCGTCGCGAGCGACCCGGCCAGCAGCGCGTCGCGCTCGTTCGGTGCCAGCTCGCCCACGTACTCGGCCACGCCCTCCTCGACGGCGGGCATCACGACCCGTTCGAGCATCTCGATCTCGATGTCCTCGTGCGCCTTGCCGGCGATCTTCACCGGGATCCCGGTGTCGCGGCCGACCTCGATGGCTTCCTCGATGCCCTTCTCCCAGGTCATGCGGCCCACCACGGCCAGGTAGGAGCCCTCCCGTTCGCTGGAGAGCGACTCGCGACGGGCGATGCCGTGATGAATGGTGGCCACCCAGTTCGCGTCCGGCGACCATCGGCGCTGGCTGTCGCTGATGGCCACGAGCGGGATGTCCGAGAACTCGTCGAGCAGCTGGGGCATGCCCTCGGTATCGAGCCGGTTGTGCATGGTGCTGACCACCGGGACCGGCCCATGGCGGGCGAGCACGAAGCCCCCGCCCTCCAGGTGGGAGTGGATGACATCGAACCGGTCGGCGTCGCGCCAGGCGGCCGTCACCACCATCGGTGTGAACTGGCGGCCATCTCCCTGGTAGCCCGATGCCCACAGCGACTCGCCGATGACCGGCACCAGGCGGCACGGCACCTGGGAGTCCCCGCTGGCGTAGAGCGTCACCTCGTGGCCGCGCTCGTGGAGGTGCTGGGCGAGCGCCGCGATGACCCGCTCCGTGCCTGCGTAGGCCGGCGGCGGAATCGGAGTGACCAGCGGCGCGAGGAGGGCGATGCGGAGCGGGTCGTTCGTCGTGCGGCTCATGGCCGCCGCTACGCAACCGGCGCGCCAGACTCCGGCGCGATGCGAGCGCATTGCGGGATCAACACCAATCCGTCATCGCCACGCAATCTGGATCGGTCTTGACCGCCCGCTACAATGCTCGCCAGCGAGGCGCGCCGGACGACCCGAGCGGTCCGGCAGCTCTAGGGAGATGAGGTGCACCGATGCGCAGGCGCTTCCTGCCGATCACGATCGGCATGATGCTGGTTCTCGCCGCGTGCCAGGCCGGGGACGACAATGGCAACGGCAACGGCGGTGATGGTCCGGGCTCCGGCGACGGCGAGTGCATCGGAGAGGGAACCGTGATCCTCTCCGGATGGCAGGCGTCGCCGGAAGAGGGCGAGCTGCTCGAGGAGATGTTCGCCGGCTTCGAGGATGCCTGTCCGAACATCACGATCGACTACCAGCCGGTCGCGGGCGACTACCCCCAGGCCATGCTGGCCAACTTCAGCGCCGCGTCGCCGCCCGACGTCTTCTACGTCGACTCGGCCGTGGCGCCCGAGTGGATCGAGGAAGGGTTCCTCCTGCCGCTCGACGACTACATCGCCGATACCGGCTTCGACACCGGGGAGTTCTACGAGGGCTATCTCGACGCCTTCCGCGGACCGGACGGGGCGATCTACGGCCTCCCCAAGGACGCGAGCACGCTGGCGCTCTTCTACAACACCGACATGCTCGAGGCGGCGAGCGTCGAGCCGCCCACCACGTGGGATGAGCTCCAAGCGGCAGCCGAGACCCTCACCGACGGTGACGTGACCGGCCTGTGCCTCTCGCCCGGGCTTGATCGCGCGCTGGCGTTCATCTACCAGAACGGTGGAGCGCTCTACAACGACGACTTCACCGAGGCAACGATCGACACGCCCGAGGTCCGCGAGGCGGTCGAGTTCTACCTGAACCTGTTCGATTCCGGCGTCGCCGGCGACCCGGCCGGCCTCGGCTCCGGCTGGTGCGGCGAGGCGCTCGGCCAGGAGAAGGTGGCCATGGTCTTCGAGGGCAACTGGCTCGTGCCCTTCATGGAGGGGACCTTCCCCGACGTGAACTACGGGCTGGCCGAGATGCCCGCCGGCGCCGAGCAGGCGACCCTGGCCTTCACGGTCAGCTACTCGATCGGCGCGGACAGCGCGAACCCCGACGCGGCCTGGTCGCTGCTCAGCTACCTGACCGGTCCGGAGGGCATGGAGACCTGGACCAGCCAGGGTCTGGCGCTGCCGTCTCGGCAGGACGTCCCGGTGCCGGAGGGCCGCGACGCGCTCCTCGCCGGCGCGGAGTACGCACGGCCGTGGAGCTTCGTGCCGAACTTCGCCGACGTCAACGGCGCGTTCAACAACGCGCTGACGGCGGCGATCGAAGGAAGCGGCTCGGTCGACCAGATCGTCTCGGATGCGCAGGCCGCCGCGGAGGCGACGGTCCAGTAGGCATGGCGCGGGCGGCGGGAGCATTCCGCCGCCCGCATCCCCACGACTGAGGAGATCGCCATGACGGCCTCGACGGCGGAGTCGGCGGGACGCTCGACCACCCTGCGCCAGCGACGCACCCAGGAGGCGATTGCCGGGTACGGCTTCATCGCCGTGCCCATGGCGATCTTCCTCGTGTTCAACATCGGCGCCATCGTCTTCGCGCTGGTGATCAGCGTGTTCGACTGGGGCGTGCGGGCCGGCCCGCGCGAGTTCCTCGCCCTGGACAACTACTCACGGGCGATGGGCGACCCGATCTTCTGGCGCGCGGTCGGCAACACGGTGCGCTACGCCATCGTGGTCGTCCCGCTGCAGATGGCGCTCGGCCTGTTCCTGGCCGTCATCGTGAATCAGAAGATCCGCGGGCAGACGTTCTTCCGCGCCGCGTTCTACTTCCCGGCCATCGCGTCGAGCGCGGCCATCACCGTCCTGTTCCTGTTCATCATGAGCCCGGACGGCCTGTTCAACGGCTTCCGCCAGGCGATCGGCCCGTTCGACATCTTCGGCTGGCTCGGCCTGCCGGAGAACCACAGCTGGGTCGGGCGCTCGAACACCGCACTCGAGTCGATCATGGTGCTGAACGCGTGGACCACGTCCGGCACGATGATGCTGTTCTATCTCGCCTCGCTTCAGACGATCAGCCGCGAGACGTACGAGGCTGCCGAGCTCGACGGTGCGAACGCCTGGCAGACCTTCTGGAGGATCACCTTCCCGCTGCTGCGGCCCGGACACTACTTCGTCGCCACCGTCAGCTTCATCGGAGCGCTCCAGGTCTTCGACCAGGCGTACATCGCCGGCGGCCCCGAGGGGACGCCGAACAACGCCCTCACCACGATGGTGCTGTTCCTCGTCCGGAACATCCAGACCACCATCGACATGGGCTTCGCGGCCGCGGTCGGCATGATCCTGTTCGTGCTGATCATGGCGGTGACCCTCATCCAGCGCCGCCTCTTCGGCGCCGCTCCATCGTGGTACTGAGGACCGATCGATGACGGCACCTGCCAACGCAGCCGACCGATCCGGACCGGTGCCGAGGGTGCGCACCGACTGGCGCAAGGTCGTCGCCTACGCCCTGCTGATCGGCTACGCCCTGCTCATGTTCCTGCCGTTCGCCTGGTCGGTGTCGACCAGCTTCAAGCCGAACAGCGAGGTGTTCCAGCTCAGCTGGATCCCGGAGAGCCCCACCATCGACGGCTACGTCACGGTCTGGACGCGGCTCGACCCCGGCCTGCCGCGGCTGTTCCTGAACAGCTTCATCATTGCCGGCGCGGTGACGCTGGGGAACCTCCTGCTCGGCTCGCTGGCGGGCTACGCCTTCGCCCGGCTGCAGTTCCCCGGGCGCGACATCCTGTTCGTGCTCGTGCTGGCCACGCTCATGATCCCGGACCCGCTGCGCGTGGTGCCGGTCTACAACATGCTCATCAACTTCGGCCTCGTCGGCCGTGGCATCGAGGCCTACATCGGGATCATCCTGATCCTCATCATCAGCGGCACCAGCATCTTCCTCCTGCGCCAGTACTTCATGAGCATCCCGCGCGACCTGGAGGAGGCGGCGCGCATCGACGGCGCGGGATACCTGCAGACATTCTGGAAGGTGATGCTGCCGCTCGCCTCGCCAGCGCTGGCGGCCGTGGCGATCCTCCAGTTCCAGGGCACCTGGAACGGCTTCTTCTGGCCGGTGATCCTGCTCCGCGAGCGCGACCATTGGACGCTGCCGCTGGCGCTTGCCCAGTTCCAGGACCTGTACCAGACCCAATGGGCGCCCCTCATGGCGCTCGTGGTGCTGGCCACACTCCCGATCCTGGTGCTCTACCTGTTCTTCCAGCGGTACTTCATCGAGGGGATCGCGGCCTCCGGTGTCAAGGGCTGAGCGCCGCGAGCTGCCGGCCCCGCCGCGGGTGGGGAGGGTGCTGCGCGAGGCGGTCAGCGACCTGTACTACAACTCCTTCCGCTTCCTCGGGGCGAACATGCTCCTCGGCGTGACGCTGATCGCCATCCTGCTGGCCTCGGTGGGAAGCGCCTGGCTCCTCGCCCTCCTGCCGCTGGCCGCCGTGCCGGCCGCCGGAACGATGCGCATGGCCACCTGCATGGTCCGTCGGCGGCACGCCGATTTCGGTGATTTCACCGAGATCGTCCGATCCCCGGGCGCCGTGCTGGCGCTCGGGCTCGCGCAGGGGGTCGTGACCCTGGTGCTCGTCGTCGACCTGTGGCTGGGCGGAGCCATCGGCGGCTGGCTCGGCGTGCTCCTCAGCGTCTCGGCCGTGTACGGGCTCCTCATCGGCTGGGCGTATGCGGCAGTGGCCTGGACCCTGGTGCTCGATCCGGAGCGGGATGACGATCCGATCTCGGCGCGCCTTCGACTGGCGGCCATGATCCTCGTCGCCCACCCGATCCGCGTCGGGGGCTACCTCCTCGTGGTGGGGCTGGTCCTCGCGCTCTCGGGCCTGGCCATCGCGCCGATCCTGACCTTCACCGTGGCGCTGGCGTGGCTCGCGATCGCCCACTTCGTGCTCCCGGTCGCCGACCGGATCGAGGGGCGTCCGACGCGGGTGATCGAGCCCGACTAGCCTCCTCGGACGTGGGCAGACCGGAGCTCCGCCACCGACCACGCCTCCTCGGTGGTCGTGTCGAGCCCGAGCGAACGCCAGCGCTCGTCGCGGTCGTCGACCGGGATCCCGAGCAGCGTCCGCACCGACAGGAAGATGGCCCCGGTGGCCCACGCCTGCGGGGCGCAGGCGGTCGGATACGGGACGAGGTCCGGGGTCGCCGCGCGATCGAAGCCGGCGAACAGCTCTGGCAGCCGGTGGTCGGGATCGGCATCGCAGGCGTCGAGCAGGCCGTCGGTCACGCGCTGCGCCGCGGCGTGCTGCCCCGCGCGGGCCATCCCGTTCGCGATGAGGCTCGTGTCGTGGGGCCACACCGAGCCGATGTGGTAGCCGATCGGGTTGTACCCCGGATTCCGCGATGACAGGGTCCGGATGCCCCACCCGGTGAACAGGTCCGGGGCCATCAGCCGTTCGGTGACGGGGCCGACCCGCGACGGGGGCACGCAATCGGCCCAGAGCAGGTGGCCGGGATTGCTCGTCACCGAATCGATCCGCGCTCCGTCCGCATCGAGGCCGATGGCGTAGGTCCCCTCGTCGGGCATCCAGAAGCGGTCGTGGAGCGCCCCGGCGAGCCGATCGGCGGCTGCGCGCTGGTCGGCGGCCTCCTCGTCGCGACCGACGGCGGCCAGCACGTCCGCCATGCCGCGCCGGGCGGCGATCACGTAGCCCTGGACCTCGACCGCGGCGATCGGCGGATCGGCCAGCCGCCCGGACGCGTAGCGCATGCTGTCGTGCGAGTCCTTCCAGACCTGGTTTCGGATCCCGCCGCGCCGGGGCGGGCCATACCACACCAGGCCGTCGGCATCGGCGCGCCGCTCGATCCATTCGAGGGCCGCCTCGGCATGGGGCAGGAACTCGTCGAGCGGATCGGGCAGGCGTGGGCCCCCGGCGCCGCTCAGCGCGCCGGACCAGCGGCAGGCGGCGACGAACAGCATCAGGTACAGCGGCGTCGCGTCGACCGCACCGTAATAGCGGCCGAACGGGATGTGGCCGAGCACGGCGAGCTCGCCGGTGCGGACCTCGTGCGGGATCTTGCCCGGCTCCTCCTCGCGCCACGCGTCGCTGGTGCGACCCTGGTACAGCGCGAGCTGCCGGAGGGTGCCCTGGGCGATGTCGGGCCCGAGGAGCAGCGACTGCATGGCGGTGATGGCCGAGTCACGCCCGAAGATGGCCAGGAACCAGGGCAGGCCCGCGGCGGGGATGAAGCGCCCGGCCGGACCGGTCAGGAGCAGCGAGGCCATGTCCCGCACCCCGCGCCGCCAGGCGCGGTCGAGCCGTGGGTCGGAGGTCGTGAGCCGCGGGACGCGCTGGCGCCAGCCACGGACCAGCTCCGGGTCGATGCGTCGCGGGGCGGGGGGCGGAGCCGCGCCGCGACGCCTGGTCAGGCGAGGCGCCACGCGGAGGTTCAGGTCCCACGGCTGGCCGTGGCGCAGGCGGGCGCGGAACGTCATCCGGCCGTCCACCTCGGCAGGCCGGCGATCGACGGTGATCCGAGTCGCCCGGCGGTGACCCTCGTGCTCGTAGCTGATCTCCCGGCTCCGCGGTCGGTCCGTGCGCTCGATGCGGCGCCGCATGCGCCGGTGCCCCCGCACCTCGAAGATGTCTGCGAAGTCGGCGTCCAGCTCGAGCGACACGTCGAGCTCGATCGGCTCCATGGCGTAGCTGATCAGCCGGATCCGCTCCTCGAGGGCCGTGGCCAGGCGCCGATCGCGGAAGACGGTGACCGAGGCCGGCGGCAGGTTCGGCAGGCGCGGGCTGGCCAGGTAGAAGGTGCCTGCGCCGTGGTGCGGGTCGCCGCCGGATGCCAGCGGCTCGAGGCGCTGCCCGTTGACGCGCAGCACGAGGCGGGAGAGGTACCGCGTGTCGGCCACGAAGAACCCGTGATAGGTGCCGGGGAGCATGTCGCCGGCGCGGTCGGAGACGGCGAAGTTCGTGTGCTCGACGAGCGAGACGGTCAGGTCGGTGGTCGCGGGCTCCACCGGATCCATTGTAGGGAGGCGCCGGCTGGCAGGCGGCATGCGGTGGCGCACGTCGAGGAGGTACGAACCATGGACCGATACGCAGGCAGCGGCCGGGACGACACCGACGACATCGAGCCCGATGTGGTCCCCGAGGACGCGCCCCGCGGCGGGATCACCGTCCCGACCGCCAACGACACCGGGATGACCACCCCACCGGTCAGCGGCTGGGGCGACACGGTGCCCGAGGCGGTGGCCGAGGCCGAGAACGAGGAGCCCGACGACGAGGACGCGGACCGCGCCTAGTGCTGGCCGAGCGTGCCCCGCACCCGCAGGCGATGCTCCGTCGCGAGCCAGGCCCAGCGGCCGATGGCGAGGAGCGCGACGCTGGTCACGCCCAGCAGCACCCACTCGAGCGTCGGATCGAGCAGCGTCCGCGTCCCGAGCGCCGAGGCACGCATCAGGTCGAGGGCGTACGTCGTCGGCAGCAGGTAGCTGATCCAGCGCACCGCATCGGGCAGCACGACGATCGGGAAGGCGGCTCCGGACAGGCCGACCACCAGGAAGTCGGTGGCATCGACGAAGAAGTTCGCGTCGCGCATGCGCAGCACGACGGCGCCGACGAGGTAGCCGATGCCGAGCACGCCGATGGCCGAGATGGCGAGGAGCGGCAGCGCCACCGCGATGCGGGGCGCCACCTGGGCGCCGAAGATGCCGACGCCGATCGCCACCAGGACGATCGTGGTCAGGGTGGCGATCACCAGCCCGGCCGCGGTGAAGCCGATCACGATCGTCTCCCGCCGCGTCGGGGTGAGCCACGATGGCTCCAGCGTGCCGGCGTCGAGCTCCATCTTGATCGAGAACGCCACGCCCCAGAAGCCGGCGCTCGCCAGCGCGAGGGCGAGCATGCCGAGGAACAGATAGCCGACGATGTCGGTGGTGCCGGCCGTCTCGGCCAGGCCGACCGCCTCGCCGCCGATGGCGAAGGTCGCGCCGAGCAGCATGCCCGGGATGAGCACCTGGTAGATCGGCTGGATCACCTGGTTGATCGCGTTCAGGCGGTAGCGCGCGAAGATGCGCAGCTCCTTGCGTGCGATGGCCCACGCGGCGCGTCCCTCCTGGCGGAGCTCGAGCGTCATCAGTACTGCGCCAGCCGCCCGCCACGACGGGCATGGCGTTCGGTGCGTCGGAAGGCCATCACGGCCAGCGCGCCGAGGACGAGGCCCATGGCGGCCAGGATGGCGAGGTCGCCCGCGACGCTGCCCAGTCCGGAGCCGATGAGGAGGACCTCGCGCAGGTCGGCGATGAGATAGGTCGGCGGCAGCGACAGGGCCACCGTCTGCGCCCAGTCCGGCAGCACCACGATCGGGAAGCTCATCCCGCACACCGCGGTGAACAGCCCGCGTACGCCCTGCACCAGGGCGTTGACCTGGCCGAAGCGCAGCACGACGGCCGCGAACAAGGCGCCGATGGCGTACAGCGCGGGCACGCCGACCACGATCACCGCCACCGCGCGCGCCGCCTCGGCCGGCCCGATGGCGACCCCGAAGCCGAGCCACAACGCCAGGCCGACGACGACGAAGATCCAGATCGCCCAGGCCAGCTGCGAGAGGGCCGGGCCGAACAGCACCACCAGGCGCGAAGCGGGGGTGAGGAAGATCGCCTCGAGCGAGCCACGCACCTGCTCGGTCCGCAGGCTCGTGCCCGGGCCCCACAGGATGAGGCTGAGCCACATGTAGGTCGCCCAGCCCACGAACAGGAAGCCGGCGACGTCGCTCGTGCCGGTGCGCTCCGCGAACGCCGCGGCCGTGTCGGCACGGCCGCCGGCGAAGGCCTCCGCCTGGAAGACGAAGGCGAGCGGCAGCGCGATCGGCCAGAAGATGAAGCTCAGGATCGTGCCGGGGTAGCGCCGCAGGATGCGCAGTTCCTTGACGCTGGCCGCTCCGAAGGCGCGCAGGTCCGCCCGCAGATCGGCGAGACGCCCGCTCATTCGCGCAGCGCCCGGCCGGTGAGGGAGATGAAGACGTCCTCCAGGCTGATCGGCTGGACGGCGATGTGACGCACCTCGGCGTCGGCCGCGCGAGCGGCGTCGATGGCCAGCGGGACGAGCTCCCGTGCCGACGCACAGCGGACGGTCAGGTGCAGCGAGCCGTTGACCCGGGATCGCTGCATGACCGTGCCGCGACCGTTCAGCCGACGGACGAGCGGCTCCTCCGCCGCCGGCGGTGCGCCGATCTCGATCCGGACGACGTCGGCCCCCGAGAGGCTCCGCTTGAGGCGGTCGGGGGTGTCGAGCGCCACGATGCGGCCATGGTCGACGATCGCGATCCGATCGCAGAGCTGATCGGCCTCCTCCATGTAGTGCGTCGTCAACAGGACGGTGCGACCCTCGTCGCGCAGCTGGAGCACGCGCTCGCGCAGGTCGCGCGCCGCCTGCGGGTCGAGGCCGACGGTCGGCTCGTCGAGCAGGAGAAGGGACGGTGCCGGGAGCAGCGCACGGGCCAGCACGAGCCGCTGCCGCATGCCGGTGCTGAACTTCTCGACGTAGTCGTCCGCGCGGTCGGTGAGATGGACCGCCTCGAGGATCTCGTCGATCCGCCGGCGCGACTCGGCCGGCGGCACGTGGTAGAGGGCCGCGAAGTACTCCAGGTTCTCACGCGCGGTGAGCTTCCAGTACACGCTCCGCTCGCCCGACAGGACGGCGCCGAGCCGGCGCCGAATGGCCCGCGCCTCGGTCACGAGGTCGTGGCCGAGGATGGTGGCGCGCCCCGAGGTCGGCTCGAGCAGCGTGGCGAGCATGCGCATCGTGGTCGTCTTGCCCGCACCGTTCGGTCCGAGCAGTCCGAAGACCTCCCCCTCGACGACCTCCAGGTCGATGCCGTCCACCGCGCGGAAGGTCTCGCGCCGATCCGGCTCGCCGCGGAGGCGCTGCCAGACGGTGCGCCGGCCCTTCTCGAAGTCCTTGACGAGCCCGGAGGCCTCGATGGCGTAGCCGGTCATTGCCGTCCCCGCGCCGTCACTCGACGCTGATCAGCACGCCGCCCTGGCCGTCGGGATCCTCGACATCGAGGATGGGCCCGACCGCCCCGGCGCGCACCGCATCGCGGATTCGATCGGCCTGGTCGCCGCCGAGCCCCGGCACGAAGCGCAGGGCCGTCTCGACGAAGCCGACGGGGATGTGCAGGTTGACGACCTGGCGGCCACGCTCGGTCACACGGATGCGCAGGTGCCGGCCCCGCCCGTGCCGGCGGGCGATCCGTTCGGCCCGGGCCTCGGCTCGCGCCGCCGCCCGCTCCGCGCGTCGCTGCGCTCGAGCCACGCCGCGCTGGACGCGGCGCTGGATGCGGTCGCCGAGACGGTCGAGCGCCTCGAACTCGACCGGCTCCTCCTCGGTCCAGTCGTCGTGGTCGGGGTCCCAGTCGGGCCCGAGATCGTCGGCCTCGGTTGCCCGCTCCGAGCGCGTCAGGGCCGCGATGATCGGAGCGGCCTCGTCCGGCGTCAGCCGGCCCTCCGCCACGAGCCGCAGCACCGCCTCCAGCTCCTCAGCCATCGGACCGCTCCCCGGCGAGCCGGCGTCCGGCCTCCTCGACGTCGATCTCGCCGGCTTCGAGCGCCCGCAGGATGGCGAGCTGCTCCGCTTCGTCGACGAGGGGGGCCGGCGGCGCCGGCGGGTGCGGAGGACGTGGCGCCTCGAGCCGGCTCTCGTACCGACGTGCGGGTCGGACGGAGACGTCACCCGACATCGAGCTGAAGGTGACGGTCGGGCCGTCCTGGCCGATGACGTACCGTCGCCGATCCCGTGACCCTTCGGAGCGATGGGGCAGCGCGACGTCGACGTCGGTCGACAGCCCGCGAACCTCGAGGGTCATGCCATGGACGGCCCCCAGCGACAGGTCGCCGCTCACGGTCTCGAACCGGTGGTGCTCTCGATCGTTGAGCTCGCCCTCGATCTCGATGTCGCCGCTCACGGTCACCACCCGCGTCCGCTCCAATCGGGGAGCGAAGGCGGCGATGTCGCCGCTGACGGAGTTCGCCTCGAGCGCGATCGGACCGACGCCGCGCAGGCTCAGGTCACCGGACACGCTGGTGATGCGCAGCCGGCCCGCCGCATCGTTGAGGACGGCATCTCCGGAGACCGTCTTGTACTCCTGGGTGCCGATGAGCCCGCTCACCGTCAGCTCGGCGCTCACGCCAGTGCAGCTGACGCGTGCGCCAGGGGGAAGCTCGGCGACGATCCGGGTCTCGACTCGGCCCCCGGTGCCTCCGAGGAGCCGAGCAATGGCGCCGAGGCCCGTCTCGATCCGCTTCGGCTCGCTGATCTCCAGCAGTCCGTCTCCGGTCGAGACGCGGAACGCGGCGCGGTCGTAGGCCTCGTCGGCCTCGGCATCGTCGGCAGCGCGAATGTCGAACTCGATGCGCACGCGGGCCCGGTCGCCCGGGGCGGCTCGCAGCTCCACGTCTGAGCTCGTCACGCGCAGGACGAACCGACCGGTCGGCCCGATGGCGTGGTCGACCTCCTGGGTCCTGGTGAACGCGGCCATCAGGCCGGCCCTCCCCCGAGCGCGCGGAGGCGAGCGGCGGCCTCCTCGGCGTCGATCTCCTTCGCGGCGAGCTGCTCCAGGATGGCGCGACGTTCGGCGGTCACGTCCTGGACGTCCTCGGCCGCGGCCGAGGCGTCGGCCTCGTCGAAGGCGGCCTCGTCATCGGCGTCGGACTCCTCGGCCCCGTCCGACAGGCCCAGCGCCCGGACGAGCCCATCAACCCGGCCGCGAACGGTGGGGTAGCTGATGCCGAGCTCGCGCTCCATCTCCTTCAGGTTCCCTCGGGACCGCAGGAAGCTTTCCAGGAGACGCATCTGCTCACGGTCGAGGCGGCCGAAGCGGCCCACCCCGAACTCGCCCTCGAGCGCCGTTCCGCAGGTGCGGCAATGGAGGCGGGTGATGGTGAGCTCGTCGCTGCAGACGGGACAGGTGGCGATGACGTCGTGAACCATCGTTCAGCGCCCCTGACCGGCGGCCTGGCGGGCCGAGGGTCGCTCGACGGGGAGCCGGACGACCCGGACCGCCGGCGCGACCTGCGCCCGACCGGCGCGTCGGGCGGACATGATCGCCTGTGAGAAGCAGAGGTCGGACGCAAACATCGGGTATGGCTCCTACCAGAACATGAGGTTCAGCTATCAGATTGGCATCTGACCTAGCGAATCTACGCCCCTGGATCGCATATGTCAACCCCATGTTTGGAATTAGAAACCCAACGTTCGTAAATCGAAATGTGCTGGAGAGAGCCACGGTCACACGGGATTCGCTACCATGCGCGCTGGACCGATGACCCCGCATCTGCTGCCGTACACCCCCGACCGTGACGCCTACAGGCTGCTGGGGGTCCCTGCCTCCGCTTCCACCGAAGAGATCAATGCCGCCTGCCGGCGGCTCGCGCGCACCTTCCACCCCGATCGCAACGCCTCGGGACGCGCCACCCAGGAGATGCAGGTGGTCAATGTCGTGCGGCGGGTCATGACCGACCCGAGCGCGCGCGCGCAATACGACTGGGAGCGCCGCCGCTTCCACCAGGAGCTGATCCGGCCCACGGTCGCGCAGCTCCACGCCTGGCCGGCTTCTGCGGCGGCGGCCCCCGGCACGACGCGGGTATCTGCGCCCATGCCCGAGCCGCGCCGCTCGATCGCGGAGCGGTACCTGCGGGCCGGGTTGCTCGGCCTGCGCGCCGCCATCGGCGGCCTGGCCCCGGCCCGATGTCGCATCTGCCGGACGGTGATCAGCGCCGAGGATCAGTTCTGCGCCGCGTGCGGTACGCCTCGGCTCACCGGGGGCTGAAGCCGGCGCTCGTTCGGCCACCCGGGCAGCCGCCCAGCGGCGACGACGCTACTGAGCGCACGCGTTCCTCGTTCTGCTCGCCTGACAGGCGGAATGGGACCGAAGCGTCCCGGACAGGGAGTCATCGTGCGAGGATCGGTCGGTGAGGCGGCCGACCCTTCTCACACTGCGCGAAGGGCGAGCGTTGTGGGCATCACCGGCGCGGAACCCTCGCAATGCGCGCCCCGCGAGCACGGCGCGCCCCGCGAGCACCGCGCGGGCAAGCGACGGCCGGCACGCGTTCGGCTGAGGCCCTCAGGCGTGGAGCGGGTTGACGCGCTCCGGATCG
>DATHTR010000126.1:0-7875 GCA_035463095.1 Candidatus Angelobacter sp. | reverse complement strand
TCGAGCTTCCTGATCCTGGGCGGCATCGAGATCGGCCAGGGGACCCTGCTCCGCTTCTACGTGGCCCACGTCGTGCTCTTCCCGCTGATCACCGGCCTGCTCCTGATCGTCCACTTCTGGCGGATCAGGAAGGACGGCGGCATCTCGGGGCCGGTGTAGGCTTGAGGACGCTGGCATGACGATCGAGAAGCGACCGAACGCGACCGCCGACAAGAACGCCCCGACCCAGGCGCCGGAGCGCGCCCCGATCGCGGCGCCCGGCGCGGGGCCCAAGCTGCCTGGTCCGCCCGGCGTCCCGGGCACGGAGCGGTTCCGCCTCCTTGCCTACGTCAAGCAGGAGTCGATGGTCCGGGTCGACAAGCGGCCCGATGAGACCGTCCTGACCTGGCCGCATCTGCTGCGCGCCGAGTTCGTGATGATGATGCTCATGACGGCGCTGCTGGTGGTGACCTCGACCTTCATCCGCGCCCCGCTCGAGGAGATGGCGAACCCGGCCATCACGCCCCACGTCGCGAAGGCGCCGTGGTACTTCCTCGGCCTCCAGGAGCTGCTGAGCTACTTCAACGCCACCGTGGCCGGCGTGCTGGTCATCCCGGTCTACCTCGTCGGCCTGGCGCTCATCCCGTACATCGATCGCACCCCGTTCAAGGCGGCTCGCGACCGCAAGCTGATGTGGGTCTTCTTCCTGTGCCTGATGATCGGCGGGCTGATCATCACCTTCATCGGCTCGTTCTTCCGCGGGCCGGGCTGGCAGTGGGTCTGGCCATGGGAGGGGCTGTTCTTCACGCTATGACGCAGCACACGTCCTACGGGGAGGTTCACGGGCCGCGCGCCGGCGAGATCAGCCGCCGCGGGTTCATGCGGCGCATGCTCGGCGTCGGCACCGGCATCCTCGGCCTGCAGTTCCTGGGTGGAACGATCGCCTTTCTGTGGCCGAACATCACCGAGGGCCTCGGCGGGCAGATCCGGCTCGGGACGGCCGAGGAGATCAACACCGCGGCGGGAGAGTGGCAGAACGGGCTGCCCTACATCTACAACCCGGCCCGCCTCTTCGTCGTCAACGTCCCGGCCGCCCGGGCTCGCGTGGCCGATGCCTCGGGTGGAGCCGTCCAGGCCGAGGGTTCCCTGCCGATCGCCGATCCCGGCGAGGAGGTCATGGCCCTGTGGCGCAAGTGCCCGCACCTCGGCTGCCAGGTCCCGCAGCTGTGCGAGGCGAGCCAGTGGTTCGAATGCCTGTGCCACGGGTCCCAGTACACGATTCTCGGCGAGCATCGCGCCGGTCCGGCGCCGCGAGGCATGGACCGCTTCCCGGTGACGCTCGACGGCGACGTGTACGTGGTCGACACCTCGGCCGTCGAGAGCGGCCCGCCGCCCGGCACCGTGACGTTCGACGACCGGGCGCCCGGCTCCATCGAGCACTGCGCGAGCTGACCCGATGCGACTGAAGACGCTCGGCGTCCTGCTCGTCACCGCCATGGTCGCGTTCACCGCGGTGTTCTGGATCACCGACGGCATGCGTCGCGACGTCATCGCGGTGGAGCAGGAGGAGGAGCTGCTCCACTTCGGCGAGGTCGTCTACTCCGACAACGACGACGAGCCGGCGGCCGCCGGCTGCGCCCGCTGCCACGGCGCGGAGGGCGAGGGCGGGGAGATCCCGAACGACCCGAACGGACGGTCGGCGCCGTCGCTGCGATCCGCGGCGCTCGCCGACAAGCTTCGGGTCAATCCGAACTACGTGCACCTCGCCGTGGCCTACGGCGGCGTCGTGGTCTCCGGGAACGTCAACTCGCCCATGCCCGCATGGAGCGACGAGGTCGGCGGGCCCTTGAACGAGCAGCAGGTGGCGGCCGTGGTGGCCCTCGTGGAGCACTGGCTCGAGGACGCCGAGGCCCCGACCGATGTGGAGGACACGGTCGAGGCCGGGCAGGAGGTCTACTCGGCGGTCGGCTGTGCCGGTTGCCACGGAGCGGAGCTGGGCGGCGGCGTGGGACCCGCGCTGACGAACGTCGGCAACGAGGTCGGGAACCTGCCGCAGCCCGTCGCGCAGCAGGAGCAGTACCTGGCCGATTACGAGGAGGACCCGTACCTCGCCCTCGGCCAGTGGATCCGCGACTCGGCCGGGAACTACAACGACGGGGCGCCGACCGGCATGCCGCCACACCCCGAGACGGCCATCTCCGAGAGCGCGCTGCGCGCCCTGATCACCTTCCTGCTGGACCAGACCGAGGAGTGACGCGATGAGCACGACCTCGTACCCCGTCTACCGGCCGCGCGGCCTGTTCTCCCGAACGCTGGGGACGGCCGATGACTTCACGAGCTGGTTCCTGTACGGCTACGAGACCTGGCTGGTGGCGGTGCTCAAGGGCCTGCCGCTCTTCCTGTTCGTGTACTTCGTCCTGTTCTACCTGTCGAACTACGTCTTCTACCTCGTCACCGTGGAGCTGCCGTTCCTGCGCTTCAGCGACGAGGTCGGCTTCCTGATCGCGAACGGCTTCGGGATGACCAACTTCGTCCTGCTGGCCATCCTGGCGCTGCTCGTCCAGGCGGCTCGCGGGCGTCGAGGGTTCGGCTGGTCCACGATCCGCATCTTCGTGCTCCTGAACTACCTGCTGACCGTGCTGGTCATCATCCCGTTCATGGCCTTCAACCTGGCCGGCGGCTCGCTGTGGCCGCCGCGGTTCCCCCTGGTGGCGCTCGGGTTCGGAGTGATCGCCGCCGGCCTCGGCGCGATGGCGCTGGTCTACCTCTGGTTCGAGTACCGCCGGATCACGCGACGCGAGGCCGACGAGGCCGCTCGCCACAGCGCCGCGCTGGCCCGCCGCTGAGCCTCGGCCGCTGTTCGGCCACCTGGCCTGGTCCGCGGCCGTCCTGGCCGCGGCGGGCGTCCTGATCGGCGTGGAGCTGTCGTCCCCCTGCCCGGTCGGTGGCCCGCTCGCATTCGGCAGCTGCAGCGAGGTGCGTCCCTTCTCGATCGGCGTGGTCGGCCTCGCGGCGATCGTCTACGTGGCGGGGCTGTCCGCGGTCCGGTGGTGGACGACCGGCCTCGTGCGTCGCGGCGTGGCCGACCGCGCGGCCGCGCGGGATTGGTACCTGCTGGCCGGCGGCCTCGGCCTGCTGGCAGCCCCCTTGCTGGCATTCACCCTCGTATCGGCCCTTCGCTAGGATGGGATCCATGAGCATCGAGAGCGTCTCCGACCTGCGCGCCCGTCTCGACGGCGTCGCCGCCATCACCGACTCGGCCATCGACGTCCACGACGAGCGTCGGCTCCGCGGCGAGCTCATGGACGAGATTGCCTTTGCAGCCGTCTTCGGCGATGAGGACCTCCGCGAGGCCGCCCGCTGGGTCATCTGGAGCGCCTCCCAGGCCCTCGGATGCGGATCCGCATCGATTCACGAGCTGTACGCAGCCCGCGGCCGGGGTGAGTTCGACCCGACGCACTTCACGGTGCCGGCCATCAACGTCCGGGCCTCGACCTACCTCACCGCGCGGCAGGCGTTCGCCGCGGCGCTGGAGCGCGACGCCGCGGCCGTGATCTTCGAGATTGCCAAGAGCGAGATGGCGTACACCGACCAGCGCCCGGCCGAGTACACCGCCGTCGTCCTCGCCGCCGCGCTGCGCGAGGGCTGGCGATCCCCGGTTTTCCTCCAGGGTGACCACTTCCAGTTCAACGCCACGAAGTGGGCGGCGGACCCGGGGCCCGAGCTCGAAGGGATCAGGGACCTGACCCGCGAGGCGATCGGGGCGGGCTTCCTGAACATCGACATCGACAGCTCGACCCTCGTGGATCTCGACCAGCCGACCGTGGCGGAGCAGCAGAAGGTCAACGCGGACAACACGGCGGAGCTGACGCGCCTCATTCGCGACCTGGAGCCGGCGGGCGTCACCGTGAGCATCGGCGGAGAGATCGGGGAGGTCGGGAAGAGCAACTCGACCGAAGATGAGCTGCGTGCCTATCTCGACGAGTACCGCCGTGCGCTCGGCAACGATCCGATCACCGGCATCAGCAAGGTGAGCATCCAGACCGGCACGAGTCACGGGGGCGTCCCGATGCCCGACGGCTCGATCGCCGAGGTGAAGATCGACTTCGACACGCTCGACCGACTCTCGCGCGTGGCACGCGACGAGTACGGGCTGGCCGGCTGCGTCCAGCACGGCGCCTCGACGCTGCCCGACGACGCCTTCAACCACTTCCCGGAGCACGGGACCGCCGAGGTGCATCTCGCCACCGGCTTCCAGAACATCCTGTACGACGGCGGCGGGCTGCCAGCCGAGCTGCGTGCCGAGATGATGGAGTGGACGCGGGCAAACTGCGCCGCCGAGCGGAAGGACGGCGAGACCGACGAGCAGTTCCTGTACAAGACCCGCAAGAAGGCGATCGGCCCGTTCAAGCGTCAGCTCTGGACGCTGCCCGATGACGCCGCCACGCAGATCGGCGGCAACCTGCGCGCGAAGTTCGGGCAGCTGTTCGACGAGCTCGGCATCGCCGGCACGCGGGAGCTCGTGAGCCGATACGTGACGCCGGTCGCCGTGCCACGGCCGATGCCCGCCGCGCTCGGCGGCGCGGGGACGGCCGTGGTCACCGCCGGCGCCTCCGTGTTCGAGGACGACGGCTCTGGCGAGTAGCGCGGGCCGGCGCCTTCTCCTCGCGCTCGTCGTCGCGGCGTCGGTGGCGGCCTGCGGTCGCGTGCCTCTGCCGCCTCCGCCGGGCGAGGGAGGCATGGGCCTCCCGGTCAAGGTCGACGGTGAGCGCTACGACGGCGAGCGAATCCCGTTCGCGGCGGAGCTGACCGTGGGCGACGACGGCTGCGCGTATCTGGACTTCACCCGCGGGGACATGATCGCCATCTGGCCGACCGGCTCCGAGCTGTCCGAGCCGGTCCGCCTGCGAGACGGCACCGAGCTCGCCGACGGGGACATCGTCCAGGGCATCGGCACGGTCGTGGCGTTCGGTGCCCTGCCGGGTGGTCCGGACGGCTACTGGGCGCACGTCACCGGGTTCTGCCGCGGTCAGCTCCCGCAGGCCCTCGTCGTCGATGAGGTCAGCGAAGTCCGATGAGGCGCTGCAGCACCGGCTGATCGGCCAGGGCCACCAGGCGCCGCGCCGCCGGCGCGGGCAGCTTCGAGAGCGCCTCCAATGCGCGGGCCATGTCCTCGGCGCCGAGCTCGCCGAGCATCGTCCACAGCCGATCGGCCGTGAGCGGGTCGAGCCGATCGAGCGCGGCGAAGAGCCCCTCGATGGCGCGAGCCTCGCCGCGGACGAAGACCTCCACGCCCCGGTCGAAGCGCTGGACGAAGGCATGCAGGTCCGCGAGACGCTCGTTCAGGTCCGCCATCTCGCCGTCCGCGCCATGGTCCGCCGCGTTCCGCGCCTCGTCCACGCAGCGCGCGATGAGCGGCAGCACCGGATCCGTCTCCCGTTGCTTGCGGGCGGCCGCCACGCGGCGGAACCACTCCCAATGGTCACCGACGACGCGCCAGGCGACCGCGGCCGGCCCACGCTGGCCGGAGCGCTTCGGCGCCGAGGCGCGCTCGACGAGGCCCCACGCCTCGCACTGGGCCAGGGCGAGGCTCGTCGCCCGGTGGCTCATGCCGAGCGCGCGACGAACCTCCGGCTCGGAGCGCGGGCCGTCCGAGACGAGCAGGTATCCCTGGACCGTGGCGGTCGAGGGCGTGATGCCCCATGACGCGCCGATCCGGCCCCAGGCCGATGCGAACGCGCGGCGCAGCCGTTCGGCGTCCGTCGGATCCGCGTCGAGAAACGTGCTACTCACGCGAGCATGATACGGATCGGGGAGGCTTCCCGGCGGACCGAACCCCCAACGGACTGCCACAGGTGGCAGATCGCGCGCGAGGCGACATGGCCGGTGCGGTTCATCGACTGTGTGTGACACCGGCGCGCATGAGCGGCGCGGCGGCGCGCGGGTCACGCTCCACAGCGTCACCTGTGGATGACGTACGGCACCCAGACCGCGCCTCGCGCGCGATTCGTCACCTCCGGCGCACGCCCCGGCCGGGCGGGCCCACGTCCCGGATACGACGAGACCCCGGTCGGCCGACCGGGGTCTCGAGTCGCGGAGGAGGAGCGTCAGTGAGCGCAGCCGCCGGCCTTGGCGGGCGAACCATCGGTGTTGAAGCTCGAGCCGCAGGCGCAGCTGCTCACCGCGTTCGGGTTGTTGATCGCGAACCCGGAGCCCATGAGCGAGTCGACGTAGTCGATCTCGGCGCCGTCGACGTGCTGGCGGCTGAAGGAGTCGATGACGACGGCCACGCCCGAGTGGTCCTCGACATGGTCGCCCTCGTTGAGCTTGTCGTCGAAGGCGAGGCCGTAGCTGAAGCCGGAGCAGCCGCCGCTCTTCACGAACAGCCGAAGGCGCGCGTCGGCCTTGCCCTCGCGCTCGCGGAGCTCGACGACCTTCTTCGCGGCCGCATCGGTCACGGTCACGAGCGGCTCACCCGTCGGGGCACCACCGGTCATCGAGATCGGCTCGCGGGGGGTTTCTGACATCGTCATGGGTGATTCGCTCTCCTGGGGCGCCGTGAGGCGCATCGGTGCTGGGCTGGTTTCGCTTCGGAAAGTATAGCAGCGGCTTCGGCGGAGCCTGCAACGCGACCCTCCAGACCGGGCGCCGGTACACTGGTCCCTCCCGAGCCGACACAGATGGAGGCCCACGCATGCGACTTGCGCGCCGCATGGAGCGCATCGGCACCGAGACCGCCTTCGAGGCGGCTGCCCGGGCTCGCGCGCTCGAGGCGACCGGCCGCGAGGTGATCCACCTCGAGATCGGCGAGCCGGACTTCGACACCCCCCGCAACGTGAGCGAGGCCGCCGCTCGCGCGCTCCTCGACGATGGGGCCACCCACTACACCGCCGCCACCGGCATCGCGCCGCTGCGCGAGGCGATCGTGGCCGACGTGAAGCGCTGGAAGGGGATCGACACCACGCCCGAGCAGGTCGTCGTCACGCCCGGCGCCAAGCCGATCATGTTCTACGCCATGCTCGCGCTCATCGACGAGGGCGACGAGGTCATCTACCCCAACCCCGGCTTCCCGATCTACGAGTCGATGGCCCGCTACGTCGGCGGCACCCCCGTTGCCGCGCCGCTGCGCGAGGAGAACGACTTCCGGATGGACGTCGAGGAGGTGGCCGGCCTCATCACGCCGCGCACCAAGCTGCTCGTGTTCAACTCGCCGCACAACCCGACCGGCTCGATCCTGACCGATGCCGACATCCGCCGCCTCGCCGAGCTGGCCGTCGAGCACGACCTCGTCGTCCTGGCTGACGAGATCTACGGCCGCCTGCAGTACTCCGGTGAGCTGCTCAGCATCGCCACCCTGCCGGGCATGGCGGAGCGCACGATCACGCTCGACGGCTTCAGCAAGACCTTCGCGATGACCGGCTGGCGGCTCGGCTACGGCGTCGTCCCGGAGTGGCTGGCCCCGTCCTTCAGCCGCCTCGTCATCAACAGCGTGAGCTGCACGAACGCCTTCGCCCAGTTCGGCGCGATCGAGGCGCTGACCGGGCCGCAGGACGCCGCCGATGCGATGCGCGCCGAGTTCATCGCCCGGCGCGAGCTGATGGTCGCCGGGCTGAACGCGATCCCCGGCGTGACCTGCGTCATGCCGCAGGGCGCCTTCTACACCTTCCCGAACATGAGCTCGTTCGGGCGCACGAGCGCCGAGATCGCCGACCACCTCCTCTACGACGCGGGGGTCTGCGCCCTGGCCGGCACCGCGTTCGGGAAGCACGGCGAGGGCCACCTGCGCTTCAGCTACGCCAACTCGCGCGAGAACCTGACCCGGGCCCTGGAGCTCGTGGGCGAGTCGCTGTCGAAGCTCGAGCGCACCGGCGAGCTCGTCACGGCCGGGAGCGGCGC
>DATHTR010000125.1:0-4618 GCA_035463095.1 Candidatus Angelobacter sp. | reverse complement strand
GGAGGGCAGCCTGGCGCACACCGTTCTCGAGGGCGAGTGGGAGGACGCCGGGACCGTCGCCTCGCTGCTGGAGGCGAACCAGTTCGCCGCCGGCTTCGCGCACGAGCTGCCGCTCGAGACCGGTCACGATCCGGCGGAGGTGGAGGCCGAGCGGGCCGCCGTCGCGCAGCGGAGGAACGGATGAGCGCCGTCGACCTGCCGGAGCTGCCAAGGCGGCTGCTCGTCACAGGCGGCGCCGGGTTCATCGGCTCCGCGTTCGTGCGGCGGGTGCTCCAGCGCCATCCCGACGTCCACGTCACCGTCCTCGACAAGCTGACCTATGCCGGGAACCTCGCCAACCTCGAGCCGGTCGCCGACGACCCGCGCTACCGGTTCGTGGAGGGAGACATCGCCGATGCGGCGCTCGTCGAGGAGCTCGCACCGACCGCCGACGCAATCGTCAACTTCGCCGCCGAGTCGCACGTCGATCGCAGCATCGAGGCGCCTGACGCGTTCATCCAGACCGACGTGTACGGCACGTTCGTGCTCCTGGAGGCTGCCCGTCGCCACGGGCATGTGCGCTACCTGCAGATCAGCACCGACGAGGTGTACGGCCATGTCCCCGATGGCGCGTCGAGCGAGGCCGATCCGTTGCGCCCCCGCTCCCCGTACTCGGCCAGCAAGGCGGGCGGCGACCTGCTCGTGGGTGCGTACCACACCACGTACGGCGTGCCGGCGCTGCTGACCCGCGCGAGCAACAACTTCGGCCCGTACCAGTACCCCGAGAAGATCATCCCGCTGTTCATCACCAATGCCGTGGACGACGAGCCCCTGCCGCTCTACGGCGACGGACTCCAGATCCGTGACTGGCTCTACGTCGAGGACCATTGCGACGCCCTGGAGCTCGTCCTCGCGAACGGCGAGCCGGGGGAGACGTACAACGTCGGCGGCGGGAACGAGCTCACCAACCTGGAGCTCACCCGCACGATCCTCGAGCACATGGACAAGCCGATGTCGCTCGTGCGCTCGGTCCCGGACCGCGCCGGCCATGATCGGCGCTATTCGGTCGATACCTCGAAGCTGCGCGGGCTCGGCTGGGCGCCGGCGCACGATTTCGACGATGCGCTCGACCTCACCATCCGCTGGTACCTCGAGCGCGAGGACTGGTGGCGTCCCCTCAAGAGCGGCGAGTACCTCGACTACTACCGGCGCCAATACGGCGACCGGCTCGCGGCGGGAACCGCGCTGGAGCCGTGAGCCGGGTCGCGATCACCGGCGCGGGCGGTCAGCTCGGCCGGCAGCTCGTGGCCGCGTTCGAGGGCGCCGGCCACGAGGTGTGGGGGCTCACCCGCGCCGACTACGACATCGCCGAGGGGTCGGGGAGCCAGGCGCTGGAGGCATGGGAGCCCGAGGTCATCGTCAACTCGGCGGCATGGACCGACGTGGACGGCTGCGCGCGCCAGCCGGACCGCGCGATGCGCGTGAACGGTGACGCCCCGGGTGCGCTGGCACGGGTGGCCGCGTCCGTCGGGGCGCTCATCCTCCAGGTCAGCACGAACGAGGTCTTCGACGGCTCCTCCGACCGGCCCCACCGTGCCGATGACGAGCCCGGCCCGATCAACGCCTACGGTCGCTCGAAGCTCGCGGGCGAGCGAGCGGTCATCGCCGCGGCGCCACGACACCTCGTCGTGCGCACCGCCTGGCTGTTCGGACCGGGCGGATCGAACTTCGTCACGAAGATCCTCGTCGCCGCGGAGCGCGCGCGGGACTCGGGCGCGCCGCTGCGCCTCGTGGAGGACGAGATCGGGAACCCGACCTGGACGCCGGACCTCGCCCACGCGATCGTCGGGCTCGTTCGCGACGGCCGAACCGGTACCGTCCACGCCGCCGGAACCCCGGCGACCTCACGCCTGGGGTGGGCGAGCGTCGCGCTCGAGGCCGCCGGCCTGGCGGTGCCGGTCGAGCCGGTGCCGCTGGCGAGCTTCGAGCGCGCCTCGACGCCCCCTCCGCGCGCCGTCCTCGCCCCCTCCGCCGGCGTGCCCGAGATGGCGTGGGAGCCGGTCACCCGAGCCTACGCCTCCGGCCTCGTCTCCGCGGCCCGCCGCTGATGGTCGAGCGGCTGCCGACGCGGCTCGACGGGCTCGTCCTCCTCGCGCCGGCGGTGCACGCCGACGAGCGTGGCTTCTTCGTCGAGACGTACGCATCGGGCCCGTGGCGCGCGGCGGGAGTCGAGGTCGACTTCGTCCAGGACAACCACTCGCGATCCGGCCGCGGCACGCTGCGCGGCCTGCACTTCCAGCGGCGCCCCGGGCAGGGCAAGCTCATCCGCGTGCCCCGGGGCCGGATCTGGGACGTGGCCGTCGACATCCGCCCGAGCTCACCGACGTTCGGCGAGTGGGAGGCGTTCGAGCTCGACGACGAGGCACACCACCAGCTCTACGTCCCGATCGGCTTCGCCCACGGCTTCTGCGTCCTGTCCGAAGTCGCCGACGTCGCCTACAAGGTCAGCGCGCCGTACGACGCGGCGGAGGAGCGCGGGATCGCCTGGGACGATCCCGACGTCGCGATCGACTGGCCGATCGGGGACCCCATCCTGTCGGGCCGCGACCGGGCGAACCCTCGCCTCGATGACGTCTCTTCCGACGAGCTCGGCGCCTAGGGCAGCCGCCGGACGAGGCGCTCGGCGAGCGCGATGGAGTAGTTCTGCCCGCGATCGTGGGGGTACACCTGGAACATGCTCGCCGTCCAGAGGCCGGGGATCGGGGTGGCGAAGGGCGGGATGTGGTCGCGGTAGTCCACGGTCACGATCGGCTGCGCGAACGGGGCCGCGAATGTCCAGGCATCGGTGACCCAGGATCGGTCGAAGTCGGGGTTCAGCCGCGAGAGGTGCGGCAGGAACGCGTCGAGCACCTCGTCGCGCGATGACGACATGAGCGGGTCCTCCATCGGCCGGTAATTGCCCACGTAGACGAGGTGACGTCCGCCGTAGTCAGCGACGGGCATGTAGTTCGTGTGCTCGGCGACGACCATGAACGGATAGCCCGGATCGTTCACGTTGAGCCAGTAGACCGATGTGAGCGGTCGATCCAGCGCCAGGATGAGGCAGTGCGCGCCGTAGGCCCGGCCCCACTCGTGGCGTTTGCGCCAGGCCGATGGAAGCTCCGGCACGAGCCGCGCCGTCAGGCGGGGCGCGAACGTGCTGATGACCCGGTCGAAGGTGTCGGCGCCGGCATCCGTCTCGACCAGGAAGCGATCGCCCTGCGTGCGCACCGAGCCGACCGAGGTGCCGAGCCGGATCTCACCACCCGCACGGACGCGGTCGGCGAGCCGGTCGTACAGCTGCTGGAAGCCGCCGCGCAGATAGCCGAGCTGCTGCGTGCGGTCGTGGACACGCGCCCAGAACCACGGCATCGCGATCTCGGGGGCCGCGGCGCCGAACTTGCCCCGCAGCAGTGGCTCCCACACGACCCCGTACGCTCGGTCGCCCATCGAGCGTCGCAGCCAGCGGGCCGCTGTGTGGCCTTCGAGCAGCCGCGGACTCGGCATCACCTTCAGCGCGGCGAGGACGGCCCCCATCCGAAGCCGATCGGCGACGGGGAGCGGCTCGAAGCGGAGGAGGGACGCCGGGGAGTCGAGCTGCCGCATGACGCCGTCGCGCAGGGTCGCCGTGACCGGCGCGCGCCACGCGAGGCGGTCCCCGAGCCCAAGCTCCTCGACGAGCGCGATGGCGTGACGATCGGAACGGAAGATGTGGTGATAGAACTTCTCGAGCCACGCGGCGTCGGGCGCCACCTCGAACCCGGCGGCCAGGCCGCCCGGCAGCGGCTCGCGCTCGATGACGACCACGCGCTCGCCCCGCTGGACGAGCCGCAGCCCGACCGTCAGGCCCAGGGCGCCAGCTCCGAGGATGGCGGTGGTCATGGGCGGTGCTCCTGCGCTGCGAACCGAGAACGGACGGTCTCGACCAGGGTGATCGCAAGTCCGAGGGCGAGCAGGGCCACGAGGTGGCCCCACGCCAGATCATCCGTCTCGCGACGCACAAGGTTGCCCGGAAGGGCATCGGCCAGCCACGCGAGGTCGAGATTCGACGGATCGGCCGCCAGGAAGAGCCCGGTCACGACCGCGTAGGCCGCGTAGCCGAGGTTGGGCAGCGCGGCGGTGGCGGCGGCCGGGATGGCGAGGTACTGGTTCGCGATGGCCGGCGCGAAGACGACGACGGTGACGGTGTAGACCAGGAGCAGCTCGGCGGGGGGCCGGTGCCGCACGAGCCAGCCGACCGCGAGGAGCGCCGCACCGAGCAACATCGTGGGCGTGATCAGTCGGGCCACGATCGGCGGCATGATCCAGGTCAGGAACGGGGCGTTGTCGAAGGAGCGGTACTCGACGACGTTGGCCACGATTCCGGCCCCGCCATCGGCAGCCCAGGGGAGGAACGAGGCGGCCAGGATCGCCGGAGGCACGAAGAGCACGACCGCCGCCCTGGGGAGAGACGGTTGCCGCAGCGCGAGCCAGAGCGGAAGCACCACCAGGATGTGCTTCACCACGAGCGAGAGCCCGAGGACGGCGACACCGGCGACCCACGGCCACCGGGGCCGGCGGTCATCGATGCCGGCTCGCTCCATGAGCAGCACGCCGGCCA
>DATHTR010000124.1:0-45742 GCA_035463095.1 Candidatus Angelobacter sp. | reverse complement strand
CCTCGTGGATCGGCTGGTGCTTGCCGCCGTCGCGTCCGAGACGCCGGTCGGGTCGGTGATGGCCGAGCGCCTGCTGCGCTGGATCGCGGTCACCGAGGCCGAGGAATGGGGCGTCTTCTTCACCCGCCTGGCGAAGTCGATGCAGCCGGGGCCCTCCCAGGACCGCGGCTCCTTCGCCGCGGCGGCGCGGCTGCAGCCGAAGCCGGCGACCCCGGAGCGATTCATCGGCGAGCTGAAGGCGACGCTCGACCCGAGCTCCTTCGTGACCGATCGGCTCGGAGAGATCGGCGTGCCGGCGCTCGTGCTCGCCGGCGAGCAGGACCAGGTCGTGCCGCTCGCGGCGACGCAGCTCGTCGCGGAGCGCATTCCCGGAGCCCAGCTGATCACCGATCCGGAGTGCGGGCACACCGTGCGCAGCTCGTTCCGCCGCTACGACGAGATCGTCGAGTCCTTCCTGGCCGAGGGCGACTGAGCCGGTGTCGGGGCCGGTGCCGGCGCAGGAGGCGGTGGGCCGCTGGCGACTCCTGGCCGTGCTTGCCGCGGCCGTCCTCCTGTCGCTCGTCCCGTGGTTCAGCGCGGCCTCGGTGGCGCCGCTCATCGCCGACGAATGGGGCATCGGCGCCCTCGAGACGGCGCTGCTGACCGTGGCGGTGCAGCTCGGCTTCGCCGCCGGCGCGCTGGCCGTGGCGGTCAGCGGCGCCGCGGACGTCATCCCGGCCCATCGGCTCATCGCCGGTGGCGCGCTTCTCGCGTCGGCGGGCAACGCGGCGTTCGCCCTGCTCGCCACCGACCTGGGCACCGCCCTGCCGCTGCGCGCGCTGTCGGGCGCCGGCATCGCGGCGGTCTATCCGGTCGCGATGAAGGTCCTGGCGGGCTGGTTCGCGCGGGAGCGCGGCCTGGCGGTCGGCGTCCTCATCGGCGCCATCACCCTCGGCTCGGCCGCGCCGCACGCCATCCGCGCGGTGGGCGGCATGGCCGGGCTCGACTGGCGCAGCGTCGTCCTCGCCGCGAGTGCATCGGGCGTGCTCGCCGCGCTCATCGCCTGGCACGGAGTGCGCGAGGGCCCGCTGAGCGTCCCGGCCGCGCGGCTCAGCCTGTCGATGGCCCGTCGGGCCCTGGGCGAGCCGGCGGTCCGCCTCGCGAACCTCGGCTATCTCGGCCACATGTGGGAGCTGTACGCGATGTGGACCTGGGTCCCGCTGTTCCTGGCGGCGAGCCTCGCCGCCGGCGGCGTCACCGGACAGGGCGCGAGCGCCGTTGCCTTCGCCGTCGTGGCGGCGGGAGCCGTCGGCTGCGTGGCCGCTGGGGCGTTGGCCGACCGCCTGGGCCGCACGGCGCTGACCATGACGGCGATGGCGCTCTCCGGCGGCAGCGCGGTCGCGGCCGGGCTCCTGTTCGGCGCTCCGACGCTCGTCATCCTGGCCGTCGTCACCGTCTGGGGGGTGACCGTCGTGGCCGACTCGGCCCAGTTCTCGACGGCGGTGAGCGAGCTCGCCCCGCCCGGCACGGCAGGCTCGGCGCTGGCACTCCAGACCGCGGCCGGGTTCACGCTGACCGGCATCACGATCGTGGGCATCGGCCTCCTGGACCCTGGTTCCGGCGAATCCTGGGCGCTCGCCTTCGGCATCCTGGCCCTGGGGCCGCTGGTCGGGATCGCCGCCATGTGGCGGCTCCGCCTGCGCCCCGAGGAGGTGCGCATGGCCGGCGGCCGGCGCTAGGGGCGCTCACCCCCGCGCAGGCTGATGAAGCGCCGCATCTCGCGCCCGTACGCCACGACGGATTCGTCCACCACCATGCCGGCCTTGTCCATCACCCGCTGCGACGCGACGTTCTCCGGATAGGCGAGCGCGACGATCCGCTCCAGGTCGAGCGCCTCGTGGCCGGTGCGGAGCACGGCTTGGAGCGCCTCGGTCGCGTAGCCCCGTCCCCAGCGGTCCCGGCGGACGAGGTAGGCGGCCTCGACGTCCGGCCCGCGCCCCTCGACCCACGCCAGGCCCGCCACGGCCACAAGCGGGTCCCCATCCAGCTCGTCGACCGGCCACACCGTGAAGCCGTGATCATCCTCGTGCCGCCGGAGCGCATTGAGCACGCGTCGCGTGGCGTCGAGGTCGGGCATCGGGCGTCCGGACGCGCCGATGAAGCGCATCGTCTCGGCGTCCCCGTAGATCGCGTGGAGTGCTGCGGCGTCGTCATCGGTCCAGGATCGCAGGCGAAGCCGCTCGGTCTCGAGCGGGAGGGCAGGCCGCCGGGGTGCGAGCGTGCGCCGCAGGGTGAGGTCGCAGTCCGGCGTGGCTCCCCCGCCGGCGATGACGAACCCGTGCCGATCGTAGAAGGCCCGACCCCGCGCGTTCCGCGAGTGAACGTCGAGGACGTACGCGTCGACACGCCCCCGGAGCCGCCGCTCGAGCTCGGTGAGCAGGGCGTGACCGGCGCCGGCTCCGTACTGCGCCGGATCGGCGTAGATCCGGAACAGCTGCGGCCCTCGCGGTCCGACGGCGTAGTGTGCGAACGCGATGAGCTCGCCGTCGCGCTCGGCCACGAGGAACTCGCGGTCTTCGGCCTCGGCCGCCCGCTGGGCCCCCGTCGCGAGATCGGCAACGTCGTAGTTGCGCGCGAGGAAGTCGTCGATGAAGTCCGGCTCGAAGATGTCGCGGTAGGTATCGGTCCAGCTCTGGCGGGCGATCTCGGCGATGCGGCTCGCGTCGCCGGGCCTCGCGTCGCGGACGGTGATCACGAGCCGGCGTCCAGCAGGGCCCGGAGGCCGTCCTCGTCGAGCACCGGCACGCCGAGAGCCTCGGCCCTGGCGAGCTTCGACCCCGCCTTGTCCCCGGCCACCAGGTAGTCGGTCTTCGCCGACACCGACGACGCCGCATGGCCACCGGCCGCCCGAATCGCCTCCTCCGCCTCCGATCGGCTGAACCCGGGCAGCGTCCCGGTCACCACGAGGGTCTTGCCGGTCAACGGTCCATCCTCCGCCGCCGACGCAGCACCGACCGGGGGCGCCTCCGCCTCGACGCCGGCATCCAGCAGCCGATGCAGCGTCTCGCGGGTGTGCTCGTCGTCGAAGAAGCGGCGGATGCCCGCCGCCACCACCGGCCCGATGCCCGACACGGCGGTCAGCTCCTCGACCGAGGCCTCGCGCAGCCGGTCGGCGGCACGACGGGTCCACGCCGCATCGGACTCGCCCTCGCCGCGGGGGAGCTCGCGTGCCAGCCAGGCAGCGAGGTCGATGGCGGTCTGCCAGCCGACGTGGCGGATGCCCAGCGCGTTCAGGATCCTGCCCAGCGGGCGTCGCCGCGCCGCCTCGATGGCGTGGTACAGGTTCTCGGCGCTCTTGCGGCCCAGCCGCTCGAGGCCTTCGAGCGTGCCGACGTCGAGCCGGAAGACGTCGGCCGGCTCGCGGACGAGCTCGCGCTCGACGAGCTGCTGCATGATCTTGAAGCCGAGCCCGTCGACGTCCATCCCGCCCCGCCCGCTGAAGTGGAGCAGCCCGCCGATGCGCTGTGCCGGGCAGTACGGGTTCGGGCAGCGGGTGACGACCTCGCCTTCCTCGCGCTCGGCCTCCGTGCCGCAGGCCGGGCAATGAGTCGGCATGTCCCACGCCGTCTCGCTGCCGTCACGCGCGTCGACCACGGCGCTCACCACCTCGGGGATGACGTCGCCGGCGCGCTGCAGGACGACGGTGTCGCCGACGCGCAGATCCTTGCGCCGGATCTCGGCGCTGTTGTGGAGCGTCGCGTTGCGGACGGTCGTTCCCCCGACGAACACCGGCGTGACGTGGGCGACCGGGGTCATCGCGCCGGTGCGGCCGACGTAGACCTCGATCTCCTCGAGCTTCGTGGTGACCTGCTCCGCGGGAAACTTGTAGGCCGTGGCCCAGCGCGGCGCGCGCGACACGAAGCCGAGCGTGGCCTGGTCGGCCAGCGAGTCGACCTTGACGACGATCCCATCGGTCTCGTAGTCCAGGTCGCGGCGGGCCTCGGCCCACTCCTCGGTGAAGGCGATGACGGCGTCGATCCCCTCGACGCGTCGCGTGATCGGGTTCACCGGAAAGCCGAGCCGGCGCAGCAGCTCCAGCGAGTCCGAATGCGTCGCCAGCCCGTGGGCGCCAACCAGCTGGTACGTCCACACGCTCAGCCGGCGGCTCGCCGTCACCGCCGGATCCTTCTGCCGCACCGTGCCGGCGGTCGTGTTCCGCGCGTTGGCGTAGAGCGGCTTCCCTTCCTTCTCGAGCTGTTCGTTGAGCGCCGCGAACGCGCCGCGCGGCATGAACACCTCGCCGCGGACCTCGAGCGTCTCCCCCGGCGGATCCTCGCGGAGCGTCATCGGGATGGCCCGGACGGTGCGCAGGTTGACGGTCACGTCCTCACCGGTCGTTCCGTCCCCGCGGGTCGCGCCGCGGACGAAGCGACGACCCTCGTAGCGCAGGCTGATCGCCAGACCGTCGATCTTCAGCTCGCAGACATACGCGACCGGCGCATCCTCGGCGACCAGCCCGAGGCCGCGCCGCACCCGCGCGTCGAACTCGCGCAGCTCGTCGTGGGTGAAGGCATTCCCGAGGCTGAGCATCGGCACCTCGTGGCGGACCGATGGGAAGCCACCCTCGACCGGCGCCCCGACCCGCTGCGTCGGCGAGTCCGGCGTGACCAGCTCGGGGTGCTCGCGCTCGAGGTCGACGAGCTCGCGGAACAGCAGGTCGTACTCGCGATCCGGGATCGTCGGCGCATCCAGGACGTGGTACCGCTGGTTCGCCTCGTCCAGGATCCGGCGCAGCTCGACCGCGCGGGCCGCCACGTCGCTCGCGCTCATCGGGCCGGTCGGTCGCTCACTCGACGTCGTCGTCGTCATCGGCGGCGAACCAGGACCGCAGGTGCGCCGTGTGCTCGGCGTAGTGATCCGGCCCGTCGTAGCGAATGACCTCTTCGACAATGTCGCCGTTGCCGAGGCGCAGCTCGAGCAGGCCGGGATCCAGCCGCGCCACCCGATCGCGGAACGCCGCGAACGATTCCTCCTCGCGCGCGAGGGCGGCAGCCGGAGCCACGGCTCGTCCCTCGGCCAGGATGCGCTCGTTCATGGCGTCGGTCTGCGTGTCGTCGTAGTCGAACGCATCACCCCGGCCGCCGGTGGCCAGGTCGAGCGCTGCGGAGGCATGATCGGCCCAGGCGGCCACGTGAACGACCACGTCACGGACGGACCAGTCCTCCACGACGCCGGGGACGGTGACGAGATCCGCGTCCACGGCCGCCAGCGCATCCAGGAAGTCCTCCCGAGCCGCGTCGAGTGCCTCGAGGAGCTGCTCGATCATGCCTGCGCCCCCTCGCCGCGCAGCGCAGCGGCATGGTTCCGATAGTGGTCGATGCCGTCATCCCGCACCAGCGCCTCCACCGGGTAGCCACTCGGGAGGGGCGCGTCGAGCAGCGAGGGATCCATCCGGCGCAGCCGCTCGACGAGGGCGTCGACCGAGGCGGACTCCCGCTTCCGGACGGTGCCGAGGTTCGTGTCGCGCGCCACCTTCGCGACGGTCGCGTTCACGTCGTCGACCGCCGGCCGGTTGGCGTACAGCTCCTCCACCCGACCGTCCTCGACCGCCCCGATGACCTCGACCACGTACCCGGCCCAGTAGCCGAGATGCGCGACCAGCTCACGCGCGCTCCACTCGCCCTCGATCCCCGGGCGCTCGAGCGTCGCCGGATCGAGCGCGTCGAGCGCGTCGAAGAACCCGGTGCGCGCGGACGTCAGCTCCGCGATCAATCCCTCGGTACGGTCCATCGGCTCCTCCATCATGCCCGCTCCAGGCCGGCGTACGCGGCCACGAGCCGCTTCACGCCCTCGCCGACGAAGGCGACCGTCACCTCCTCGTCGCCCTTCACGATCCGGCTGCTGACCACGATCCCGTCGCCGAAGCGCCGATGCCGAACCCGGTCGCCGGCGTGCCAGGCCGGCTCCTCCTCCGCGCCCTTGGCGTCGCCGGCTCCCGGCGCCGAGAAGGTCCCGCTCCCCAGGTCCACCGAGGCGGCGCCGGTGTACTGCGCCGACGTGACCCGCGCCTTGGCGGCATCGAGCTGCCGGCCGACGGGGCGCGGCGCCGGCGGCACGCTCATGTCCGGCAGCGTCACCGGGCGCAACGGCTCGCGGACCCTGCCGGTCGGCGAGCGGTAGCCGCTCGGCATCCAGCCGCCGTCGTCGTCGGTACCGCCCCATCGTTCCCCGCCACGACGGAACGGGGCGGCCGATCGCTCGGCGGCCAGCAGATCCTCGGGAAGCTCGGAGAGGAAGCGGCTTGGATCGGCCTGCGCGCCGACGCCGTAGGTGGACCGGTGATGCGCGTGCACGAGGTACAGCCGGTCCTTGGCGCGAGTCATGCCCACGTACGTCAGGCGTCGCTCCTCCTCGAGCTCGCGCTCGTCCTCGAGCGCGCGGCGATGGGGCAGCAGCCCCTCCTCCATGCCGACGATGAACACGACCGGGAACTCCAGGCCCTTCGCCGCATGCAGCGTGATGAGCGTCACCCGGTCGGGGACGTCCTCCAGCTCGTCCTGGTCGCTGACCAGCGCGACCTCCTCGAGGAATCGGGCAAGTCCCTCGGGCGGTGCGATCTCGTCGAACTCCGCGGCGTGGCCCCGCAGCTCGAGCACGTTCGCCCAGCGCTCCTCGCCCTCGTCCGTGCCGTCGTTGATGGCCGCCTGGAGGCCCGAGCGCTCCATGGCCGCGTCGAAGATCGCCGAGGGCGGCTCGCCGGCCGCCATCGCCATCAGGCCGCGCATGAGCTCGGCGAAGGCGGCGAGCTGCCCACGCGCCCGCGGCGCGAGGTTCGGGTTCTGCCCGGCGTCCTCGACGGCCTGCCACAGGCCGACCCCGCGCGACTCGGCCCAGGCGTTGAGCTCCTCCACGGTCTTGGCGCCGATGCCGCGCGCGGGTACGTTGATGATCCGGGTCAGCGCCACCCGATCGGCGCTGTTGCGGGCCAGGCGGACGTAGGCGAGCGCGTCCTTGACCTCGCGGCGCTCATAGAAGCGGGTCCCGCCGACGAGCTGATACGGGATCCCGAATCGCATGAGCGACTCCTCGATCACGCGGCTCTGGGCGTTGATCCGATAGGTGACCGCGATGTCGCCGTAGCGGAGGCTGCCCTCCTCGTCATCGGCCCGGCTCGTGAGCAGGCGCGACATCGAGCCGCGGCCGGCGCCGCCGACCAGCTTCTCGATCTGGCGCGCGACGAACTCGGCCTCCTCGTACTCGTTGTACGCGTCGAAGAGCGTGATCTGCGTCCCCGTGCCGCGATCGGTCCACAGCTTCTTGTCCTTGCGGCCGGTGTTGCGACGCACCACCGCGTGCGCCGCGTCGAGGATCGTCTGCGTGCTGCGATAGTTCTGCTCGAGCTTCACGACCTTCGCATCGGGGTAATCGGCCTCGAAGTCGAGGATGTTCCGCAGGTCGGCGCCGCGCCACGAGTAGATGCTCTGATCGTCGTCGCCGACGACCGCCAGGTTCTTGTGTTTCGCGGCCAGGTGGCGGCAGAGCAGGTACTGGGCTCGGTTCGTGTCCTGGTACTCGTCGACGAGGACCTGCTGCCAGCGCGCCTGGTACCGCGCCAGCACGTCGGGGTGCTGCTCGAACAGGAACACGGTGCGCATGAGCAGGTCGTCGAAGTCGACGGCGTCGTCCTCGGCCAGCTGGCGCTGGTACGCCTCGTACACGCGGGCGGCGGTCTCGTCGTAGTAGTTCGCCGCCTGCCGCTTGGCGGTTGCGACATCGGCCAGCTCGTCCTTGCGCTGCCCGATCCAGGCCAGCATCCCGTTCGGGCTGAAGCGCTTCTCGTCGAGGTCCAGGCGGCGCAGGATGCCCTTCACCAGCGAGACCTGGTCGGCCCGGTCGTAGATCGTGAAGCTGCGCCCGAGGCCGATGGCCTGCCCATCACGGCGCAGGATCCGGGCGCAGATGGCGTGGAAGGTGCCGATCGCCGCCTCCCGAGCCCCATCCTCGCCGATCAGGCCCGCGATCCGCTCGCGCATCTCGCCGGCGGCCTTGTTCGTGAAGGTCACTGCCAGGATCTGCCACGGCTTGTAGCTCGTCGCGATCAGGTAGGCGACGCGATGCGCCAGGACGCGGGTCTTGCCGCTCCCCGCGCCGGCGAGGATGAGGAGCGGGCCGGAGAGATGGCTGACCGCCTCCCGCTGCGGCGGATTGAGGCGGTCGAGAATCTCCCGGGCGGCCAGGCGGGTCGGGGCGGTCGTGCGGGTCGCATCGGGCATCGGCTCGATTCTACGAGCGTGCCGCCGCGGGCGCAGGGAAGGCCCTAGTGGTGATCTCGCGTGCGAATGCGAACCGGGGCCGTCTTGCGCTCTCGCTCGAGGATGAGCCCGACGGTGAGCACGATGAGGGCGATGGCGATTTCCATGATGCCTCCATCCCCATGCAGCCGCCGTGCCACGCCCGCGCAGCGACCGGTGCCAACAGGCACCGGTTCACGTCAACCGGTCGTCGGATCGAAGATCGTCGCGTCCACGGCGGCCTTGTAGAGCCCGTTGCTCCACGGGGCGCCGAGGTCATAGTCGCCGAACCTCGAGCCGTCGCGAAGGAGCCGGCCCAGCTCGCTCGAGCCGTCCTTCGCCGTCGCCGCGATGCGGTCCATCGCGGCGTAGCTGTCCAGCTCGATGTAGGTCTTGTAGAAGCCGCTCTGCTTCTCGGAGGAGAAGACCATCACGAACGTGCCGAGGTACTTCGTCCCCTCAGGGTGCGCGGCGGCCAGCGCAGGCTCGTTGTCGGCAAGCCACCGCTGGTACGCCTCCTCCTCGCCGACCTTGATCGAGAAGCCGATCTCCTGGATGAACCGCATGGCCGATACCTCCGTCGAACGGGCGCTCGGTGGCCCTTCACCCGCAGTCTGCTCCGGGTGTCAACATGCGGCCGGAGACGACGAAGGCCCCGGCCGAAGCCGGGGCCTTCGCACTACGTGTCGGAGGAAGGACTAGAAGTCCATCCCGCCGCCGGGCGGCATGCCCGGCATCGCCTTCTCCTTCTCCGGGAGGTCGGTGACGACCGTCTCGGTGGTCAGGAGCAGGCCGGCGATGCTGGCCGCGTTCTCCAGGGCGGAGCGCGTGACCTTCGCCGGATCGATCACGCCGGTCGCGAACAGGTCGGCGTACTCGCCCTTGGCGGCATCGTAGCCGTGGCCGGGCTCGAGCTTGCGGACCGCCTCGACGACGACCGAGCCTTCCTGGCCGGCGTTGATCGCGATCTGGCGCAGCGGCTCCTCCAGCGCGCGGCGCAGGATGTTCACGCCGATCGCCTCGTCACCGAGCACCTCGACCTTGTCGAGAGCCGGAAGCGAATGGATGAGGACCGAGCCGCCACCGGCGACCATGCCCTCCTCGACGCCCGCGCGGGCGGCCGACAGGGCGTCCTCGATGCGGTGCTTCTTCTCCTTCAGCTCGACCTCGGTGGCCGCGCCGACCTTCAGCACCGCGACGCCGCCGGACAGCTTGGCGAGCCGCTCCTGGAGCTTCTCGCGGTCGAAGTCACTGGTGGTGTCCTCGACCTGCAGCTTGATCTGGCTGATGCGGGCCTTGATCGCGTCCTCGGAGCCCTTGCCCTCGACGATCGTGGTCGAGTCCTTGTTGGCCGTGACGCGACGCGCCTGGCCGAGGTCCTCGAGCTGCACGCTGTCGAGCTTGCGCCCGACTTCCTCGCTGATGACACGGGCGCCGGTGAGGACCGCGATGTCCTCCAGCATCGCCTTGCGACGATCGCCGAACCCGGGAGCCTTGACCGCGAGCACGTTCAGCGTGCCCTTGAGCTTGTTGACGACCAGGGTCGCCAGCGCCTCGCCGTCGACGTCCTCCGCGATGATCAGGAGGGGCTTGCCGGTCTGGGCGGTCTTCTCGAGCGTCGGCAGGATGTCCGCGACCGCGCTGATCTTCTTGTCGGTGACGAGGACGTACGGCTGGTCGAGGGTCGCCTCGAGCTTGCCGCCGTCGGTCGAGGTGACCATGTACGGGCTGATGTAGCCGCGGTCGAGCGCCATGCCCTCGACGTACTCGGTCTCCATCTTGAGCCCCTGGCTCTCCTCGACGGTGACCACGCCGTCCTTGCCGACCCGGTCCATGACCTGGGCGATCATCTCGCCGATCTCGGTGTCACGGGCGCTGATGGCGGCGATGTGGGCGATGTCGTCGGTCGTCTCGACCGGCTTGCTGAGGCGCTTGATCTCCTCGACGATCGCCTCGACGCCCTTCGTGATGCCACGCTTCAGTCCCATCGGGTTCGAGCCGGCGGTCACGTTCTTGAGGCCTTCGGTGATGATGGCCTGGGCGAGGACGATGCTCGTGGTGGTGCCGTCACCGGCCACGTCGTTCGTCTTGGTGGCGACTTCCTCGAGCAGCTGGGCCCCCATGTTCTCGTAGGGGTCCTCGAGCTCGATGTCGCGTGCGATGGTCACACCGTCGTTGGTGATGGTCGGTGCGCCGAACTTCTTGTCGAGGAGGGCATAGCGGCCGCGGGGGCCCAGCGTGACCTTGACGGCATCGGCCATCTTGTCGACGCCGCGCTTCAGCGAGCGACGCGCCTCTTCCTCGAACAGCAGCTGCTTGGCCACGGTTCTTGTCGTTCCTCCTTGGTGGGCGCCGCGGGTTCCGCGGCGCGTCGGTGCGTTTCCGGGACGGCCGCTATTCGATGACGGCCAGGATGTCCTTCTGCGACAGGATCAGGAGCTCCTCGTCGTCGAGCTTGAACTCCGTGCCCGCGTACTTCTGGAACAGGACCTTCTGGCCCTCGCTGACCTCCATCGGCTCCCGCGAACCGTCGTCGAGGGTGCGGCCCGGGCCGACGGCCAGGATCGTGCCCTCCTGCGGGCGCTCCTTGGCCGTGTCCGGCAGGACGATGCCGCTCTTGGTCATCTCCTCGCGGGGCGTGGGCTTGACGACGAGGCGGTCGCCGAGGGGCTTGAGCCCCGTGGCCGTGCCGCTGACCGTGCTGGTCATGGGTGCGTGGTGCCTCCTTGCATGCGCAGACCGATGCGAACTGGTGCGATTGGGGCCCTCACCGGGCTGCCAGGCGGTGGCCGATGCGACCCTCCGACTGGCACTCGACCGATGAGAGTGCCAAGCGGCACGGTAGCACTCTCGCTTCGGGAGTGTCAAGGCGATCGGGACAGCAAGACGGCGCCCCGACCGCGTGGGCCGCCGGGGCGCCGTCCGAGAATGCGTCTGAGCGCGAGGCTAGGCGATGTCGACCAGCCGCCAACCGCTCGGGCTGGCCTCGTCTCCGCCGTCGTCACCGCCGTCATCGGTCGGGACGTCGACGTCGACGTCGGTGCCACCGTTGTCGTTCGTGTCGCCGCTGTTGTTCCCGCCACCGAGAACGAGGAAATAGACGAGCGCGGCGATCACGATGATCGCGACGATGATCCCGAGGATCATGCCGGCGCCGGCGCTGCCGGCGGGCTCGCCGGCCGGCTGGCCGCCGCTGTTGACGTTGACCTGGCCCATGGGGTCAGACCCTCCTCATGTTGTGTCTCTGCCTTCGGTCGACGCGCCGGCGCGGCCGGTCGTCGGGCAGCGTCTGGTGCAACCGGCGTGCCAGCCCTGTCAGGAGGGCGAGGAGACGCTCGACCGGCGTCCGATCAGGCTCTCGTACGCCGTTCGAACCGGCGCCACGACCTCAGCCACGTCGACGGTTCGCAGGCGGGCAATCTCGGTGGCGACACGCAGCACCCCGGCCGGCTCGTTGCGCCGTTCTCGGTCGGGCCCGAGGTACGGGGCATCGGTCTCGACCAGGAACGATCCGTCCGGCAGGCTCGCGGCGGCCTCGCGCGGCCCGGAGGCGCTGCGGAAGGCGACCGGCAGGGCGAAGCTCACCAGGAAGCCCGAGGCGACGAGCCGCTCCGCCATCGTGGCGTTCCCGGAGAACGCGTGGAGGACGCCACGCGGCCCGGCCGGCAGCCCGGCCGACCAGCCGAGGAGGAGATCGGTGACCTCGGCGTGGGCATCGCGGTCGTGGACCAGGACCGGAAGCCCATGCTGCGCTGCGAGCTCGAGCTGGCGCGCGAACGCGTCGCGCTGTGACGCCGGCGGCGAGAGGTTCCGGTAGTGGTCGAGCCCGATCTCGCCGATGGCCATCGTCCGTGGATCGGCGGCGAGCGACTCGAGCCGGGCCCAGGCGGCCTCGTCCATGCCGGCGGCGTGGTGTGGATGCACGCCGATCGCCGCCTGGATGACGCCCGGGTGCCGGTCAGCGAGCTCGAGTGCCGCCTCCGACGAGGCGATGTCCCAGCCCGGCACCAGGATCCGCTCGAGGCCGGCTTGCCGGGCCCGATCGAGCACCGCGTCGCGGTCGGCATCGAAACGCGCGTGCTGCAGGTGGGCGTGCGAGTCGACGAGCCCGTCGAGCCGCTCGGGGGCGCGCCGACGGCTCAGGCCGACGCCTCCTGGTCGATTCGCGGAAAGATCGGGCTCGGGCTGACGGCGCGCCACGCTTCGGGCCCGGAACCCCAGCGGACGAGCTCTGCCAACGGCGGGCCGCCGGCGCCGCGATCGTCGTACGGCACGTCGATGCCGAGCTGCTCGTGAATCCGCCGCGCTCCCTCGGGTGCGACCGGAGCCAGCAGGTGCCCGACGATGCGGCAGGCCTCGGCGAGATGGGCGAGCACCTGGCCCACGCGCTCGGTCTCCCCCGCCTTGTTGAGCGCCCAGGGCGCCTGGCTCTCGGCATAGCCGTTCGCCGCACCGACGATCTCCATCATCGCGGCCAGGGCATCGGCCAGGTAGTGGCGCTCCATGGCCGCCTCGTAGGACGCAACCGACCGAGCGGCGGTGGCCGCGAGCTCATGGTCCGCATCGGTCGACGACGCAGGGCGCGACAGGGCACCGTCGAGATAGCGGTTCGACATGCTCACCGTTCGGTTCACGAGGTTGCCGAGGTCGTTGGCGAGGTCGGCGTTGTAGCGGCGCACGAAGCCGTCGAAGGTGACGTCGGCGTCGCGCTCGAACGGCACCTCGCGCAGGACGACGTAGCGGATGCCGTCGACCCCGAACAGGTCGGCCGCCTCGTCCGGGTCGCGCACGTTGCCGCGCGTCTTGCTCATCTTCTCACCGCGCTCGAGCATGAAGCCATGTGCGAAGACCTGCCTCGGCAGCGGCACGCCGGCGCTCATGAGCATCGCCGGCCAGTACAGGCAGTGGAAGCGGGTGATGTTCTTGCCGATGACGTGGAGGTCGGCCGGCCACCATCGGTCCATGCCGTCCTGGTCGGCCGGGAAGCCGGCCCCGGTCAGGTAGTTGGTGAGCGCGTCGAACCAGACGTAGATGCGATGCCCGTCGGCGTCCGGGAACGGGATGCCCCACGTGGTCCCCGAGCGGCTGATGCTGAAGTCGCGCAGGCCGTCGCGCAGCCAGCCGAGCACCTCGTTGCGGAACCACTCCGGCTCGCAGAACGAGGGGTTCTCCTCGTACAGTCGCTCGAGGCGCTCCTGGTAGGCCGACAGACGAAAGAAGTAGTTCGACTCCTCGAGCCAGGTCGGGTCGACGGTCGGGTGGTCGGGGCAGCGGCCGTCCACCAGCTGCTGATCGGTCTTGAACTCGTTGCAGCCGTTGCAGAACCAGCCCGAGTAGACGCCCTCGTACACGTCGCCGTTCGCGATCGCGCGCCGCACCATCTCGGTGGCCGCCACCGCGTGGTCCGGGTCGGTGGTGCGGATGAACCGGTCGGCGCTGATCCGGTACCGATCGAACACGCCGCGCCACGTCTCGGCCCACGGATCGATCAGCTCGCGCGGGCTGATCCCCCGCTCGCGCGCGTCGCGCTCCACGTTGGCCGAGTGCTCGTCCACGCCGGTCAGGAAACGCACCTCGCGTCCCGACAGCCGCCGATGGCGCGCGATCACATCGGCGCCGATGGCCTCGAACATCGAGTGCAGCGCCGGCTTCGGCGAGGGGTAGAAGATGGCCGTGGTCAGGTAGTAGGGCTCACGATCGGTCACGGAAGGCCTCGGAAGGTCAGTGGCTGCGGCCCTTGGGCCAGTAGAGCTCCTTGCGAACCTGCTCGGGCGGGAAGCCGCGCTCCGCCGCGATCTCCTCGACCGCGGTGATCATGTCCGGGTTCCCGCACAGGTAGATGGTCGTGTTCGCGGCCGTCAGGCCATGCTCATCCATCTGACCGGCGATGACCGCCTCCACCCGGCCGGTGCAGCCGGTCCAGTCGGGGCAGTCCTTCGGGCGCGAGACGGTGCCCACGTAGCGGAGGGGAAACGTCCCACCGTCCTGGAGCTCGGTCAGCTGGCGACGCCAGGCGAGGTCGTAGTCGTAGCTGACGCCGTGGAGGAGCACGACGTCACGCGTCTGTCCGCGCCCGCGGAGCGTCTCGATCATGCTGATGAACGGGGCGAGCCCGGTGCCCGAGGCGACGAACAGCGACCGCCGCCCGTCGTCCTGCAGCAGGAACTTGCCCTTGGCGCCCTTGATGTTGATCGGGTCGCCCACGGTGCGTTCCCACAGCAGCGGCGTCAGCGCACCGCCCTCCACCCGCCGGATGAAGAACTCGTACTCGGACAGGTCATCGGCCGACGAGCTGATGCTCATCGGACGCTGGACGAGCTTCCCGGCGGGCCCCATCAGGCCGAGGGTGGCGTACTGGCCGGGCTCGAACGGGAACGGGCTCTCGAGCGGCTCGACGCCCACGATCGCGAGGCCGGGGGCGATCTCCTCCCAGCGGCTCAGGCGTCCGTTGTACGGGTACTCCTGCGTCATCGTTCCTCGCGCTGCGCGCAGCCGCCACCTTCAGGCGACGACCTCGGGCCGCCAGTATAGACGCGCCACCTCCGCCCCCGGCACCGACGAGAGCGTGGACCGTGGACGGCCTGCCTACGCCGCTGGATGCCGATGCCGAGCCACCGCCCGGATAGTGCGATGCCGTCGAAGAGCTGCCACACTCCTCGGCCCCACCGCCTCGGCGGCGACCCTCTGGGGCCGGGCGACGGAACCGGGGGAGAAGCCCCGCCGCCCGGCTGATCTCACATCGCGAGGACGGCCTCGAGGTCGCTCTCCGCGGTGGCTCCGTTCGCGGCAGGCGGCGCATCCGGTGAATCGGCCAGGGCCTGCGTCTCCTTGGCGTACTCCTTCTTGGAGCGTCCCGAGAGCATCTCGAGCGATGCCGCGACGACCTCGGTCTTCCAGTGTCGCTTGCCGGCGTCGTCATCCCATTGCCGGGTCTGGAGGCGGCCCTCGACGTCGACGAGCTGGCCCTTCGACAGGAACTGCCCACAGATCTCGGCCAGCCGGTCCCATGCCACGCAGGGGTGGTACTCGGTCCGCTGGCCGCCTCCGCGGTACTCGTTGGTCGCGACGGTGAATGTCGCCACCTTCTTGCCGCTGGGCAGTGAGCGCAGCTCCGGGTCCCGCGTCAACCGACCGACCAGCATCACCTTGTTCATGTGCGATGGCTCCTTCCATCAGCGCAGCGCACCGGGGGCGAGGGCGGCCGCTGAGGGACGGAACGCTACCGAAGGCGCCATTATCGGCCGATTACGCCGCGCTTACGCCTCGCGGCGCGATCCCGGGCGGCGGCGCGGGTAGAGGTGGTCGATCCCCGGCGTGCGCAGCGACAGCTTCGCGACCGGCGGCTGCTGACGCTTGAACTCCATCTGCGCGACGCGACGCGCCACCCACTCGACGAGCTCGCGCGGCAAGCCGGCGCGGACGCACCGATCCACCGACCAGCGGCGGTCGACGAGGGCAAAGAGGGCGCGATCGAGGGACTCGTAGGAACGCCCGAGCTCGCCCTCGTCGGTCTGGCCGGGCCAGAGGTCGGCCGACGGCGGCTTGGCGACGATCTCCTCGGGCACGCCGAGGTGCCGGGCCACCGCCCGCAGCTGCGTCTTGTACAGGTCGCCGATCGGTGCGAAGGCGGCCGCCATGTCGCCGTGCAGCGTCCCGTAGCCGAGGAGCGCCTCGGTCTTGTTGCTCGTGCCCGCCACGAGCGCGTCCCAGGCAGCCGATCGGTCGTACAGCACGATCATTCGCTGCCGCGCCATGACGTTCCCGCGTCGCACGCGGAGCGCGACCTCGTCGTCGCCGGTGACGAGGTCCAGCATGGGCGCGACCATCGGGGTGATGTCGATTCGCTCGGTTCGGCAGCCGAGATCGTCGACCACGCGCATGGCATCGGTTTCCGACGCCTCGGAGCTCGTCCGGAACGGCATCCGGATGGCGAGCAGGTTGTCGGGTCCGATGGCTCGCGCGCACAGGTAGGCCGACACGGCCGAGTCCACCCCGCCGGAGAGCCCGATGACGATCCGCTCGAACCCGGCCTGCTCCATCTGCGAGCGAATGAATCGCTCGATGACCGTCGCCGCCTGCGCCGGCTCGATGGCCGGAAGCGGGGCGGCGTCGACCTCGGTCATTCCGCAACGTCCTCCGGAGCGGGCAACCCGGCGCGCTCGGCGATGATCCGGTCCAGCTCGCGTCGCGTGAGCTCGAGGCGCTCGTCGGCGAGGAGCGGCATGCCGTAGCGCTGCATGCGCAGGTCATCGGTGTCCAGGGAGCCGACCACGAGGGCCTCCTCCCACAGCGGTGCCTCCGCGACCACTGATCCGTCCGCGGCCAGCAGCCGAGAGCCGCCCCAGAAGGTGAGTCCCTCCTCGTTCCCCACGCGGTTGCAGAAGGCGAGCGGTACGGTCCCGAGCAGGGCGTACGTGTCCTGCATCTTGTGCCAGCCCGCGATCGCCGCCATCCCGGCCGCGCTGCCGGGCGCCCGGGACGGGCCGGCCGCCACGGTCACGAGCAGCGCCGCCCCATCCAGCGTCTGGAGCATCGGCACCGACGCATGCCAGAAGTCCTCGCACACGCTGAGGCCGATGCGGCCGATGGGGGGGCCGGCGTCGACGGTGCGCACCCGGTCGCCCGTCCGCGTGAACCGACCCTCGTCGAAGAGCCCGTAGGTCGGCAGGTACACCTTGCGGTGCAGCCCGACCAGCGCCCCGTCCCGCACGAGCGCCACGGAGTTGCAGTACCGATGTTCCTCGGTCTCCTCCACGAACCCGACCGCCACGAGCATGCCGCGAGCCTCGTCGCCGAGGGCAAGCAGCCGGGCATCGTCGGCGCGCATGGCGACGTCCGGCACCAGGTCCTGGAGCATGTATCCGGTGAGCGCCAGCTCGGGGAAGGCCGTGAGCGCGGCGCCCTCGGCCGCCGCGCGACGAACGTGATCGGCGATGAGCTCGCAGTTGGCGTCGACGTCACCGAGGCGCGGGGCGACCTGGGCGAGCGCGACGCGGTATTCCATGCGATCGAGTATGCCGCAGGCCGATCAGGCGTGGCGCTCGTCGTGCGAGCCGAGCGGATCGGTCTCGAAGAAGCTGCCATCGTCTCCGCCGGGCCGCGTGTCGGTCGGGCCGACGGTCTCGTCCTCGCTGACCGATGTCACGTCCGAGTGGGCGGCGCCCAGCGCGAGCAGCTCCTGGCGCCGCTCCCCGCGGAGCTCCTCCGCGAAGTGGCAGGCGACCGTCTGGCCGGGCGCCATCTCACGCAGGGCCGGGGCCTCGACCGCGCATCGCTCCGGATTGTCCAGCTCCCGACGCAGCCAGCAGCGGGTGTGGAAGCGGCACCCCGACGGCGGATTGGCCGGAGACGGCACGTCGCCGCGCAGGATCATGCGCTTGCGTCGCCGTTCGACGCGCGGGTCCGGGATCGGGACCGCGCTCACCAGGGCACAGGTGTACGGGTGGAGGGGGCGGTCGTACAGCTGGCGTGCGGGTGACAGCTCGACCACCTCGCCGAGGTACATCACGGCGATCCGATCGCTGATGTGCCGCACCACCGACAGGTCGTGGGCGATGAACAGGTAGGTCAGCCCGAACTCCCTCTGGAGGTCCCCCAGCAGATTGACGATCTGCGCCTGGATGCTGACGTCGAGAGCTGAGACGGCCTCGTCCGCGGCAATGAAGTCGGGCTGGACGGCGAGCGCACGCGCGATCCCGGCCCGCTGCCGCTGACCGCCGGAGAACTCGTGCGGATACCGGTTCAGCGCGTTCTTCGGCAGCCCGACGACGTCGAGCAGCTGGCGGGCGCGGCTCGTCGCCTCCCGGCCGCTGGCAAGCCCGTGGACGCGCAGTGGCTCGGCGAGCATCGAGCCGATCGTCATGCGCGGGTTCAGCGACGCGTACGGATCCTGGAAGATCATCTGCATCCGGCGGCGCATGCGGCGCAGCTCATCGCCGCGGAGCGCGGTGACGTCGATTCCGTCGAAGTGGACCGAGCCGGCCGTCGGCTCGACCAGCCGCAGCACGGCCCGGGCGAAGGTCGACTTCCCGCATCCGGACTCTCCGACGAGGCCGAGCGTCTCGCCGCGACGGACCTCGAGCGATACGCCGTCGACCGCGCGGACCGACCCGACCCGCCGCTCGATGATCAGTCCCTCCGTGATCGGGAAGTGGACCTCCAGCCCGTCGGTGCGGAGAAGGACCTCGCTCGTCGCCGTGCCGGTTGATGCGCTCGGTGCGGTCGCCGTCATGCCGTCGCCTCCGCCTCGTACCCGGACGGGACCAGGCGCTCACCGTCGGCCGGATACCAGCACGCCACCTCGTGCCCCGACGCGGCCTCCGGCGCCTGCTCGAGCGGTGGCATCTCGACCCGGCATCGGTCCTGGACGTTGAAGCAGCGGTTCGCGAACGGGCATCCGGGGATGTCGCGTGACAGGTCCGGCGGCTGGCCCTGGATCGGCACGAGCTCACCGCGGCCCTGGGCGTCCAGCCGTGGGATCGAGCGCAGCAGGCCCACGGTGTACGGATGCCTCGGCCGGCCGAACAGCTCCTCGGTCTCGGCCCGTTCGACGATGTGACCGGCATACATGACGTTGATCCGCTGCGTCATCCCGGCCACGACCCCGAGGTCGTGGGTGATGAGGATGAGCGCGGTCCCCAGGTCGGCCACCGTGGTCCGCATCAGGTCGAGAATCTGCGCCTGGATGGTGACGTCGAGTGCGGTCGTCGGCTCATCGGCGATGAGCAGCTGCGGCTCGCAGGCCAGGGCCATGGCGATCATGACGCGCTGGCGCATGCCGCCGGAGAACTGGTGCGGATAGTCGTTGAGCCGGCGGCGCGGGGCGGGAATGCCGACGAGCTCCATCAGTTCGACTGCTCGGTCGATCGCGCCCCGTCGCTTCAGCTTGCGGTGCGTCTCGAGGACCTCGGTGAGCTGGCGCTCGACGGTCAGGACCGGGTTCAGCGAGGTCATCGGGTCCTGGAAGATCATCGCCAGCCGCTCGCCGCGCCGCCGTCGCATCTCTTCCTCCGAGAGGCCGAAGAGGTCCTCGCCATCGAACAGCACCGATCCGCTCTCGACGCGGGCGGCGGGCTTCGGCAGCAGCCGCATGACGGCCAGGGAGCTCACGCTCTTCCCGCAGCCCGATTCGCCGACGATGCCGAGCGTCTCGCCGGCCCGCAGGTCGTAGCTGATCCCCTTCACGGCTCGAACCGTCCGCGACCCGCTCCCGAACGTGACCCGCAGGTCGTTGACGGACAGGAGCGGGGTGTCCGTGAGGTCCGGCGAGCGAACCGCATCGCTGCGAACGGTCATCGCCGCAGCCTCGGGTCCAGCGATTCGCGCAGAGCGTCGCCGAGCAGGTTGAAGCCGAGCACGGTCAGCACGATGGCGATGCCCGGGAAGAACGCCAGGTACGGCGCGCGACTCAGGAACCGGTAGGTGTCGGCCAGCATGGTCCCCCACTCCGGCGTCCGCGGATCTGGCGGACCGAGCCCGAGGAAGCCCAGGGCCGCGGCATCGATGACGGCCGTGCCCATCGCCAGGGTCGCCTGCACGATGAGCGGGCCCAGCGCGTTCGGCAGCATGTGGCGCAGCAGCAGGGTCGAGCCGGGCGCCCCCACCGACCTGGCGGCGACGACATAGTCGGCCTCCCGCAGCGAGAGCAGGCTGCCGCGCAGGATCCGGGCGAAGATCGGCACGTTCACGATGGCGATGGCGATCGCGATCTGCACGACGCCGCGGCCCAGCCATGCCACCACCGCGATGGCCAGCAGCAGGCCGGGAATCGAGAGCATGATGTCGACGAAGCGCATGATCGCCGCGTCGATCCAGCCTCGGAAGTAGCCCGCCACGGCGCCCAGCACCGAACCGATGGTGACGCCGATGCTGACCGCGAGCACCGCGATGCCCAGGGTCAGCCGCGACCCGTACACGATGCGGCTGAAGAGGTCCTGTCCCTGGATGTTCGTGCCGAGGAGGTACTCCCCCTGGAACGGCGGGATGTAGCTGTTCGACAACGTGCCGCGCTGCGGATCGTGGGTGGCGATCCACGGCGCGAAGATCGCCATGATCAGCATCCCGCCGATGATCAGGCCACCGGTGATCGCGCCCGGATGACGGCGCAGCCGGCCCAGGGCGTCACGCCACAGGCCGACCGAGCGCTCCTCGGCCTCGATGGTCGGTGCCGCTGCCGTCATGAGTACCGGATCCTCGGGTTGAGCAGGGCGTAGCTGATGTCAACCAGCAGGTTGACCAGCACGAAGATCAGGGCCAGGAGCAGCACCCCGCTCTGGATGACCGCGTAGTCACGCGTGGTGACCGCCTCGTAGATCCAGCGTCCGACACCCGGCCACGCAAAGATGGTCTCGGTCAGGATCGCGCCGCCCAGCAGCAGCCCGGTCTGCAGACCGATGACCGTCATGACCGGCAGCAGGGCGTTGCGCAGGACGTGGCGGTTGTCGACGACGCGCTGGCGCAGGCCCTTCGCCCGAGCGGTTCGCACGTAGTCCTCGCTCAGCACGTCGACCACGCTCGCCCGCGTGATCCGCATGATCACCGCCAGCGGAATCGTTCCGAGCGCGATGGCCGGCAGGACCAGGTGCCGCACGGAGTCGATGAAGCCGGTCCAGCTCAGCGCGAGCAGCGAGTCGATGGTCATGAAATTCGTGACGATCGGGAAGTCGCGCGACCCGAGGCCGAGCCGACCTTCCGCCGGAAGGATCGGGATCTCGATGGCGAACATGTACTTGAGCATGAGGCCCAGGAAGAAGATCGGGATGCTGATGCCCAGCAGCGCCACGATCGTGCCGGCCTGGTCGACCCAGCTGCCACGCCGCTTGGCGGTCAGCATGCCCAGCGGGATGCCGAGGGCCACCGCGAAGATCATCGCCGCCACGCTGAGCTCGATGGTGGCCGGGAACCGGAGGAAGAAGTCGGTGACCACGTCTCGATTGGTGAGGAACGAGCGGCCGAGATCGCCCTGCAGCAGCCCGCCCATGTAGCTGAAGTACTGCTCGTACAGGGGACGATCCAGGCCGAGCGCCGCGCGGACGCGGGCGTAGTTCTCGGGCGTCGCGCGCTCTCCGAGGATGGTGGTGGCGGGGTCACCCGGAAGCAGGTGGATGAAGACGAAGATCAGCAGCGTCAGCCCGAGCAGGATCGGGATCAGCAGGAGCAGTCGTCGAACGATGAAGCGGCCCACGTGACCTCGGACTGTAGCGGATGAGGCGAGGGCCCCGGAAGTGTTCCGGGGCCCTCGCCAGGATGATCGGCCTTAGGAGCCTACTGGTCCTGCGACAGCCAGACCGACTTGAAGGACTCCGAGCCGGTCGGCGCGGGGACGTATCCCTCGACGCCCGGCTTGAAGGCCAGGGCCGTATCGCCGTGCACGATCGTCACGAAGCACACGTCCTCGTGGACGAGCTTGACCACCTCGTTGAAGGCGGCGCCGCGCGACTCCTCGTCGTACGAAGCGTTGGCTTCCGCGAAGGCCTCACGCAGGCCCGGCGGGTCGCAGTTGAACTGCACCGGCGGCTCGCCGTCCTGCAGGTCGAAGTGGTAGCCGTACCAGTTCCACGGATCGTCGTAGTCACCGGTCCAGCCCAGGAAGTGGAGCTCGTACGCCCCCTCGCCGGTGGCGGCGGGGATGTACTCGGTGCCCCAGATCGAGCTGCCGGGGGTGACTTCGAAGCCGACGTCCTCGAGCATGGTGATGATCGCCTCGCCCAGGCCCAACGGATCGGGCATGTACGGACGGGTCACCTCGGTCGGGTACCAGAACTCGATCTGCGGCGGGTTGTCGGGACCGAAGCCGGCCTCCTCGAGGAGACGGCGGGCTTCATCCTGGTTGTACTCGTACTGAACGACGTCCTGCTTGAGGACCTCGTGCCAGGTCTCGCTGCTCGGCGGGACGAAGATCTCCGCCGCGCTGCCCCGGCCGCCGTAGAACGGCTCGATCAGGGCCTCCTTGTCGATCGCGTGCGCGACCGCCTGGCGAACGGCCAGCTCCTGGAGCGGCGAGTCCTCCCGCGACAGCGGGTTCACGGCCAGGTACAGGGTGTTGTAGGAGAGTCGCTCGACCAGCTCGAGGTTCTCGTCACCCTCGACCACGTCGTACTCGGTCGGGGCCACGAGGTCCATGCCCATCACGCCCTCGGGCGACTGCAGGGACTGCAGGCGCGCCGACGCGTTCGGGATGGCCTGGATGATCACCCGATCGAGGAACGGGCCATCGGCCGGGTCGCCCCAGTAGTCCTCGTTGCGGACCAGCTCGGCCACGCCCGACTCGCCGGGGGTGTACGCGTCCCACATGAACGGCCCGGTGCCGCCCAGCGAGATATCGGTGCCGAACGTGCTGGCCGCCGGGTCGTCGGCGCTCATCTCCTCGAGGACGGTCGGGCTGACGATCGAGAACGGCGTCAGCGCGATGCCCTGGAGGAAGTCGGCCTTCGGCTGGCGAAGTGTGAAGGTCACCGTGAACTCATCCACGACCTCGACGCTCTCGATGAGGTTCTCGCCGAAGCCGCCCATGACGGCGCTGTAGTAATAGGCGTTGGGCTGGAACTCCTCGGCGAAGTTCTGCCAGCGGTCGAAGTTCGCCTTCACCGCTTCGGCGTTCATCGGCGTCCCGTCATGGAACGTCACGTTCTGCCGAAGGTTGAAGGTGTACTCCGTTCCGTCCGGCTCGCCTTCCCACGACTCGGCGAGGATCCCCTCGATCTCCGAGACGCTGCCCTCCGTGAGATCCACGAGCGGCTCGTAGATCTGCTGCAGGACGCGGAAGGACTCGCCGTCGCTGGTCAGCGCCGGATCGAGGCTGGCAGGCATTCGTGAGCCCGCGAAGGTCAGCGTTCCGCCCTGCTGGGGCTCGCCATCCGTTCCGTCGTCCGTCGGCTCCGTGGTGGGCTCGGCGTCGTCGGTCTCGGTGGCCGGATCAGTTGCGTCCGGCGACTCGGTGGCGCCCTGCTCTCCGCAGGCGACCAGCACGAGGGCCAGGATCGCGAAGATGGAGACCAATCTCCAGGTGCGCATCCAGTTTCCTCCAGTGGTTGATGGGTGCTCGTTTGGGTCGGATCATGCTCGGGGTTCTGGGCGGCCATGGGCCGACGATCCGGCGGCGGATCCTGTTCGAACGGCGCGTAAGTGTCGCACACTCCGTCTACCTTCAGGAAGGCTGCATCACCTCCGGCTCCGGCAGGGTCGACGGCGGTGGTTCCGCGTCGGGTGCCGGGTCGCTCGCAGCGCTGGAGTCGGCGGCGCGGCCGATCACCGCGGCGTCGGCGGGAACCAGGCGCACGGTCAGCGGCCGCCACGGGTCGGCGCGGGGCGCGGGGGGCTCCGCAGGCTCCTCGGCTCGCTGCTCGTCCGGGGCCTCCACGTGACGGACGCCCAGGATCGGAAGCTCCTCGGGCTCGTCGGCCCAGACGCCGCGCGAGGCGTAGATGAGCGGCTCGTCGGAAGTCAGCCCGGCCGGCGCGAGCTCGGCGGTCGCGGCCCCGGCCTGCGCGAACCCGTCGGCGAGGTCGAGCGGGCGCGGGGGGGCCGACGTGGACGGCAGGGAGCCGCCATCGTGCAACGCATCCGACGGGCGGACCGGGACGACCTCCAGGTTCAGGGTGACCAGGACGGCCAGCGTGGCGCCGGCCATGGCGGACCCGACACGCAGGCGCGCGATGAGCATCGTGGACCAGGCACGCAGCCGCGAGGGCGCCGGCTCCGGGCTGCCCATGCGCTCCACGATCCCCTCCCAGACGCGCGAGCTCGGCGCCATGCCGGCGACGCGATCTGCCAGCGCGGTCCGCAGCTGCCGGACGAGGGCGCGATCGAAGCCCAGCTCGTCGCGACAGGCGCGACAATCGGTCAGGTGCTCGAGGTGCGGTGCTGCGCCGGGACCGAGCTCGCCGAAGCGCGCCTGCGACAGGAGCTCGCGGCAGATGCGGCGGCAGGTCATCGGCTCGCCCCCCGAGCCGGCTTGATCGCCGTGATCGGGATCCGGCGCTCCACCGGGAGGCGAACGCGCAGTGCCTTGAGGGCGTAGTGCAGCCGCGACTTCATCGTGCCGACGTTGCACTCGGCGATGTCGGCGGCCTCGGCCAGCGAGTAGCCGTGCAGGTAGTAGAGGATGATCGCCGTCTGCTGCTTCGGCGGCAGCGCGTCGATGCCTCGCTGCAGGACCTCCAGCACCTCGCGCGACTCGACCACCTGGTCCGGGCGCGCGGCGAGGTCGACGACGAGGTTGGTGATCAGGCTGGTGAGTGGCTCGAGGGCCGCGCTGCGCTTCGTGACGCGGCTGTAGCACATGTTGATCGCCACGCGTTGAAGCCACGGGAGCGGCGAGCGACCGGGATCGAGGCGCTCGCGGACGCGATACGCCTTGACGAAGCAGTCCTGCAGCACCTCCTCCGCCACGAACGGGTCTCGCGTGATGGCGAGGGCCGTCGCGTAGATGGGGCGCTTGTAGGTGTTGAAGAACTCCTCGAACGCGCCAAGGTCATCGCCCTGCATGCGTTCGACGAGGCCGTCCGGGTGCTGTGCGTCCACGGGCATCGATGCGGATCGACCGCGCTGGGGGTTGCCCATAGTACTCCCCTGCTGCGAGCCGGGTTCACTCCGCGACGGGCGCGTGGGCATGCCATCCCCTCTTCAGGCGTTCCTGCTCAGACGCCCGGAACCCCTGACCGGTTCCCCGGCGTGCTCAGGTGGTGGGCGCCTGAACGGCCGGAGCTCCCGGAGGAGCGTCGGGCGATGATGGCCCGTCGAACGCGTGCCGCAGGTCGGGCCGGCGCGCCGCGCCCGCCTCGTCCAGCCGGCCGACGGGCGTGGTCGTCGGGGCGCGCTTCAGCGAATCGGGATCGGTGGCTGCCTGGTCGGCGATCCCTCGCATGATCTCGACGAACCGGTCGAGCGTCTCGAGGCTCTCGGTCTCGGTCGGCTCGACCATGAGCGCCTCCTCGACGATGAGCGGGAAGTAGATCGTCGGCGGATGGATGCCGTGGTCGAGGATCGCCTTCGCGATGTCCAGCGTGGTGACCCCGTGCTCTCGCTTCTGTCGCCTGCCACTGAAGACGACCTCGTGCTTGCTGAGCCGATCGAACGGCAGGTCGTAGGCGTCGTTGAGCATCACGCGCAGGTAGTTCGCCGCCAGCACGGCGTCCTCGCTGATCATGCGCAGCCCGTCCGACCCGTTGGAGCGGATGTACGTGTAGGCCCGCACGAACATCCCGAAGTTGCCGTGGCAGCTGCGCACCTTGCCGATGCTGCGAGGCCGATCGTCGTCGAGCTCGAAGCGCACGCCGGGGGTGGTGCGCCCTGCCCACGCATTGGCCAGCACCTCCGCTGCGTCGCCCTCGACGAGGGTCGGGATCGGGGCCGGCAGGTAGGGCTCGAGCCGCTCGCTCACGCCGACCGGCCCGGCCCCGGGGCCTCCACCGCCGTGGGGTGTGCTGAACGTCTTGTGCAGGTTGAAGTGCATGACGTCGAACCCGGCCTCCCCCGGCCGGAAGCGACCGAGGATCGCGTTCAGGTTCGCGCCGTCCATGTACGCGATCGCGCCCGCCTCCTTCACGGCACCGATGACCTGGTCGATCTGGTCCTCGAAGATTCCCAGCGTCGACGGGTTCGTGATCATCAGGGCCGCCACCTCCGGGCCGAGCGCCGCCCGCAGGGCCTCGAGGTCGATCCCTCCCCGTTCGTTCGAGCGGATGGTCACGGTCTCGTAGCCGACCATGGTCGCGGTGGCGGGATTCGTGCCGTGCGCGCTGTCGGGGACGAGCACCCTGGTCCGCTGCTCGCCCTCGCCGCGGTCGCGGTGGTAGGCCCGCGTCATGAGCATCCCGGTCAGCTCCCCATGCGCCCCCGCCGCCGGCTGCAGCGACAGGGCCGCGAAGCCGCTGATGTCCCTGAGCAGCTCGGCGAGCAGCCACATGAGCTCGAGGCTGCCCTGGCTCAGCGCGTCGGGATCGAGCGGGTGGGACTCGGCCAGGCCGGGAAGCCGCGCGGCCCACTCGTTGACCTTCGGGTTGTACTTCATGGTGCACGACCCGAGCGGATAGAACCCGAGGTCGATGGCGTGGTTGAGGTGCGCCAGGCGGTTGAAGTGGCGCAGCATCTCGAGCTCGCTGACCTCCGGCAGCCGCGCCGGCGTCGACCGGCGCAGGCCCTCCGGGAGCTCGGGCTGAGCCGATGCGGCGGCAAGGGCCGTCTCCGACGGTGCCGGGAAGCGCACCGCCCGCCGTCCGGGTCGCGAGGCATCGAAGATGAGGGGCTCGACGATCGTCAGCCCCTCGCCGCCGGCGGCGCCCGAGAACGCGGAGCCACGGCCCGACGCGTCGCGGCGGTCGGGTGCCTCGGCCACGCTCATGACGTCGCTCCCAGCGCCTGGACCAGCCGGGCGATCTCGTCGTCGGTGGTGAGCTCGGTGGCGGCGAGCAGCAGCGTGTCCGCCAGCGCCGGCTCGACGCGCCCCAGCGGGTACCCGGCCACGATCCCCTGCTCGACCAGCGCGGCGTGGCGCCGCTCGGCATCGGGCACGCGCAGGGCGACCTCCGCGAAGTACGTGCCACCGAATCGGCGCTCGGCCAGCCCGGCGTCCTCGAGAGCGGATGCGAGATGGCGGGCCTGGACGGTCGAGAGCTCCGCGACCTCGCGCAGGCCCTCCGGTCCGACAGCCGACAGGTAGGCCGTCGCTGCGAGCGCCATCAGCGCCTGGTTCGTGCAGATGTTGCTGGCCGCCTTCTCGCGGCGGATGTGCTGCTCGCGCGCCTGGAGCGTGAGGACGTAGCCCTTCCGGCCCTGCACGTCGCGGGTGGCGCCGACGAGGCGGCCCGGCATCTGGCGCACCGAGCCCATCCGCGCCGCCATGAGGCCAACGTACGGCCCGCCGAAGCTGACGGGGATGCCGAGCGGCTGACCCTCCGCGGCGACGATGTCGGCGCCGTAGTCGGCGGGCGCCTCGAGGAGAGCGAGGGAAGTGGGCTCGACCACCGCCACGAGCTGCGCGCCGAGGCCGTGGGTCGCGTCGGCGAGCTCCCGCATCGGCTCGAGCTGGCCGAAGAAGTTCGGCTGCGCGGCAATCACGCAGGCGACATCGTTGCCGAGCGCCTCGACGGCGACGGGGTCGGTGGTCGCCGTTCCATCATCGGCGAGGTCGACCGGAAGGGTGACGACCTCGATGCCCGGACCGGAGCAATACGTCTCGAGCACCCGTCGGTAGTCCGGGTTCACGCCGGCGGAGACGGCCACCCGGCCGCGTCGGGTGAGGCGGCAGGCCATGAGCGCCGCCTCGGCGGTGGCGGTGGCGCCGTCGTAGTGCGAGGCGGTGGCGACCTCCATGCCGGTGAGCTCGCAGATGAGCGACTGGAACTCGTAGATGCTCTGCAGGGTCCCCTGCGACACCTCCGGCTGGTACGGGGTGTAGGCCGTCGCGAACTCGGGGCGGCCGATGACCTCGCCCACCACGGCCGGGACGAGGTGCCGGTACACGCCGGCGCCCAGGAAGCTGACCTCCGGGATCCGGTTGCGGCCGGCCAGGCGCGCCAGCTCGGTTCGCACCTCCTGCTCGGCCAGCGGCGGCGGCACCTCCCAGTCCGAGGCGCGCACGGACTCCGGGATGTCGGCGAAGAGGTCGTCGACCGAGGCGACGCCGATCGCCTCGAGCATGCGTGCCCGATCGGACTCGGTGTGCGGCGAGTAGGTCATCGGCGGTGCCTAGGCGGTCTCGGCGGCGTAGGCCTCGGCGTCCATGAGGGTCTCGACCTCCGCCTGGTCGGACAGGCGGACCCTGGCGATCCACCCGGAGCCGAACGCATCGGTGTTCAGCAGCTCCGGGGCATCACGCAGCGCCTCGTTCACCTCGAGCACCTCGCCGGAGATCGGCGCGTACAGGTCGCTCACCGCCTTCACGCTCTCGACGACGCCGAACGTTCCGAACTGGGTGAGCGAGCTGCCGACCTCGGGCAGCTCCACGAAGACGATGTCGCCGAGCTCATCGGCCGCGAAGCTGGTGATCCCGATCGTGGCGGTGTCGTCCTCGACGCGGACCCACTCGTGCTCCTTCGAGTAGCGCAGGTCGTCCGGGTAGGCCATCGGTGTGGGTGTCCTCCTTCGGGCGTGCTGCCGCTAGTCGCGCGGCCGCCGGTAGAACGGCAACTTTACCTGCTCGGCCCGATACGGGCGGTCGCGGACCACGACCTCGGAGGCGTTGCCGACCCCGGCGTGGGCGGCACCGACCTTGGCCATCGCGATCCTGGTGCCGAGCGTGGGCGAGAGCGTGCCGCTGGTCACCGCTCCGACCGTCTCGCCGTTGGCGCGGACCTCGTATCCGGCGCGCGGAATCGCGTTGTCGATCATCTGCAGGCCGATGAGCTTGCGCTCCGGGCCGCGCTCCTGGATGGACTGGAGCGCCGAGCGCCCGACGAAGTCACCCTTGTCGAGCTTCACGACCCGGCCGAGGTTGACCTCGAACGGATTCGTGTCGCGGTCCAGCTCGTTGCCGTAGAGCGGCATGCCGGCCTCGAGCCGGAGCGTGTCGCGCGCGCCGAGGCCGCAGGGCCGGGCCCCGTGCGCCATGCCCGCCTCGAGCACGGCGTCCCACAGGCGCGGCGCGTCCGGGGCGTCGCAGAACAGCTCGAAGCCGTCCTCGCCAGTGTATCCGGTGCGCGCCACCAGGCACTCGATGCCGGCCACGACCCCCTGCGCCGCCCGGTAGTTGCCGATGGTGTCGAGATCCAGCTCCGTCAGCGACGCCACGAGCTCGGCCGAGCGCGGCCCCTGGGGCGCCACGAGGCCGATGCCATCGCTTCGGTCGTCGAGGTCCGGGCCGAAGTCGCCTCGCTCGCGAAGGTCGCCGAGCTGCGTGACGACCGCTTCGCGATTCGACGCGTTGCACACGACCCAGAACCGGTCGATCTCGAGCCGGTACACGATGAGATCGTCGATGATCCCGCCGTCGGCGTCGCACAGCATCGAGTACTGGGCCTGGCCGACCTCGAGCGCGCCCGGATCGCTCACCACCGCGTGGCGCAGGAAGGCGACGGCCTCCTCGCCGCGCACCTCGATCTCGCCCATGTGCGACAGGTCGAACACGCCGGCGGACGCCCGCACGGTCCGATGCTCGTCGAGGATCGAGGTGTACTGCACCGGCATCTCGTACCCCGCGAACGGCACCATCCGCGCCCCGGCGGCCACGTGTCGGTCGTGGAGCGGCGTACGTCGAAGCGCTCCGGACGCGGTCATGCGCTGGCCTCCGCCGACTCGGCCGATGCGACGCCGGCCGCCACCATCTCCATGGCCTCCTCGACGACCGATCGCTCGGTGGCGTGGGTCAGCAGCGCGAGCGCCTCGTGGGCATCGGTCCAGCGAACCTCGTCGAACTCGGCATCGTGGTCATCGATGCTGCCCCCGATCGGCCGCATCAGGAAGAAATGCACGGTCTTGTGGAACCGGGTCGAGCCGCGCACGAAGAAGTAGCGGATCGAGCGCAGCGGCGCTTCGATCGCCACGGCGATGCCCGTCTCCTCGCGGGTCTCGCGGAGGGCCGTCTCCTCGGTGGTCTCACCGGCATCGGGCGTGCCCTTGGGCAGGGCCCACAGGCGCGGGGCGCGGCGATGGACGAGCAGGATCTCGGTGCGGCCGCCGACGGAGCGATGCACGACGCCACCGGCCGAGGTGGCCCGCGCGTTTCGCAGGACAGGCACCCCGGGCGCCGCTACGCGCGGCGGGCGCGCGGCAGCCCGAAGGGAAGCGCGGGGCGTCGAGCCGGCAGGCGAGTGGCGCGGCCCACGGCCGGGAACCGGAAGCGGCTGGTCTCGGAGCGCAACGCGCTCACGCACGGGACAGCACCGGCACGATGACGCGCCAGGTGGTACGTCGTCCGCGGCACCCGCCGCACCAGGCGCGAGGGGCGCCCAGGGTGGCGCTCCGCGCCGAAGTCGACGGAGGGATGGGAGACGAGGCGGCCCAGCAGACTCACTCGCATGATCGGCATTGTACGCCCGCCGGAAGGCCGCGCAAGGCAACGACCGCACAGGCTGCGCCCCGCTCAGGCGAGAAGGTCGCGGTAGCGCTCCTCCAGATCCCCCGCGCGGCGGTCGAGCGAGAACCGCTCGGCATCGGCGCGGGCACGCTCCGCCAGCGACGCGCGGAGCGCCGGATCGTCGACGATCTGGCCGATGGCGTCACCCAGCCGCGCGGCCCGCGTTCCCTCGGGCTCGGCCGGCACGATCATCCCGTCGGTCCCGTCACGGACCGAGTCGCGCACGCCGGGCCCGTCGATGGCCACCGCCGGCAGGCCCAGGGCCAGCGCCTCGGCCAGCACCAGGCCCTGCGTCTCGGTCCGCGAGGCGAACACGAACAGGTCGGCGGCGCGCAGCGTGGCCAGCGCCTCGGGCCGTGGGAGGGCCCCGGTGAGCCAGGCACGCCCGGCCAGGGGTTTCGCCGCGGCTCGTCCGCGGAGCGTGGCCTCGGACGGGCCGCCGCCGATGACGAGGAGGCGCGGATCGAGCCGCGTTTCGAACACGCGCTCCGCCGCACCCAGCACGATCTCCACGCTCTTCTCGGGCGCCAGCCTGCCCAACGTGGCCACGATCGGGGCGCCGGCCGGCCATCCCCGCTCGGCGCGCACGTCGCGTGGCTCCAGCGTCCGGAGGCCCGCCACGTCGACGCCGGTCGGCACGACGTGGACGCGACTCCGCCGATCCACGGGCAGCCGATCCCGGATCTCGGCTGCCAGGTCGCTCGACGGGGCGATGATCGCGGCGCAGGCACGCCAGAAGGCGCGCAGGTAGGCATCGGTGACCGCCGCGCCCGGTCCGGCCAGCGGGCCGAGATAGTGGCGGTAGTCGGCGAAGCGCGTGTGGTGCGTGAACACGAGCGGCGCGGCGGCCGCGGCCGCGAGGCGGCGGGCCATGAGCCCGGTGACGAAGGGCGAGTGCGCATGGACGATCTCCGGCCGGAAGGCCGCGGCGGCGGCCATGGCGTCGGTCCAGGGCAGGGGCCACGGCATCCGGTATCCGGCGGGCACCACCCGCGGGAGCTGGTACGACGGCAGCCAGGCGTAGCGCGGCGCCGGCCCGGGCGAGCCGACCGGCTCCACCCGGTCCCCCGGCGCCGGCTCGGGGGCGAGGACGAGCACGTCGTGACCGCGCGACCCGAGCGATCGCGCCAGCGCATCGACCGAGACGGTGACCCCCGACACGTACGGCAGGAACGACTCGGCGGTCAGCAGGATGCGCACGTCAGGCCCGCTCGCCGACGTGCAGGGTCACCAGGCCGGGCCACAGCCGACGCCAGCGCACCCGAACGAGCCCGGCATCGGACATGACGTGCGCGATGCGCGCGGGTCCCGGGTAGGCTCGCACCGAGTCCGGGAGATAGCGGTACGCCGACCCGCCGCCGGCCATCCGTCCCAGCAGCGGAACCACCCGGTCGAACCAGGTCGCGGCCACGGCCCGCCCGATGCCGCGTTCGGGGGTGGCGAGCTCGAGGACCACCACTCGACCTCCGGGCCGGGTCACGCGACGGAGCTCCGCGAGGCAGGCGGCGTAGTCCGACACGTTGCGCAGTCCGAAGGCGATCGCGACGGCGTCCATGGCCTCGGACGGGAGCGGCAGCTCCACCGCGTCGCCGTGCCGGTACTCCGGCCGCACTGCGCCGGCCGGCGTGGGGCGCCGGCGTGCCTGCTCGAGCATGCGGTCGGAGATGTCGACGCCGATCACGCTGCCCCGCGACCCGACCTTCCTCGCGAGCTCGCGGGTGAGCGCTCCGCTGCCACACGCCACGTCGACCGCCGCGCCGCCCGGCTCGAGCGCGGCGGCCGCGGCGGCGGCGCGCCGCCAGCGCGCGTCCAGCCCGGCGGTCATCACCGTGTTCATCGCATCGTAGATCGGGGCGATCCGGTCGAACATCGTCCGGACCTCAGCCTGGGGCACGGGGTTCCCCCGCCGGCGGACAGCGTCAGGCATCGGCGCGAAGGAGGGAGGGGGTGGTGGGCGATACTGGATTCGAACCAGTGACCTCACGGATGTGAACCGTGCGCTCTAACCAGCTGAGCCAATCGCCCATCGGGAGGGTCGCAGTATAGCCGTCCGCGCCGGCGGCCTTCAATCGGCCACCCGGCCCACCAGCCGGCGACGCATCTCGGCGTCGGTGAGCCCGTCGACCCGGATTCGCTTGCGGCGACCACGGGCGCCGGCCACGAACGCCAGTCGAGTCGGCGCCACACCCAGCGCGACGGCCACCAGGCGAATCGCGGCCCGGTTCGCCTCACCGTCGGCCGGGGGCCGGGTCACGCGGATGCGCAGCGCGCCGTCGTGCCACGGGCCGATGCGATCGGCGGCGGCACGGGGCGTGACCAGCAGGTCGAGGTCGGCCATGGGCGGCCGGCTCTAGAGCCGGACGACGACTCGGACGATGACCCCGAGCAGCAGCATCGCGATCAGCGGCGACCAATCGATGCCGCTCGACTGCGGGAGGAGACGCCGGATCGGCGCCAGAAACGGCTCGGTCATCTGGTAGACGAAGGCGGTCAGCTGCCCTCCGCCGCCCATCGGATTCGTCCAGCTCAGGACCACGCGGACGATCAGCATCAGCCACAGGAACATGGCGAGCAGCTGGATGAAGTTCACGAGGACGGTCGTCATGCGGTCGAGGATACCAGCGTCTCGTGCCGCGGCCCGAAGAGCGCGGTGCCGATGCGAACCAGCGTCGCGCCCTCGGCGGCCGCGGCCTCGGCATCGGCGCTCATCCCCATGCTCAGCTCCGGGAGCCCGACGCCAAGCCGCTGCTCCAGCTCGTCACGGAGCTCGCGCAGGCGTCGGAAGTGCCTGCGCGCGTCATCGGGATCCGCATCCATCGGCGCGATCGTCATGAGGCCCACCAGCGGGACGGCACGCGGCGCCGCCGCCGTCGCGAGCTCCCCGGGCGCGAGCCCGGCCTTCGACGCCTCACCGCTGACGTTGACCTCCAGCAGCACCCGCGGTCGACGATCCTCCTCCGCCGCGATCCGGTCGACCCGCTCGAGGAGGGCCACCGAGTCCACCGAGTGGATGACCGCGAACGCGCGGACCACCCGCCGCGCTTTGTTCGACTGAAGGCGGCCGATGAAGTGCCACTCCGCCTCCCGCACGGCCTCGACCTTCGGCTCGGCCTCCTGGACCCGGCTCTCGCCGAGGCGGGTGATGCCGGCGGCCACGGCCGCGCGAACGGTCTCGATCGGGTGCGTCTTCGTCACCCCCACGATGCGAAGCCGATCCGGATCGTGCCCGTTCGCGGCCGCCACCTCGCGCAGGCGCAGCAACAGGCGCTCGTGCCGCCCTCGCAGCGCGTCCGGATCGGGACCGTCGATCACCCGGCGAGCGTCTCCATCGGTCCCGGGCGCTCCGGCCGGGCGCCGGCATCTCCGGGGCGTGCGAGGAGCGCCGCCAGCCCGAATGCCGTCGCGAGCAGGATGATCCCGGCCGCCTCGATGGCGAACGGGACGGTGAAGACCCACCCGACCAGCTCGCTCTGCGTCTCGACCGACAGGAGCGCCTGGCCGAACGAGGTCGCCGCCCGGGACCCGGCCACGAAAAGGGCGCCGAGGGCGACGAGGAGCTCCGGCGCTCCGATCGGGGACGGCATGGCGCGGAGCGCGGCAACGGCCAGGGCGACGAGTCCCACGATGCCGCCCATCCTGATCGCCCAATGGACGACGGACAGCGCGACGTAGGCCGACTGGCCCTCGCCGATCTGGGTCGCGGACGCCAGCTCGCGGAGCAGGAGGGCCAGCAGGCCCAGGGCAGCGGCCAGGCCGATCACGAGCGGCACGACGAGCAGCGGGGCGGACAGCGGCCGCATCGGACGGGCGCGCACAAGGCCGAGCGCCAGGCAGACCGCCACGAGCGCGGCGGCCACGGCCGAGACCAGCGCCAGGGACACCGAGACGACCGGCCAGGCGCCCTCCGTCGGGACGACGTCCGCCGAGATGAGCCATTGCCACCACGCGGTGAAGGCCAGCTGCAGGAGCCCGTGCAGGCCGGAGAGGAGGGCGCCGGCGACGAACCATGTTCGGCCGGCGGGCCAGCGCACGGCGCCGACGACCACCGCCGCGCCCAGCAGGAACGGCCCGGCGCCCGTGACGATCGAGGAGAGGTCCTCGAATCGCAGGATGAGGTACGGGCCGAAGACGCGGTACCAGTTGATCCAGGCCCACACGACGAGGTGCCCGGCCGCTCCCGCGAGGAGCAGCCACGCCAGGACCGGCATCCGTCGGCTCGGCGGCTGCCCGTGCGTCGTCAGACCCCCTCGCGGCTCCATCGCCTGCATCGTGCGGAGGCCCGGGGGCGACGTCAATCCCCGCAGCGCCGGGACGCCCACGCTGGGACGCATTCCTCACGCGATGCGGCACGGCCCGGGCTCACCCGCCCGAACGCGAACGAGCCCCGGCGCTCGGCCGGGGCTCGGTGGTCTGACGACGGGACCCGAAGGCCCGCATCGGCCTATTCGCTCTTGCGACGCAGGAAGCTCGGGATGTCGAGGTCGGTCTCGCCGTAGGCCGGACGCTCCAGGGACTGCACCGGCAGCGGCTGGCGCTCGCTCGGCCGAACCTCTGTCGGCTGCCGCTCGGAGGGCCGCGCGAAGGGCGACTCCTCGCCCATCTGCTCCTCGAGGTTCGCGCGCTGCTCGCGGTCCCGCTCGATCTCCGCCAGGATCTCGCGGCTGCGCTCGTCGAGGCCCTCCTCGACCGTCGAGGCGGACTCGGCGCCGAAGCGATTCTGGGACTTCGACTTCTTCGTGGCGTCGAAGCCGGTGGCGATGACGGTGACCTTCACCTCGTCGCGCATCCGGTCGTCGATGACGGTGCCGAAGATGATGTTCGCCTCCGCGTCGGCGGCCTCCTTGATCACCTCGGCGGCCTCGTTGACCTCGAACAGGCCGAGGTCGCTGCCACCGGTGACGTTGAAGAGGATGCCGCGCGCCCCGGTGATGTTCACCTCGAGCAGCGGGCTCATGACCGCGGCCTTGGCCGCGTCGATGGCCCGGTTCTCGCCGGTGCCGAGGCCGATGCCCATCATCGAGCTGCCGGCGTCGCGCATGATCGTCTTCACGTCGGCGAAGTCGAGGTTGATGAGGCCGGGCACGGTGATGAGGTCGCTGATGCCCTGCACGCCCTGGCGCAGCACGTCGTCCACCACCCGGAACGCGTCGACGATGGAGGTCTTCTTGTCGACGACCTCGCGCAGCCGATCGTTCGGGATGGTGATGAGCGTGTCGACCTTCTCCTTGAGGTTCTCGGTGTACTGCTCGGCCACGAGCTTGCGGCGCATACCCTCGAAGCTGAACGGCTTCGTCACCACGCCGACGGTCAGGGCCCCGAGGTCCTTGGCGATCTCCGCGATGACCGGCGCCGCGCCCGAGCCGGTGCCACCGCCCATGCCGGCGGTGATGAAGATCATGTCGGCGTCCTTGAGCGCCTCGTAGATCTTCTCCGAGTCCTCCTCCGCGGCGCGCTGGCCGACCTGCGGGTCGGCGCCCGCCCCCAGGCCGCGCGTCATCTTGTCGCCGATGCGGATCTTGTGCGGCGCGTCGCTCTGGAGCAGCGCCTGAGCGTCGGTGTTCACGCTGATGAACTCGACGCCCATCATCTCGGCCCGGATCATCCGGTTCACGGCGTTCGAGCCGCCGCCACCGACGCCGATGACCTTGATCAGCGCGAAATTCTCAGAGTCAGATCGGAGCGGCATGTCGGGTGATCCTCTGCACGGCAGTGTGGCTGGCTGTCATCAACCCGAGGGCTCTGCGGGTTTGACCGATTCTAGCGATCTGCGTATGACGGCGTGTGACGTTTTCCACATCCGGGCACGGAGTTATCCACAGTCGGGGATTGTCGAGGTGGACGACGCGGCAGGCTTGTCCACTACCCGGGGAACAGGTTCCGGATCCACTCCCCGACCCGCGACAGCGGGTTGACGCCGTTGCCGCCGTAGCCGATCGGCTCCTCGCCGAGGTGGTTGGCGCCCCACAGCAGGAGTCCGATCGAGGTCGAGAACGCCGGGTTGCCGATCTGGTCCATGAGGCCGCCGATGCCCTGCGGTGAGCCGATGCGGACCGGCATCTCCAGCGCGTCGCGCGCCAGCGCATCGGCCCCTGCCAGGCGGGCGCCGCCGCCGGTCAGCACCGCTCCGGCGGGCAGCATGCCCGCATACCCGGAACGCTTGGCCTCCTCGCGGATGAGGCTGTAGATCTCGCTCATCCGCGCCTCGATGATCTCGCACAGCCTGCGTCGCTGGATCGTCTGGCCGCCGGCCTCGCCGAGGACGGCCACGTTCAGCAGCTCCTCCGGCTCGACCTCGGCCATGTTGGCGGTGCCGTGCTTGATCTTGATCTCCTCGGCCAGGTTCAGGCTGGTGCGCAGCCCGATGGCCACGTCATTCGTGACGTTGATGCCGCCGACCGGCAGCACCGCGGTGTGGTACACGGCCCCGTCGACGAAGATCGCGAGGTCGGTGGTGCCGCCGCCGATGTCGGCCACGAGGACGCCGAGCTCCTTCTCGGTGTCGGTCAGCGTCGCCTCCGCGGCGGCCAGCGAGCTGATCACCATCTCGTCGATCTGCACCCCCGATGTCACGATGCACTTGCTCAGGTTCTGCACCGAGGTCGCGGCGCCGGCCACGATGTGGGTCTCGACCTCGAGGCGGACAGCGCTCATGCCCAGCGGATCCTTGATCCCCTCCTGGCCGTCGACGATGTAGCCGCGCGGGATGACGTGCATGATCTCGCGATTCGATGGCACCTGGACCGCCTTGGCGGCCTCCGTGGCGCGGCCCACGTCCTCTCGGCTCACCTCGCGCTTGTGCCCCGACACGGCGACCACGCCGCGGGAGTTCTGGCTGCTGATGTGCGAGCCGCCGACGGACACGAACGCGGAGCTGATCTTGTATCCGCTGAGCCGCTCGGCCTTCTCGACGCTCGACGCGATCGAGTTCACGGTCTGGTCGATGTTCGCGACCATCCCCTTCTTCATGCCGACCGACGGCGCGATGCCATAGCCGATGACGTTCACGTCACCGGTTCGCCCGACCTCGCCGATGAGGGTCGTGACCTTCGTCGTCCCCGCGTCGATGCCGACGAGGACCGCTTCGCGTTCCAAGCTACCTCCTGTGATCGAGCGCGCGGAGCGCGCCATCGGTGCCGTCCGAGCCTACAGGAAGTGACGTCGGATGAGCGCCACGTTCTGGAAGATGCGCAGGCCGAAGGCGAAGAGCGCCACCAGGTACAGGTCGATCCCCAGCCGGTCGCCGACGAAGGTCAGCGCCACCGCCACGAGCACGTTCGTCACGAAGCCGGAGAGGAAGATCCGGTTGTCGTAGTGCGCGTCCAGCTCCGCTCGAATGGCGCCGAGCACCGAGTCGAGTCCCGCCAGGATGGCCACGGCCGAGTAGCGCGCCAGGTCGGGGCCAACGTTGACGTTGAGCACCAGCCCGAGCGCGACTCCGAGCGCAAGGCCGACGAGGGGAAGCCACATGAGGGAAGGTCCCGGAACGAGGATCTCGGAGGCCCCGCGCTCGGTGGCGCGCGTCACCCCTTGGCACGGAAATATACCTTTCCGGGGTTGCGGACATCCACCCAGCCGATCTCGGCCTCCTCGCGACTCGCGAACAGGGTGCGAACCGCGGTCACCTGGCGCTCGAGGCGCGCCTCCGCCCCGGCCACGGTCTCGCGCGGGTCGAGGCCATACACGCCGAAGGCGACCTCCCACTCCGGATCGACAGCCTGCAGCCGAAAGCCATGGTCGTCGTCGACCGCGACCTCGAAGTCCGTCGCGCGGGATCCGAGGGTGGCCGGATCGATGGCCGATAGAGCGTTGGCGGTGCGGAGCAGGGCGGCGGGAATCCGGTCACCCACGGCGAGCAGGCGGCCCTCGAAGCGCTCGTCGCTGACCGCCGGCAGCTGGTGCAGGGCCTCCGGCAGGTCCTCGCCGCGGCTCAGCGCGGCGAACAGCGTCCCGTCGGCCGCGCCGACCAGCCGGGCCCGGCGCGTCTCCCACACGAAGGCGGGCTCGGCCTCGACCACCGCGGCCAGGACCACGCCGGTCAGGTCGGTCGTCACCGTCGCCTCGATCACCGACGGCAGCGCCTCGAGGCGCTCGCGCACGGCCGCGGTGTCGACGGCCAGCACCGCGGTGCCTCGCTCGTCCTCGAGCACGCGCTCGATCGCGGCCGGCGGGGTGAATGCGTCGCCGGCCCAGGAGACGTCGGCCACGCGCAGCCATGGCCCGGTCACGAGCGCGATCAGCGCCGCGACGCCCGCCGCGGCGCCCAGCCCGGCCAGGATGCGACCGATCGACGGCAGCCGGCCCGCGACTCGCCTCCGCAGCGGGACGCCGGGGCGCCGGGCCATGCGATTCCGGCCGCGTGCCGACGGGCGCGCGGCCATCGCGCGCCGCCCGCCCGAGGCGCGTCGCGGAGGTCGGGCCTTCGGCTGCGCCTTGAGCTTCATCGGTCCCGCTCCCGCGCCAGCTCGATGAGGCGATCGATGAGCTCCCCGAAGGAGAGCCCGGCGAGCTCGGCCTGCTTGGGGTACATGCTGGTGGCAGTGAAGCCGGGCAGCGTGTTCATCTCGCTCAGGTAGACGTCCTCGCCGCTCACCAGGAAGTCGACCCGCGCCATGCCGGCTGCGTCGACGGCGCGATACGCCGCCAGGGCGTACTCCTTGAGCTGGGCGGCCAGCTCCGGATCGACGTCGGCTCGAGGTTCGACCGCGGCCAGGCCGGCGACGTACTTGGACTCGTAGTCATAGAACTCGTGGCTGGAGCGGACCTCGCCCGGCTCGAAGACGATCGGGTCGTCGTTGCCGAGAACGCCGCATTCGAGCTCGCGAGCATTCGGAACGTAGGCCTCCACGATCACCTTGCTGTCGTAGCGGAACGCCTCGTCCAGGGCAGCCGGCAGCTCGTCCAGGGCATGGACCAGGCTCATCCCCACGCTCGACCCCAGTCGCGCCGGCTTCACCACGCTCCGCTGGCCGACGGTCTCGCCCACCTCGCGCAGGACGTGCTCAGGCTCCCGCCGCCATGCGCCGTGCCGGAACCAGACGGCATCGACGACGGGCAGGCCGTGACCGCGCATCAGGTCCTTGAAGACCACCTTGTCCATGGCCACCGCGCTGGCCAGCACGCCCGCGCCGGTGTACGGGATGCCGGCGAGCTCCAGGAAGCCCTGGAGGGTACCGTCCTCTCCGAACGGGCCGTGGACGACGAGAAACGCGACGTCGACCGCGTCGGCCAGCGAACGAACCGCGGCGCGTGCCGCGAGCCCTCGATCATCGATGACGGCCGGGGGCTGATGCTCGCGGTGGAGACGCAGCCGCTCGACCTCCTCGTCCGGCGTCGCCGCTCCGAGCAGCCCCGCCAGCCGCTGGCCGCCGGCGAGCTCCGGCGCCGGCCCGCTCGGCAGCAGCCAGCGGCCCTCGCGGTCGATGTACACCAGGTACGGCTCGTACCGATCGCGGTCGATGGCCCGCAGCACGGCCTCCGCCGACGCGATGCTCACCTCGTGCTCCGCAGAACGCCCGCCGGCGAAGATGCCGACCCGGATGCGCGTCATGCGATGCCCGCCAGGCGGGACGGTGGCGGGTCGAGATCGTCCGGCCAGTCGCCGACGAACTCGATCTCGTACTGGAGCGCGACGCCATGCAGCTCGGCGACGACTCGGCGCACGTGGTCACCGACGGCTCGGACGTCGGCGGCCCGACCGCCCCGATCGGCGATGATGAAGTTGGCGTGGAGGGTGCTCACCTCGGCCGAGCCGATGCGGAAGCCCTTCAGCCCCGCGGCGTCGATGAGCCGGCCGCTGAAGTCCCCGGCCGGGTTGCGGAACACCGATCCGGCGTTCTGCTCGGCCAGGGGCTGGGTCGCGCGGCGATGCGCCTGATGCTCGGCGACGCGGGCCGCGATCGCCTCGGGATCGCCGGACTCCAGCGCGAGCTCGGCGCCGAGCACGACCTCGCCGCTCGCCTTGAAACGCGACTCTCGATACGCGAACCCGCAGTCCGCGCCGCGCAGCTCGAGCCGGCCGGCCTCCGGCGCCCAGGCCCAGACGCGCCGCACGAGGTCCTTCATCTCGCCGCCGTGGGCGCCGGCATTCGCCCAGACGGCCCCGCCCACCGTGCCGGGAATGCTGATGCCGAACTCGAGGCCGGCCAGGCCACCGGCGGTACAGCGCTTCACCAGGGACGCCATGGCGGCCCCGCCCTCGGCCCGCACGCCCGTGCCGTCGATCTCGATCGCGCCGGCCCGGTTGCGGATCACCAGGCCGCGGATGCCGGAGTCGGCCACCACCAGGTCGCTCCCCTTTCCCAGCACCCCCGCAGGCACTCCGGCGTCTCTCGCGAGCTCGAGTGCGGCGACCAGCGCATCGACGCTGGACGCCACGGCCAGCCGGTCCGCCGGGCCTCCGACACGCAGGGTCGTCAGCGGCCCGATCGGCGCGTCGCTCTGGAGCGCGATCCCGCGCTCGGCGGCCAGCCGGTCGAGGACCTCGAGACGATCGGCCACGACGGACCGGCTCATGCTGCGCCCTCCGAGGGCCGGACTCCGCCGAGGGCCATCGCCACCAGCTCGTCCGCGAGGGCCCGCGCCGCGTCGGGGCGGCCGATGCGCTTCGCGGCCGCCGCCATCTCGCCGCGAGGCGCGTCGTCGAGGAGCCTCGCCGCCTCGGCCAGCAGTCGCTCGCCGGTCAGCTCCTCGTCCGGGACGACCACGGCGGCGCCCTCGTCGGCCAGGTAGCCCGCGTTGTAGCGCTGATGCGCCCCGGCGAACGGATACGGCACGAGGATCGAGGCGACGCCGACCGCGGCCAGCTCGGCGCAGGTCGAGGACCCGGCCCGTCCGACGACGAGGTCCGCCGCCACGAGCGCCTCGGCCATGCGATCGGTGAGGAACGGCTCGGCGGTGTAGCGCGGCCGGAGCCGCTCGGGCAGCCGCTGGCGCGCGGCCCCCGCATCGGCCATGCCCGCCTCGCCGGCCAGGTGCAGGACATGCCAGCCCTCGACCAGCGATGGGAGCGAGTCGAGGACGGCCTCGTTGAGGCGCGCGACCGCCTGCGAGCCGCCGAACACCAGCAGCAGCCGGTCGTCCGGATCGACGCCGAGCGCATGCCGGGCCGCCTCCCGGTCCACGCCGTCGAACGACCGGATGGGCGTGCCGGAGACGAACGCGTTGTCGCCGAACGCCTCGAGCGTGGGGGGAAAGCTCACGGCCACGCGAGTGGCGAAGCGACCGATGGCGCGGGTCGCCCGGCCGGGCAGCACGTTGCCTTCCCACACCAGGGTCGGGATCCCCCGGGACCGTGCCGCGAGGACCAGCGGCAGCGCGAGATAGCCGCCCGTGGTGAACAGGGCGTCGGGACGAAGCCGGCCCAGCAGCCACCACGCCTGCGGGACCGAGGCCGCCAACCGGGCCGGATCGAGGGCCGTGTGGACCGACAGTCCGGCCGAGCGAAGCGACCGCACGACGAGCTCGTGATAGGGCAGCTCGGCGCGCATCGGGTGGCTGGCCACGAGCCGTCGCTCGAAGCCGCGGACGCCGCCGATGTAGTCCAGCTCAACGTCGGGTCTGACGTCGCGCAGGGCCCGTGCGACGGCCAGCGCGGGGTAGATGTGCCCGCCGGTCCCGCCGCCCGATACCGAACACCGCATCGCGCAGGGATCCTTGTTGCGTGGTCTCGCGGCTGATCGAGAGCAGGATCCCGACCGCCGCGAGGTTGATGGTCAGCGCCGAGCCTCCGGCGCTGATGAACGGGAGCGGGATGCCGGTCACCGGCATGAGCGCCGTGACCACCATCATGTTGATGCACGCCTGGACCACGAGCCAGGTCGTGATCCCGCAGGCCACCAGCCCCGAGAAGGTGTCGGGGGCATTGATCGCGATCCGATACCCCTGGTAGGCGACCACGACGAACAGTCCGACCACGGCCAGCGACCCGACGACCCCCCACTCCTCGCCGATGATCGCGAAGATGAAGTCGGTCGACGGCGCCGGCAGGTACAGGTACTTCATGCGGCTCTCCCCGAGGCCGAGCCCGGTGATGCCCCCGAGGCCGAGCGCGAGCAGGCCCTGGATCGTGTTGTAGCCGGCGCCGAGTGGATCACGGAACGGGTCGAGGAAGGTCTGGACGCGGGCCATCTGGTAGGCGGTGGCGCTGATCATCAGCCATGCGGCCGCGCCGGCCGCGGCGAAGATCGCGCCGAGGTAGAGCAGGTTCGCGCCGGCCATGAAGAAGATCGCGAAGGCGATGATCGAGTACACCCCGGCGGTCCCCATGTCCGGCTGCATGGCGATGAGGAAGAAGCCGGGCGCCACCAGCATGCCGAACGGCACCATCCCGTTCCAGAAGCTCCTTGCCTCGCGGCCGCGACGGTCGAGCCAGTGGGCCAGGTACAGGACGATCGCGAGCTTGGCGAACTCGGATGGCTGGAGCGATCCGAAGCCCGGAATGACGATCCAGCGGCGCGACCCGTTGATCTCGGAGCCGATGCCGGGAATGAGGACGGCGACGAGGAGGGCGAGGGTGATGACGAAGAAGGGGATCGCCAGGTAGCGCAGATGCCGGAAGTCGATGCGGCTGGCGACGAACAGGCCGACCAGGCCGATGCCGGCCCACACCAGCTGCTCGAGGCCCTGGGCCGCCGGGTCGGCGCTGCTGAAGTACGAGCGCACGCTCGACGCCGAGTAGACCATCACGATCCCGAGCGCGGTGAGGGCGATCACCGCCAGCAGGAGCGCGTAGGCGGGCTCGTGCCGCTCTCGTCGCACTCCGCCCACCGTTCGGCCGCGCGCCGATGCGGCCGAGCGGCGCGACGCGCCGGCGGCGATCGCGCTCACCGGCCGACCTCCAGCGCGTCGACCGCGGCGCGGAAGGCGTCCCCGCGCGCGGCGTAGTCCGAGAACATGTCGAAGCTCGCGGCCGCCGGCGCAAGCAGCACGACGTCGCCGGCCTCGGCTCGGCGGGCGGCCATGGCCACCGCATCGTCCATCGTCGCAGCCTGATCGATCGCGACGCGACCGGCGATCAGCCGCTCGAGCTCGACGGCGGTCTCGCCGATGAGGATGCAGCCCCGGACTCGGCCGGCGATGGCGTCGGCGAACTGGCCCAGGTCGAGGCCCTTGCTCTTCCCACCGGCGATGAGCACGATCGGCGCGTCGAACGCGCCGAGTGCCGCGATCGCGGCGTCGGGGATGGTGGCCTGCGAGTCGTTCACCCAGCGCACGCCGTTGCGCTCCGCGACGGTCTCGAGCCGATGCGGCACCCCTTCGAACTCGCGAATGGCGGCCGCGATGGAGCCGGCGTCGGCCCCGGCCAGTCGCGCGGCCAGCGCCGCGCCGACGACATTGGCGAGCATGTGGCGGCCGGGCAGCGGCACGTCGGAGGCGGGCAGCAGGCCATCGCCCATCACCGTCACGCGACCATCGACCACCGTGGCATCGAGTGCGTGCCGCACGCCGGCCTCGAGGCCATACCAGGCGACGGCGACGGCGGGCAGGCGCTCGCCGAGCTCGCGGCAACCCGCGTCGTCGGCATTCAGCACGACCCGCCCATCGTCCACGGACAGCTCGGCCAGCCGAGCCTTCACCGCCCGGTAGGCGGACACGCTGCCGTGCCGGTCGAGGTGGTCCTCGCCGATGTTCGTGTAGAGCGCCACGTCCACGCCACGGTCGACGGTCGGCAGCTGGAGCTCGGAGAGCTCGAGGACCGCCCACGTGCGCGCGTCCAGCTCCCCGGCGCGCTCGATGAGTGGCGTGCCGATGTTGCCGCCCAGCACGTTCGGCACGCCGGCTCGTTCGAGCATGGCCGCGACCAGGGACGCGGTCGTCGTCTTCCCCTTCGTCCCGGTCACGCCCAGGACGCGGGCACGGGTCAGGCGCAGGAACAGCCCGACCTCGCTGACCAGCTCGGCACCACGTGCCGCGGCCGCGGTCAACGCGTCGCGCAGCCATGGATCGGTCGTCGGGAACCGCGGCGACACCGAGGGGCTCGTGACGAGGAGCTCGGAGCGCTCGATGAGCGCGCGGGCGGTCGCTTCGTCGACGCCGAGCGCGAGCCGGACGGGACGGCCCTCGAGGGCGGCGACCGCATCGGCCAGCTCGTCGATCGAGCGCCGGTCGTAGGCAGTGACCTCGGCGCCGGCATCGGCCAGGAAGCGACAGGCGGCGATGCCGGAGCGGGCCAGCCCGAGCACCGTCACGCGACGGCCCTCGAGGTCCGAGATCGAGCGGATCGGCGCCGCCGGGGCGGCCATCGGCTCGCTCACAGCGCCCGCACGCTTCCGAGGAAGAGGCTGAAGCCGAGCAGTCCCGCCAGCGCGGCGACGATCCAGAACCGGAGCGTGATCTTCTCCTCGGCCCAGCCGATGAGCTCGAAGTGGTGATGAAGCGGGGTCATGCGGAAGATCCGTCGGCCGCGGAGCCGGTAGCTGAGGACCTGGAGCACCACGCTCATGATCACCGCGAAGAAGACGATGCCGACGATCGCGAGCAGGGGCAGCTGCCCGTTCACGGTCGCCACCACCGCCAGCGTGGCCCCCAGGCTCAGCGCCCCCGAATCCCCCATGAAGATCTGCGCCGGGTGGACGTTGAACCACAGGAATCCCATGAGGGCACCGATGACGAGGGCGCAGAAGATGGCGAGGTTCGGCTGCTCGATCTTCACCCCGGGCACCTCGACCAGGCTGATGAGCAGGTACGCCACGAAGCTGAAGATGAGCACGCCGCCCGCGAGGCCGTCGAGGCCGTCGGTCAGGTTGACGGCGTTGCTGGTGCCCACGATGACGAAGGCGATGAAGGCGATGAGGAGCGGCCCGGCAACCTCGAACTGCCCGACGAGGGGAACGTTCAGCCCGGTCAGGTCGAAATGCCGCCAGATGTAGAACGCCGCCAGGATGGCCACCGCGGTCTGCCACACCAGCTTCCACCGGCCGCGCATGCCGACGCCGGTCCGGACGTTCACGAAGTCGTCGAGCGCACCCAGGATGCCGACGCCCATGAGCGTCAGCATCGGCGTGAGGGTCGCTGCGTCCTCGATGCGCAGGGCCATCGCCAGGAAGAGCACGACGGTGACGACCAGCATCCCGCCCATCGTCGGCGTGCCGGCCTTGCCGAAGTGCGCCGCCGGTCCCTCGCCGCGGATCTGCTTCCCGTACCCGAGGCGCTGGAGGAGGGTGATGTAGATCGGCGCCAGGATCACCATGCCGATGAAGGCGAGCAGCAGCGCCACCACGATCGGGAGCAGGGTCACGGTCGCACCCCGCTCAGCAGCTCGACGGTCCGATCCAGCGCGATGCCGCGCGATGCCTTGACGAGCACCAGGTCACCGTAGCCGGGCGCGAGGTCACGCTCCACCACGGCAGCGGCCTCGTCCGCGTCCGCGGCCCAGCTCACCCGGTCGAGGCCCGCGGCCCGGGCCGCCTCGGCGATCCAGCGTCCGCGCTCGCCAACGGCCACCAGCCCGTCGACGGCGCGC
>DATHTR010000123.1:0-119193 GCA_035463095.1 Candidatus Angelobacter sp. | reverse complement strand
TGCTCCCAAAGCAGGCGCGCTGCCAGGCTGCGCCACGCCCCGTGCGGCCGATCCTACTATGCGGGACCTCCGCGGGCACACATGCGGCCGACGATCTCGAGATACCGCGACTTCTGAACCTCCCAGTCGTAGGCGGCCGCCTGGCGTCGCGCCTCGTCGCCCATGGCCAGCGTGCCGGCCGGGTCGGCCACACATCCCTCCACGGCCCGCGCGATGGCGGCCGGATCGCTGCCGGGAACGAATCGCATCGCATCCGCGGTGAAGTGGTGGCGGAACGTGGCGAGGTCGCTGGCAATGACCGGAACACCCATGGCCGCGTACTCGAGCAGCTTCGTGCTCAGCGAGAATTCCAGGTAGGGCTCGGCCAGGGAGGGGACCAGGCCGATGTCGGCGCCGGCGAGGAGGCGGGGCAGGTCGTCCATCGGAACGCGGCCGTGGAGCGTCACCCGATTTCGGGTGGCGGTGCGTTCGATGGCCGACTCGACGTGCGGGCGCCACGGGCCGTCCCCGTACACGTCGAGCTGCCAGCGGATGCCGGGATCGACCTGGGAGAGTCCCTCGATGGCGACATCGAGGCCGTAGATGCGCTGCAGATTCGAGTGGTGAATGAGGCGCAGGGTTCCATCGGCCATGAACGACCGGCGGCTGAACCGGCGTGGATCGAAATGGCGAGCGTCGGCGCTGTTCATGACCACGCCGATGCGGTCGGGTTCGACGCCTCGAGCGATCGACAGCCGGCGGAGCGGCTCGTGCACGGTGATGATCTCGTCGGCAAGCGCGGCAGAGCCTCGGGCCACGGCGCCGACGATCGGCAGGAGCGGGCGCAGGAGCGGGCTTCGGAACCGGTCGCGGAAGAACTCCGGCATGTCCTCGTGGAGGTCCAGCAGGAGCGGCACCCCGGCGAGCTTCTCCGGGAGGGCGGCCACGGTCAGGAAGTCCGGAACGGTCGCCACCTGGACCAGATCGTACGGTCGCCGCCGATGCTCGCGCGCCAGCCGGATCGAGGCCATGGTCGTGAAGGCGAGGTACTCGGCCAGGTGATGGAAGAACCCGACGAGCCCGCGGTCGATCGGCAGGCGCAGGATTCGAACCGGGCCGTCGACGTCCTCCGGCTCCTGGCCTTCGCCCCGCAGGCAGAGGATGTCGACCTCGTAGCCCGCATCGGCCAGGGCGTCGCTCTGGCGCCGGACCCGCGGATCATCGGGCACGACCGCATGAACGACGATCGCCACGCGCCGGACGCGGGGAAGGAGGGTTATCGACCCTTGACCTGGTCCCACAGCTCGTCCTTCCCGGCCAGCGACAGCGACTCGAGGTCGATCCCCCGCTCGATCGCGAGCGCCTCGACCCGCCGGTAGCGGGCGATCCATCGGGCATTCGCGGTGCGCAGCGCCTCCTCGGGGTCGACCTTCATCCAGCGGGCGAGATTGACGACGGCGAACAGCACGTCGCCGACCTCGTGGAGGCGCTCGTCGTCCCTGTCCGCAGCGCGGAGCTCGTCGAGCTCCTCGCCGACCTTCTCCCAGACCCCGTCGATCGCATCCCAGTCCCATCCGAGCGACGAGGCACGGTCCTGGATCTCGCGGCTCGCCGGCAGGGCCGGCAGGGCGCGCGCCACGCCGCCGAAGGCACCCTCATGGCCCTTGCCGCGCTCGGCGCGCTCCCCGGCCTTGATGGTCTCCCAGTTCGCCAGCACCTGCTGCTCGCCGTCCACCTCCAGGCCGCCGAAGACGTGAGGGTGGCGACGCACGATCTTGGCACCGATCGATCGGTAGACATCGGTGAGGTCGAACGTTCCCTCCTCGGCCGCGAACTGGGCATGCAGGACGACCTGCAGCAGCAGGTCGCCTAGCTCCTCGGCGAGGTCGGCGGGGTCCCCGTTCTCGATCGCATCGATGGTCTCGTAGGCCTCCTCGAGCAGGTAGGGCCGGAGCGTCAGGTGGGTCTGCTTCCGGTCCCATGGGCAGCCGTCCGGAGCCCGCAGGCGCGCGCTGATGGCCGCCATCCCGTGCGGGCTGGCGAGGTTGTCGACCGGGTCGAGGGGCGGCACGAACCAGTCGCTCGCGGCCAGGCTGGCCGCATCCATGTCCCCGATCCGACGCTCGTCGCCGCTCGGCAGCGCACGCGCCGCGTGCGCATCTGGATACAGCGCCCGCAGCACGCCGGCCGGATCACGCCGGGCGTGGCGTCCGGGGAGGCTGCCACCCGGAGGGAGACTGGCCGCGCCGCGGAGCACGATCAGGGGTAACGATGGATCGAAGGGGATGCTCGCCAGGCGGCTGCCGCCGACCACCTGCACCCCGTCCACCGCATCGAGCCCGGCCGCCGCCAGCAGTGCGTCGATGCCGCGCGACGTTCCCGCGCCCATCAGATCAGGTGACGGAGCCGGCCGGTTCGAACTGCGGATCGATCCAGGTCTCGACCGGTGCCCGAACATCGGACTCGAGCCAGCGCTCGAACCCGGCCCCGGAGATTGCGCTGCGCTGCGCATCGTCGAGGGCCCGTTCATCGTCGGCCTCGAGGAGCTGGTAGATGGTGAGGGTCCCGTCGCCGTCCTCGATCGGCTCGCTCACGTCACCGACCTGGCCCAGGCCGAACACCGCCTGTTCGTGCATCGGATCGAGCTGGTAGCGGGCGATCCAGCCCACCTCCCCGCCATCCGCGGCCGTCCCCGGATCGTCGCTCAGCAGCCGGGCCGTCTCCGCGAAGCCATCGAGGTCGCCGCCGAGCTCCGCCACGAGCCGGGCTGCCAGCTCCTCGGGGCTCTCCCGTTCGCCGGTCTTCTGGATCACGTGCCAGCCGAAGTCGGTGCGCACGGGCTCGCTGATCTCGCCCACATCGAGGCCGGCGAGGGCATCGGCGAACTCCTCGACGAATGGGCTGGCCTGCGGGTCGTACCAGCCGAGATCGCCGCCGCGCGACGCGGAGCCCGGGTCCTCGCTCACCTCCGGCGCGATCTCGAACCAATCGGCATCCGGCTCGCTCAGCCGCTGACGTGCGTCCTCGGCCGCTTCGCGGGCGGCCTCCCACTCCTCGTCGGTCGCCCCGGACTGGTCGTCCGCGTCGGGAAGCGGCTGAACGAGGACGTGACGGGCGCGTTCCTGCGCAACCGGGTCACCGGTTCCGGTGGGCGGTGTGATGCCGATGCGGGCGATGCGCCGCTGCTCCACGTCGCTGCCGACCACTTCATCCAGGAAGTGCTCGCGGTACGCCTCCAGCAGCAGCTCCGAACGCACGTACTGGCGGTACGCTCGGTCCGGCACACCATTCCGCTCGAGAAGGTCGGCCAGCGGACCGGTGGCAGCCGCCTCGCGCCGGGCGAGCAGCTCGAGCACGGCGTAGCCGCCCTCGGTCTCGATCGGACCGACCAGGTCGCCGACCTCGGCGTCCGCGAGTGCCTCCGCGTACTCCTCGTTGGCGGCGTCGTCGGCCGTGAACCAGCCGAGCAGGCCGCCGGCGGTCGCCGTGAAGTGATCGCTCACCTCGCCCGCGACCACCTCGAAGTCCTCGCCATCCTCGACCCGTGCGCGCGCCTCCTCCGCCAGTTGCCGGGCCGCTGCCCGCTGCTCCTCGGTCGGCTCCGGGTCGTCCGCCTCCTCGTCCTGCTCGTCCACGTCCTGCCCGTCCTCGTCCTCGCCGGCCGGATCGGTCACCTCGGGCTCGACCAGGATGAGGCGTGCCTGAATCCGCTCCGGTAGGCGCATGCGGGCGGCGACCTCGGCGTCCACCTCGGCGTCCGTCACCTCGACGCCGAAGTCGGCTGCGCGTTCGGCGAGCACCGCGCCGTCGACGAGCGAGCTCGATGCGTTCGCCGCCAGCTGGTTGAACCCGGTGGTGAGACTGTCGATCTGCTGCTGAATGAGCTGCGAGCGCGGACCGCCGTCGAGCTGCTGCTGGAGCTCCGTCACCTGGGCCACCGCCTCTGCCGTCAGGATCGCCTCGCGCTGGCCGAGGTCGCCGCGGTCGTAGGTGGTCCCGGCCACGACGGCGACCGGACGCAGGTGCGTCTCCCAGTAGCCGTTCCATGCAGCGGCGCCGAAGATGCCGAGCGCCAGGGCGATTGCCAGCGCGAAGCCCAGGATCGTGAGCTGCTGGGTGCGCAGCTCGTCCTGCCAGCGCGGCCGGTGCTTCCGGTCGAGGACCGGTCGGGATCGGAAGGTCATCGCCTCGAGTGCATGCAGGTCATGCCGCGGCCGGGATGCGGTCGTCACGACCGCCGCAGCGGCGAGGCGCCATGCTAGCCGATGCTCCGCGGCGACGCACGAGGCGTTCCCTCAGCCCTCGCGGCGCAGCGCAGCCCGAATCGCGCGCCATCGGAGAGCCAGGACGAGGAGCATCGCCTCGCGGACGATGCCGCCGCTCATCTTCGAGGCGCCTGCCACCCGTTCGCGGAAGACGATCGGCACCTGCACGATCCGGGCACCGCGGCGATGAGCCCACCAGGTGGTCTCGATCTGGAACCCGTAGCCGGAGCCGCCGATCTCGCGCAGGCGGACCGCTTCGAGCAGCTCCCGCCGCCACGCCTTGAAGCCGCCGGTCAGGTCTCGGTACGGTAGCAACAGGACGGTGCGGGCGAACAGCGTCCCGCCCCGGCTGATCAGCTTGCGGTACCACGGCCAGCCGACGGTGTTCCCGCCGGGCATGTACCGGGTGCCGAGCACCAGATCGGCGTCGGCCATGAGCGGCCCGAGCAGCCGCGGCAGATCGGATGGGTCGTGACTGAAGTCCGCGTCCATCTGAACCACGGCGCGAGCGTTCGGCCGTTGGAGCACCCATCGGAAGCCATCCCGATAGGCCGCACCCAGGCCCTCCTTTCCGGGTCGATGGAGCACCGCCATCCGCGGCTCGCGGGCCGCGAGCGTGTCCGCCAGCTCACCGGTGCCATCCGGTGAGTTGTCGTCGACGACGAGGAGCGACGCCTCGGGGAGCGCCGCCAGGATGGCGGCCGCCATCCGCTCCAGGTTCTCCCGCTCGTCGTAGGTCGGCAGCACGACCCAGACGCCCCGACCGGCGGCGAGGCCGACCGGCGGAGCGGGCGGGGCCGCCTCCTCAGCGTCCGATGCCGACATAGGTCACCCCGGCGGACCGCCATCGCTCCGGGTCGAGGGCGTTTCGACCGTCGACGAGGAGCTCGACGCCCGGAAGCGCCGTGGGCTCGAGCTCGCGGTATGCGGTGTGCGCAGCCTGCAGCACCGCGACCCGAACCGGCTCCCCGGATGCGAGGTCGTACGGCTCGAATCCGAGCTCACGCAGGTGGGCGTCGTCGAAGAACGGGTCGTGGGCCAGCACGCGGGCGCCGGCGGCGAGCAGCTCGTCGCGGAGCGGGAAGGCGGAGCTGAACGCGTCCTCGCGGACATCGCCTCGATACGCGATCCCGAGCACCAGCACCGTCGCTCCGTCGAGCGAGCCGACGAGCTCCTCGATGCGGTCCACGGTCCACGCGCCCATGCCCTCGTTGATCTCGCGCGCCAGCGGCGGGAGGCGCAGCTCGGGGTCGTCGTTGAACAGGAAGTGGGGATAGACCGGGATGCAGTGACCTCCCACGCCGACCCCGGGCTGGTGGATGTGGCTGAACGGCTGCGAGTTCGCTGCGCCGATGACCTCGGTGACGTCGATGCCGGTGCGCGCCGCGAGACGCGCGAGCTCGTTGGCGTAGGCGATGTTCACGTCGCGATAGGTGGTCTCTGCCAGCTTCACCAGCTCGGCGGTCTCGGCGCTCGTCACTGCCCGGACGTCAGTGCCTTCATCGAGCACGTCGCGATAGAAGGCGACCGCCCGCCTGGTGCTTTCCTCGCTCGTGCCGCCCACGATCTTCGGGTAGCGCCGCAGGTCGGCGAACACGCGGCCGACGAGCACGCGCTCCGGGCTGAATGCGAGGAACAGGTCCGCATCGAGGCTGAGCCCGCTGCCATCGGCCAGCATCGGGCCGAACCGATCCCGCGTGGTGCCGACCGGGAGGGTGGTCTCGTAGACGACCAGCACGCCGGGGCCGATGCGTCTCGCGATGTCGCGCGTGGCCGCGTCGATCGGGCCGAAGTCGATCCGGCGCTCGGCATCCACGACCACCGGCACGATGACCACGACGACCTCCGCCTCGCGCATCGCGTCGGCCGCACCCCAGGTGGCGGCGCGCAGGCGACCCGAGGCCACGAGCTCGGGAACGCGCTCGACGAGTGCCGGCTCGTCGTCGTGCGGCGATTCTCCGCGGCCGATGGCCTGCACGATGCGCTCGCTGACGTCGATGCCGAGCACGTCATGCCCGCGGGAGGCGTACTGGACCGCGAGGGGCAGGCCGATGTGGCCGAGCCCGACCACGGCGATCCTCACGCCAACGCCTCCGCCAGGGCCGCGCCGGCGATCGCCTCGCCGGTCTCGGCCGACTCGACCATCTTGCGCGCCAGCAACAGGGCGACCATCGCGTCGCGCGGATCGACCGGAGCGGGGCCGCCGTCGCGAACCGCCGCGGCGAACTCGCCCAGCTCGACGGCCAGCGGCTCCTGGCGCCGGACGGCGCGCCGCACCATCTCGCCCTCGGTGACCGAGGTGATCGGCGCGCCAGCGCCGCGGTTCACCCAGGTCTCGACCGCCTCCGGGTTCGCATAGAAGACGAGATCCTGCGCCAGGTAGTCGGCGACGTACATCCCGCGCTCGCCGGTGACCGTCAGCGTTCGGCGCTTGGTGGGGGTCAGCCAGTTGATGTCGAGCAGGCCGATCGTGCCGTTCGCGAATTTCATCGTGCCGACGAACAGGTCCTCGTGCTCGGTGTGGATCCGGCGCTCGGCCTCGGCATGAATGCGGATCGGCTCCGAGCCGACGAGGTAGCGCATGACGTCGATGTCGTGGGGCGCGAGGTCGATGACGACGCCCACGTCGCGAATTCGTGCCGGGAAGGGACCGAGCCGCGTCGCGTGGATCTGGAAGATCCGGCCCAGCTCGCCGGCGGCAAGCCGCCTCTGGAGCTCGCGGATCGCCGGGTTGAAGCGCTCGATGTGCCCGACGCTCAGCAGGCGGCCGGCCGCCTCGGCAGCCGCGATCATCTCGAGCGCCTCATCGCGCGTGGCGGCGATCGGCTTCTCGACCACCACGTGCGCCCCGGCGCGCAGCGCCGCGAGCGCCAGCGGCCGGTGCAGTCGGGTCGGCGCCACCACGCTGACCAGGTCCAGCTCCTCCTCGGCGAGCATTCGCTCCGGGTCGTCGAAGCCGTGCGCGCGGCGGCCGGCGGTGGCGCGGGCGACCGCCCCCGGCTCGGGGTCGGCAACCGCGACGAGGTCCACGCCGTCGATGACCTCGTCCCAGACACGGACGTGGTTGCGGCCCATCATGCCGAGGCCGATGACGCCGGCACGCAGCGGCCGCGCGGTCGAGCCGGCCATCATGCCGTCGAGGCCCCGCCGCCGGGTGGCGGGCCCAGCTCCTCGGCCGTGGCATTCACGGCGGCGACGACCGTGCCGACCTCGTCGTCGGTCAGCCCCGGATGCACCGGAATGCTGAGCACCTCGGCGGTGAGCCGCTCCGTGACGGGGAAGTCGCCATCGCCGAGGCCCATGGCAACGAAGGGGGCCTGTCGGTGCACCGGGATCGGGTAGTAGATGGCAGAGCCGACGCCGCGCTCTCGGAGACGATCTGCGAATCGGTCTCGCTGGGAGACGCGGATCGTGTACTGGTGATAGGCGTGCGTCACGCCCCGACGGACGGTCGGCGTGACCACTCCCCGCAGCTCCGCGTCATATCGGGCGGCAATTTCACGGCGTCGGGCGTTGGCAGCGTCGAGCTTCGGCAGCTGGGCCAGCCCGATGGCAGCCGCCAGATCGGTCATGCGGAAGTTGTACCCGAGGACCTCGTGGTGGTAGCGGACCTTCATGCCGTGCTCGCGCAGCAGGCGGACTCGATCCGCGAGAGCGGCGTCATCGGTGGTCAGCATCCCGCCCTCGCCGGTGGTCATGTTCTTCGTCGGGTAGAAGCTGAAGGTGCCGACACCCCAGGTCCCGCTGCGCCGCCCGTCGATCGCGGCGCCGTGCGCCTGGCAGGCATCCTCGACGAGCGCGATGCCATGTCGATCCGCCACCTCGGCCAGCGCGGGCATGTCGGCCGGCTGCCCGTACAGGCTGATCGGCATGATCGCCCTGGTGCGCGGGGTGATCGCCGCCTCGACGAGCGACGGATCGATGCAGAAATCCGCCTCCCCGATGTCCACGAAGACCGGCCTCGCGCCGGTGTACACGATGCTGTTGGCGCTGGCGATGAAGGTGAACGGAACGGTGACGACCTCGTCTCCGGGGCCGATGCCGTGACCGAGGAGAGCCAGGTGCAGGGCGGTCGTGCCGGAGCTCGTGGCAATGGCGTGCGCGGTCCCGACGTAGGCGGCGAAGCGCTCCTCGAACTCGCGGACGCGCGGGCCCTGGGCCAGGCCCCCGGAGGCCATCGCCTCCCAGACCCCGTCCCTCTCCTCGGTGCCCATCTGCGGACGGGCGATCGGAATCACGCTTCGTCTCCCTCCTGCCGGTCGGAGCCGCCGGACGCTGCGGCACGCTCGAGCGCGGCCACGATTCGCTCGGCCGCGCGACCGTCACCGTACAACTCCGGGCGCGGCCTGTCGCGTCGCAGGAAGGCCTCGTCGTCGAGGGCCGCTGCCAGGGCGGCGGGATCGGCGCCGACCAGCCGGTTCCAGCCCGCATCCACCGTCTCGGTCCACTCGGTCTCGGCGCGCAGCGTGATGCATGGCACGCCGGCCAGGTACGCCTCTTTCTGGAGGCCGCCCGAGTCGGTGGCGATGGCCGTGGCGTGGGCCTGTGCGGCAACCATGGCCAGGTACCCGAGCGGCGGCATCGGGATGACGGCCTCCGGCAGGGTCAGCCCGAATCGGCCGATGGCCGAACGCGTGCGCGGGTGGATCGGGAACAGGACCGGCAGGCCGACCGCGAGGGCGTCCAGGAGCCGGCGCAGGCGGGTGGGATCGTCCACGTTCTCGGCGCGGTGCAGGGTCACCAGCAGATAGCGGCCGAGCCCGCGGACGACGTCCGGCAGATGCGCATCGGCCCGCTCCAAGGCCCACCGGTGGGCATCGACCATCACGTCGCCAACGAGCTCGGCCCGCGAGCCCAGGCCCTCGCGCGCCAGGTGCGCCATGGCCACCGGCGTCGGTGCCAGGAGGAGATCGGCGAGGTGATCCGCCACGATCCGGTTGCGCTCCTCCGGCATGCTCCGGTTGAAGGAGCGGAGGCCGGCCTCGACATGCACGAGCCACGGCCGCCGGCCATCGGGCCAGGCCACCTTCGCCGCGGCAAGCGCTCCGGCCAGCGTCGAGTTCGTGTCGCCGTAGACGAGGACGCCGTCCGGCTCGTGCTCGAGCAGCGCCGGCTCGAGGCGGCGCAGCATCTCGCCGGTCATCTGGCCGTGGCTCCCGCCGGCGACCTCCAGGTTCACCTGCGGCTCGTCCATCTCCAGGTCCCGGAAGAAGGCGGCACTCATCGCCTCGTCGTGGTGCTGTCCGGTATGGATCAGCACCTCGGCGTGGGCCGCCTGGCGCAGGACGCGGCTGACGGGGGCGGCCTTGATGAACTGGGGCCGGGCGCCGACGACGGTGACGATCCTCACCCGGCGTCCACCGGCGGAAACGGATCGCCGCAGCGCGGACACGGTCCCGCGAAGTGAGCGCTGTCATCCGAGTCGCGGAGTGGCTGACCGCACGGGCAGGCACTGCCGAGCCGGCGCGCCGGGTTGCCCGCCACGAGCTCGTGGTCAGCCACGTCGCGGGTGACCACGCTCCCCGATCCCACCATCGCCCAGCGGCCGATGGTGATCCCCGGCAGGATCGTGCTGTTCGCCCCGAGCGCGGCACCGCGCCGGACCAGCGTCGGCGAGACCTCCCAGTCCGCATCCGACTTCGGCGAGCCGTCGACGTTGACCGCGCGCGGCACCCGGTCGTTGGTGAAGCACACGTGCGGCCCGATGAAGACCCCGTCCTCGATGGTCACGCCATGAAACAGTGAGACGTTGTTCTGGACCTTCACCCGATCGCCGATGACGACGCCCGCGTCGACGTACACGTTCTTGCCGATGACGCACCCCGAGCCGATGCGCGCGCCCTCGCGCACCTGGGCCTGGTTCCAGATGCTCGTGCCGGCGCCGATGGCCGCCTCCGGCGATACCTCGGCAGTGGGATGGACGCGCACGCCCGCACGCTCGCTCACGGTGGTCTCCGGTGGGGAGGCCAATTCTACCGATGTGAACGGTGCGGGAGGCCCGACCGCGACGTCAGCGATTCTTGAAGGCGCGGTGGATGAATGCCGCCATCTGCTCGCGCGTCACGAGGCCGTCCGGACAGAAGCTGTTCGCGAGGCTGCACCCCGATGTGATGCCGGCCTCGGCGAGCCGGTTGATGTTGTCCTGGTGGCGGTTGCCGTTGTCGTCGCTGAAATAGTCCTTCGACGCCGGTGGGAGGTTCAGGGCACGGGCCAGGAAGCTCGCCATCTGCGCTCGCGTCACCGCGCCGCCGGGGCAGAACTCGCGGTCGGAGCAGCCCGACGTGATCCCCGACTCCGCGAGACGGTTGATGTTCGACTCGTGCTTGTTGCCGTTGTCGTCGATGAAGTAGTCCTTCGTCGCCGGGGGAAGGTTCGACGCGCGCGCGATGAAGCTGGCCATCTGGTCACGCACGACGAGGCCCTTCGGGCAGAAGCGCTCCGGACCGCAGCCGGAGGTGATCCCCGACGCCGCCAGCCAGTTGATGTCGGCCTCGAATCGGTTCCCCACCGTGTCGCTGAACGCGGCCGTGCCGGTCGTGAAGCTGGCGTTCATGGCCACCAGCGCGTTGCCGGCGAGGTCGCGCACGCCGTTCGTGGCCTCAACGCGGTAGGTGCGCTTCGACTCCAGGATCGCGCTCGCGGTGATCGTCGCCTCGCGTGCTGACGAGCTGTACGAGACCGAGGCCGGCACGAGGCTGTTGGTCACGGTGTCGCGCAGTCGCACGGTCGAGCTCGTCACGTTCGTCACCGGCTCGCTGAAGCGAACCACTGGACGGGTGAACCGGCTCAGCTCGGCGGTCCCCGGCGCAGGATTGGCCATCGCCGCGGTCGGAGCCACCGTGTCGACGTAGGTCGGGGTGACCGTGTACGGCGTGCGGCTGCCGTTCGCGTAGTAGTTCAGGACGCGGATCACGATGCGGGTCGCTCCCGAGACCGTGTGCTGGGCCAGCTCGGTGCCGGACTCCCACTGCGCGTCCACGCGCTTGATGAGCGCTCCCGCGCTCGTGTACAGCTCGACGATCGGGTCGACCGGCAGGCTGCTCTGGCGCCAGGTCCAATCCCGCGTGTCGACGACGCCGGTGACCCGCACGTCGAGACGGCCGGCGCGCGGCACGTCGACGGCGAACCAGTCCTGGTCGCCAGCAGGGTAGATCGTCGGCGAGACCGTGGTTCCGAGCCCGATGACCTTTGCGGCGGCGAGGCTGTTGTTGCCCTCGAACGAGTCCCCGGCGGGCCGCGGTGAAGCGGCGACGCTGGCGCCCAGCGCGCGATACGCGTTCACGCGTCCCCGCCCATAGCGCTCGTCGCGGCCGGCGTAGCCGAGGTCGTCGACCGTCGAGTACAGGCGGTTGACGATCTGCGACGGGGAGTAGCTCGGATAGCGAGCCTTGATCAGGGCCACCACGCCCGCCACGTTCGGGGTCGCGAAACTGGTGCCGCTGATGTACGTATGTGAGCCCCAGCCGCGGTTGGGGCAGGTCGAGGCGGTGCAGTTGGTGGTCAGGACCGACGAGCCCGGAGCGCTGACGTCCACCTTCGGCCCGTAGCTCGACCAGTGGCTGAACTCGTCCTGGGGCTGCGTGGCGCTGACGTTGATGACGTTGCCGTAGCTGGCGGGGTAGAAGTCCTCGCGCCGGTTGTTGTTGCCGGCCGCACCCACGAGCACCGCGCCCTTGCCCCAGGCGTAGTTGACCGCGTTCTCCACGATCGTGGAGAACGGGAACCCGCCGACGCTCATATTGATGACGTGCGCGCCCTGGTCGGCGGCCCAGATGATCCCCGAGGTGAGGGCCGATGATGTGCCGGTGCCGTTCGAGTTCATGATCTTGACCGGCAGGATCTTGTCGGTCCAGCTGACCCCGGCGATGCCGTAGCCGTCGTTCGCGTTCGAGGCGATGATCCCGGCCACCCAGGTGCCGTGGCCATTGTCATCGGCGGCGTTGGTGGTGTTGGACACGAAGTTGTAGCCCGGCAGCACCCGTCCGACCAGGTCGGGGTGATTGGCCTGGACGCCGGTATCGAGGACCGCGATCTTGTTCGACGCCCCCTTGGACAGTGACCAGGCGTCCCGCACCCGCATCCGATCCAGCGAGTACTGCCCCGAGGTGTCCGGATCGTTGACCGCCACGGCCGTCTCGCCCGATCCCTCGTCGGCCAGGCGCACGACGTAGTTCGGCTCGGCGATCTCCACCGCCGGGTCAGCCGAGAGCTCCGCGACGACCGCCTCCACCGCGCGACCCTCGGTCGATAGGACCGACGCATGGACCGCTCCGGGCACGCCGAGCTCGGCCACCACGCCGAGGCCGCGGCTGCGGGCCACCTCGAGGCCGCGTGCGCCGTCCCGCCACTGGACGACGACCTCACCGGGGACGATCTCGATGGCGTCCGGCACAGCCGAGGGCTTGGGCTCGTCCGCGGCGACGGGCAAGGCGGTGGCAACGAGGAGGATGAGGGCGAGGAGGGTCGGGAGAGCTCGGGACACGCTGTGGGGACTCCGGTGCAGTTCGATTCGGCGGGAGCCGGCTCGTGCTGTGCCCCCTCGAGACCACGTCACCCTACGGTCCTGCACCACCCCGGACGACCTGACCATGTACCCCCTCCGTGCCCCGGACCGATGGGCTATGCGAGTTCCAGCATCTTGCGAAGCCGCGGCAAGGCGGCCGCGACCGCGCGGCCGCGATGACTGAGCCGATCCTTCTCAGCCTCCGGCAGCTCCGCGGTGGTGAGATCGCCGCCGTCCACGATGAAGACCGGGTCATAGCCGAAGCCACCCGTCCCGCGTCGCTCCGTCGCCACCACTCCGTCCATCACGCCGCTGAAGACCTCGATGAGCGGATCGCCGTTGATGGGGACCGCGACCGCCAGCGAACAGACCATCCGCGCACGACGATCCTCGACGCCGGCGAGCGCCTCGAGCATCCGCTCGGCCTCCCGGCCGGCCTCGCCCGCCCAGCGCGCGCTGCGCACTCCCGGCCCCCAGTCGAGCGCGGAGACCTCGATGCCCGAGTCGTCCGCCAGGCTGGGTATGCCCGATGCCCGCGCGAAGGCGGCCGCCTTGGTGACGGCGTTCTCGGCGTAGGTGTCGTGCGGCTCGTCGACATCGAGGTCGAGGCCGATCTCGTCCGGGGTGACCACCGTCGTCCCGAGAGGCGCCAGCAGGCGACGGAACTCGCGCTGCTTGCCCGGATTGGTCGTCGCCACCAGCAGCTGCCTCACGCCCCCGGCTCGGCTCCGATCGCCGCCCGCTGAAGCTCGAAGAGCTGTCGGATGCCAGCCGCGGCGAGGTCGATCATGGCGTCCATCTGCTGTCGCGTGAACGCCCCGTGCTCGGCCGTCCCCTGGACCTCGATCAGGCGGTCGTCATCGGTCATGACCACGTTGAAGTCGACATCGGCGGTCGAGTCCTCGGAGTAATCCAGGTCGAGGTGCGGCAGGCCGCGCACGACGCCGACGCTGACCGCGGCGACCTGCCCCGTCAGAAGGTGCCCCATTCCGAACCGGTTCAGGGCACGGGCCAGGGCCACGTACGCGCCGGTGATGCTGGCGGTGCGCGTGCCGCCATCGGCCTGGATGACGTCGCAGTCCAGCGTGATGGTGCGTTCGCCGAGCTTCGGCATGTCGACCACGCCGCGAAGCGAACGGCCGATGAGGCGCTGGATCTCGTGCGTGCGACCGCCGATCGAGCCACGCGCGGCCTCGCGCTGGCTTCGCTCCGTGCCGGCCCGCGGCAGCATGCTGTACTCGGCAGTCACCCAGCCGCGACCCTTGCCGCGCATCCAGCCGGGCACGCGGTCCTCGATCGTGGCCGCGCAGATGACTCGAGTGTCACCGACGCGGATGAGGACCGACCCTTCCGCGAACTTCAGGTAGTCCGGGACGATCTTGATGGGACGCAGCTGGTTCGGGACGCGCCCGTCGGCGCGGCGGCCGGCGGCCGTGGGCGGGGTGGTGGACATCTGGCTGCCGATTCTACGGCAGCCGGTCCTGCCCCTCGCCTATTCGAACGCGCGCCGCAGGAACGCGGCCATCTGCTCCCGGTTCACCAGCCCGCCGGGGCAATATCGATTCGTGTCGCAGCCGAACGTGATCCGGGCCGCGGCCACCCGGTTGATGGCGTCCTCGTGGACGCTGCCGGCGTCGTCGGTGAAGTAGTCGCGGCTCGCCGGCGGCAGGTTCAGGGCCCGCGCCAGGAACGAGGCCATCTGGCCACGCGTCACCCGGCCGCTCGGGCAGTACTTCGACCCGCCGCAGCCCGTGGTCAGGCCCGCCTCGCGCGCCGAGTTGATGCTCTCGAAGTGCTTGTTGCCCCAGATGTCGCTGAAGTACGCCTTCGACGCGCCGCCCAGGCTCATGGCGCGCCGCAGGAAGGTCGCCATCTGATCCCGCGCCACGAGGCCCTTGGGGCAGTACGTCGTCTCGGTGCAGCCGGTCGTGATGCCCTCGTTCGCGATCCACAGGATGTCATCGCGGAACTTCGAGCTGCCGATGTCGGTGAAGGTGCCCGACGTGGAGGACGACGGAGGCGGCGTGGACGCTCCGCACAGCTTGACGAAGACCATCGCCGCGTAGTGCTTCCCGCTGCTGCCCGTCGCCCACGAGCCGCCGGCGTGGGTGTAGACCGAGTTGAGCATGAGCTCGCGATGGCCCTTGGTGGATGTGTACCACTGCTCCACGAACTTCTCGAGCCGATCCTGGACCGAGGCGACCATGTTCATGGCGATGATCTCGCCGACGCGCTCCCAGCAGACGCCAAGCTCACCGAGACGCTTCGTCACGTGCGTCATGTCGTGCTTCATGTCGTCGTCCGCGGCCATTCTGTCGGCACGCTCGATCGCGATCCGGTCGATGGCAGTCTGCAGGCTCACAGGGCCGACCCCGTGCTGGGCTCGGTAGCCGTTCACGAGGCTGACGAACGTCGATCCGTCACGGGCCTGCGTAGGCTCGACGGGGAGGACGACGGCCGTCGACGTCGCGAGCAGGGCCGCGGCGATGACGGGGAGCAGGTGTCGGGTGATGCGGAGCACGGCGCGGGACTCCAGGTTCGCGGGGGGTTGCGATGACCCGGTCAGGCTATGGGGGTCCGGGGTGTCTGGCGATGGGCCGATCGTTCACCGCCGGGGTGGCCCGATGGGACCGGGCCCTGGCCCGGACGTCCGCCTAGTGCCGTGACGCGCGGTGGAGGAAGGCGGCCATCTGCTCGCGGACCACCAGGCCGGACGGGCAGTACCGCTTCTCGCCGCAGCCGCTCGTGATCTTCGAGGCGGCCAATCGGTTGATGGCGTCCTCGTGGCGGTTGCCGGCGTCATCGGTGAAGTAGTCAGCCGGCGCCGGTGGCAGCTTCAGGGCACGGGCCAGGAACGACGCCATCTGGTCCCGCGCCACGAGTCCGTCCGGACAGAAGCGACGCTCCCCGCAGCCGACGGTGATCTTCGCCTCCGCGAGGCGGTTGATGTTCGACTCGTGCTTGTTGCCCTTGTCGTCGTCGAAGTAGTCGGTCGCTGTGGGCGGCAGCTTCAGGAAGCGCGCCAGGAACGAGGCCATCTGCCCGCGGGTGACGGCGCCGGAGGGGCAGAAGGCGGTCTCCGTGCAGCCGCTCGTGATCCCGGTCTCCGCCAGCCAGACGATATCGAGCGCGAACTTCGAGTTCCGGATGTCGGTGAACGGCAACGGCCCGAACTGGGTGTAGATCGTGTCCCACAGATCGCGTCGGGTTCCGTCCATGAGCAGGTGCCAGATGCCGACGCCTCGCAGGCCGTTGGCCTTGACGACGCCGTACTTCTGCTTCAGCGAGGCCGGATCGTCGTAATACCCCTGCACCCAGGTGTTGTACGTGCTGCTGCGGAACCGATACCACGGAACCTGGCCGGTGCCGTCCCACTGGCGCCCGTGGGTGGCGATCTGCTCGACGGCGTCGACATAGCGCGGGGCCCAGCTGGCCGCCGTGCAGCCGCCGGCCGAGAAGCACGTCCGCGAGTTCACATCGGAGGTCGTCGTCGTCCAGGCTCGGCCGTAGTACGGCACGCCCCAGATGATCTTCGACCCGGGAATGGTCCGAACGTGGGCCTCGATGGCGGTTCGGTTATCGAACGAATAGGGGCTGACCCACGGCGCCACGCCGCCGGCCCGGGCCGAGCCGGGGTAGTTGAAGTCGTAGGCCATGACCATGACGGCGTCCGCGCCGCCTGCTGCGACGAGGCCCGGGAGGTCGTATCCCGTGGCCCAGCTCGCCGCGCCGGCCAGCGTGGCCACCGTCAGGTACGACCCGGCGCCCTTCGCCTTCAGCCCGGCCTTCAGCTCGTGGACGAACGTCGTGAACTCGGCCTTCAGGTGGTCCGGCACCGGCTCGAAGTCGACGTTCACACCGTCCGCATTGCGCGCCTTGAGGGTGGCCGCCACGGCGTCGATGAGCGCCGCGCGCTTCGGAGCGCTGCGCAGCAGCTCCTCCATCGCCTCGTACTCGTAGTCCCAGGCGAACATGGTGAGGGTCATCACCACGCGCACGCCGCGTGCGTGCGCCTTCGAGATGACATCGGTCATGGCCGACGACGCCCAGCCCTTGGCGCCATTCGTGTCGGTGGCCAGCGTGCCGTTGCGACGCGCCTCGACCCCGAAGTAGGCGATGGTGGTGACGAGGTCGTAGCGCAGATTCGCCAGATCGGATGCGGTGAGCACCCACGACGGCAGATAGCCGAGGACCTCGTGGCTCAGGCCGTTGGCCAGCGCCGCCGTCCCGCCGGACGCCCCGTCGAGGGACATCGTGCCGCCGACCTGCAGCGGGGCGGACAGCGCCTGCGGCGTGCCGCCCGGCGTGAAGTCCGGCGCGTCACCCTCGTGCTCGAGGAGCATCTCGTGATGGATCGACGGTCCGAGCGGGGGAGCATCGGAGGGCCCATCCGGATCGGTCGCGAGCGCCGGCGTCACGCCGGCCAGGGCGAAAACGAAGGCGAGGGTGACGGCCAGCGGCCGGACGCGCGGGAAGGACATGGGGCCGCAGGTTACTCCGGTGAGGTTCGGTACGGAATAGTACCGAAGGATCAGACGGTCACTTCTTCCCGAACGCCCGGTACAGGAACGCCGCCATCTGGCCTCGGGTCACGCCACCCGCCGGGCAGAACTTTCCGCCGCCGCAGCCGCTGGTGATGCCGGCACCGGCGAAGGCGTTGATGTTCGGCTCGTGCTTGTTGCCGTTGTCATCGGTGAAGTGGTCGACCCACGAGGGCTGCAGGCCCATGGCGCGGGCGATGAAGCTCGCCATCTGGTCGCGCGCGACCACGCCGTCGGGACAGTAGCGGCCGCTGCCGCATCCGGACGTCACCCCCGCGGAGGCGAGCCGGTTGATGTTGTCCTCGTGCTTGCTCCCGTTGTCATCGGTGAAGTGATCGACCGACGTCGGCGGCAGGTTCATGGCGCGGGCGATGAAGCTCGCCATCTGGCTGCGGGTGACGAGGCCGTCGGGGCAGAACTTCCCGTTGCCGCAGCCGCTGGTGATTCCGGACTCGGAGAGCCAGATGATGTCGGAATAGAACTTCGAGCCCACGATGTCACTGAACGGAGCCGCGGGGGCCGGGCCTGAGTAGCCGACCTTCGACCCGCTCGGCGTCTTGCCCGGGTCGCCGGCGAACGCGAACCAGTAGTCGTCGCCGAGCCACTGATAGTGGGTGCGGTGGACCCATGCCTCGGTCCCGCCGACCATCGGATGCGGATAGCGGCGCAGGGCCGATGCGTCGAACCCGTTGCCCTGCTCGAAGATGCGGCCGAACGACTCGCCGGGATTGCGCAGGAGGAGGTCCACGATCCTCGCCGAGCCCATGTCGGTGGCGAAGTACGTGCCGCCGAGGGAGAGGAACGGATTGCTGTAGTGGGCCACCCGCGCCAGGGCGATCTCCTCGGCCGGTGCAGGTCGGGCCTCGCCGGCGCCCGGTGCGTAGCAGGCGTTCGACATGACCATCACGAAGCCCGGCGCCGGCGTGATGGGCCCGGTGCCCCAGCCCAGCGTCGAGAGCTTGCCGGTCAGGTGGTCCTCGCCGTAGTACTGGAGCACCTCATCGCGGCAGCTCTTGCCGTCCCAGTTCGGCTTCTTCGCCTCGCTGCGGAGGCCCCAGCCGTTCGTCCGATCCGTGAGCTTCTTGGAAGGATCCGTGCTGTTGGCCGGCGTCGTGTACGGATTCGGGAAGCCGTTGCCATGCCCGAAGTACACGATCACGTTGGCGCCGTTCACCGCCGCCTTCGCTTCCGCGGCGGTCGGGCAGTACCGCAGGTCGACGGTCGCTCCTGCGGCCTCGGCCACCGCCTTGAGGTTCTTGGCCGACGGATGGTAGTGCGAGTCGGTGATCTCGGTCGGCCCGACGATGATGGCCACCTTGGGCGTCGACGCCGCGGCAGCGTCGGGACCGGCGCCGGGCAGGGCGCCGAGCGAGGCGAGGACGGCGAAGGACAGGGCGATGGCGAGGGCACGCGCGCGATAGGGCAATGAAGGTCTCCGGCTCTGGGTGATGGGCGAACGTCGTCCATCCTGGGCCGGAGGGCTGGAATGGCCTATGACGCAATGGTCCGCTCGCTCGCCGGGACCGCTGGACCATGCAGCGTCCCCGAAGTGAGGCCCGGTGTGTCGCTTCAGCCCTGCTCGAAGTCCAGGACGACGAGAAGACGCTCGACGGCCGCCGGATCCACCGCCGGACGCACGAAGGCCGTCTGGGTCAGCGCGTTGGCGTCCTCCTCCACCGCCTGGACGCGGCCGATGAGCAGCCCGCCGGGGTATCGGCTGGCCTCGTCGCCAAGGGTGAGGCCGGCACTGACCACGGCGTCGCCGGGCTCGACGGTCTCGGTGACCGGCACGTTGCTCATCACCAGCTGCCCGCCCGGCTGGCCGCGCACCTCGCCGAGCGCCCGGGTGGCCTGGTCGCGGGCGATCACGACCGACCGCGTGTCGACCACGAACCGGATGCGAGCGGTGTCGGTGGCGACGGCGACGACCGTGCCGGCGAGGGCGCCGACCCCGTCGGCGTCCGCGACGACCGGCATCCCGACCCGGACCCCATCGGCACGGCCGGCGTCGACGCGCGCCTCCCACGCGAAATTCGACGGATCGCGGCTGATCACGCGCACCGGGAGGGTCGTCATGTCCAGCGCGTCGCGGATGTCGAGCAGCGCGCGGAGCTCGGTGTTCTGGTGGGCCGCCTCGCTGAGCTCGGCGATGCGCTGCTCGGCACGGCCGAGCTCCGCCCGCAGCTCCGCGTTCTGTTCGCGCAGCCGATCGATCTCGCCGATCGTGCCGAACAGGCCGGCGACACCGGCGCCGATGCCGCCGAGCGACGCGCGGACAGGGTCGAGCGCGCGGGTCGTGGCCTCCTGCACCGTTCGTGCGGGTGCCGTTCCGCTGGCCAGCAGCATGAGCAGGCTGGCGATCGTGAAGCCCGCGAACCAGATCCCGGCGCGCGACCGCCGGTGCGGGCTGGATGGCCCGTACACGCGCCGGTCAGCCTGTCGGGCGATCGTATACCCGGTATATACGATCGGGCGTCGGCGGATGAGGCATCAGCGCGGGGCCCTCGTGTACTGCTCCGACACGAGCACCCGCTCGAGCGTGTCGAGATCCTCGAGCACGCGGCCTGTGCCGCGTACCACGCAGGTCAGCGGGTCGTCGGCGATGTGGACCGGCATCTGGGTGGCGTCGGCCACGCGGCGGTCGAGGCCGGCCAGCAGCGCGCCGCCACCGGCGAGCACGATGCCCTGGTCCATGATGTCGGCGACGAGCTCGGGCGGCGTCTCCTCGATCGTCTCCTTGATCGCGTCCACGATCTGGACGACGGACGGCTCGAGCGCCTCCCGGATCTGGTCGCCGCCGACCTCGACGCTGCGCGGCAGCCCCGTGAGCAGGTCCCGACCGCGGAACGTGACGGTCCGATCGGCGTTCTCCTCCGGGTAGGCCGAGCCGACGGCGATCTTGATCTCCTCGGCCGTCCGCTCGCCCATGAGCAGGTTGTACTCGCGCCGGGCGAAGGCGACGATATCGGTGTCCATCTCGTCGCCGCCGATGCGCACGCTGCGCGCGACCACGATGCCGCCGAGGCTCACCACCGCGACCTCGGTCGTCCCCCCGCCGATGTCGACGATGAGGCTGCCCGACGGCTCCGACACCGGCAGCCCGGCACCGATGGCGGCGGCCATCGGCTCCTCGATGAGCCGGGCCCAGCGAGCGCCGGCGTTGATCGTCGCGTCCCGCACGGCGCGCTTCTCGACCTCGGTCACGCCGGATGGAATGCCGACCAGCACGCGCGGTCGCGGGATCCGGGCGTATCGGTCGTGGACCTTGTTGATGAAGTACCGGATCATCTGCTCGGTCACGTCGAAGTCGCTGATGACGCCGTCGCGCAGCGGCCGGATGGCGACGATGTTCGCCGGCGTGCGGCCCACCATCCGCTTCGCCTCGGCGCCGATGGCGAGCACGCGCTTCGTGCGGGTGTCCATGGCGACCACCGACGGCTCGCTGATGACGATGCCGCGATTCCGGACGGTGACGAGGGTGTTCGCCGTGCCGAGGTCGATGCCGACGTCGTGACTGAGGAGGCCGAGCAGGCCGTCGAAGAGTCCCAAGGTCCCTCTCGCGGTTGGTCCCGCCCGCGGCACGCCGGGCGGTGGGATGTGTGGTCCGATGCGGTGCGTCCGGGCACCTGCCGACGCGGCGCTACCCTACCACGCTGCCACGCCCGCCCCACCGTGACCTTCGTCGGGGGTGGCGCGATTCGGCGTTTTGTGCTTCTCTTCAACAAAGGGGTCTGATACCGTCGATGATGCTCCCCTCATCGGCTCATACGCCTCGGCAGGAGGATGACGTGGCCAGCTTCTTCGCCAATGCTCCCGAGCGCATCGGCTTCGGTGGTCTCGACTCCGCCGAGCCCTTCGCCTATCGGGTCTACGAGCCCGATCGCCTCGTCCACGGGAAGCGCATGGAGGACCACCTCCGGATCGCGGTCTGCCTGTGGCATTCGTTCCATTGGCCCGGCTCGGACGTCTTCGGCGCCGGCACGTTCGACCGGCCCTGGCTCGCCTCCGACATGGAGCCGATGGAGGCGGCGCGCGCCAAGCTGGATGCCGCCTTCGAGTTCCTGGTGGCGCTCGGCGTGCCGTTCTTCACCTTCCACGATCGCGACGTCGCCCCCGAAGGCCGGACGTTCGCCGAGACACGGGCCAACCTCGACGCGGTGAGCGCCGCCATCGAGGAGCGCATGGAACGGACCGGGAAGCGGCTGCTGTGGGGCACCGCGAACCTGTTCGGCCACCCACGCTACGCGGCCGGGGCGGCCACCAACCCCGATCCGGAGGTGTTCGCCTACGCGGCGGCGCAGGTGAAGGTCATGCTCGAGACAACGCACCGGCTCGGCGGGGCCAACTACGTCCTCTGGGGCGGACGCGAGGGATACGAGACCCTCCTCAACACCGACCTCGCGCGCGAGGAGCAGCAGCTCGCCCGGTTCCTGACCCTGGTCGCCGAGCACAAGCACCGGATCGGGTTCGGCGGCCAGCTGCTCCTGGAGCCGAAGCCGCAGGAGCCCACGAAGCACCAGTACGACTACGACAGCGCGACCGTCGATGCGTTCCTCGTCCGTCACGGGCTCGCCGACGAGTACCGCGTCAACCTGGAGGCCAACCACGCCACCCTGGCCGGCCACTCGTTCCAGCACGAGGTCGCGGTCGCGATCTCGCGCGGCATCTTCGGCAGCGTGGACATCAACCGAGGCGACCCGCAGAACGGCTGGGACACCGATCAGTTCCCGAACTCGGTGGACGAGCTGTCGCTGGCCCTCTACGAGATCCTGCGCGGCGGGGGCGTCACGCAGGGCGGCTTCAACTTCGACGCGAAGCTCCGGCGCCAGAGCATCGATCGCGAGGACCTGCTCCATGCCCACATCGGCGGGATCGACACGCTGGCGCGCGCGCTCCTCGTCGCCGCGGACCTCGTCGAGGCAGGAGACCTCGATCGCAACCGCGCGGAGCGGTACGCCGGCTGGGAGGACGGGCTCGGCGCCGAGATGCTCGGGGGCGGGCTCGCGCTCCACGAGATCGAAGCGCGGGTGGTGGACGAGGGGATCGAGCCGCGGCCGCGCTCGGGCGGGCAGGAGCGGCTCGAGGGTCTGGTGAACCAGCGGATCTGGGCGGTCGACCGGGAGCGCTGAGGCGGTGTCGCTCCTCCTCGGCATCGACGTCTCCACGACGGCCACGAAGGCGATCCTCGTCGACGAGCACGGCGCGGTCCGGGGCATCGGGACGGCCGAGTACCAGTACGACACGCCGCGGCCGCGCTGGAGCGAGCAGGATCCGGCGCTCTGGTGGGCCGCGGCAGGCACCGCCGTCCGGGGTGCCCTCTCCACGGCGGGCGTTGACGGGGGATCGGTGGCGGCGATCGGCCTGACCGGGCAGATGCACGGGGCCGTGCTGCTCGATGCCGCCGACAGGCCCGTCCGACCCGCGATCCTCTGGAACGACCAGCGCACCGCGGCCGAGTGCCACATCATCCGGGCGGCCGTCGGCGGGCGACGCCTCATCGAGCTCACCGGCAACGACGCGCTCACCGGCGTCACCGCTCCCAAGCTGCTCTGGGTCCGCGCCCACGAGCCGGACGCCTGGGCGCGGGTTGCTCACCTGCTGCTCCCGAAGGACTACCTTCGGCTGAAGCTGACGGGAGAGCGCGCCATCGATAAGGCCGATGGCTCCGGCACGATCCTGTTCGACCTCGCGGCGCGCGACTGGTCTGCGGAGATCCTGGCGGCCCTGGACCTCGACCCGTCGCTCCTCCCGCCCACCGTCGAGGGGCCGGAGGTGACCGGCGCGCTCACGCTCGACGCGGCGGCCGCAACCGGGCTCCGCGCCGGGACCCCGGTCGTCGCCGGCGGCGGCGATCAGTCGGCGAACGCGGTCGGCGTCGGCGCGATCGACCCCGGCGTCGTGGCCCTGTCGCTCGGGACCTCGGGGGTCATTTTCGCCGCCACGGACGCGCCGATCATCGAGCCCCGCGGACGGGTCCACGCGTTCTGCCACGCGGTTCCCGAGCGCTGGCACCTCATGTCGGTCATGCTTTCCGCGGCGGGCAGCCTGCGCTGGTTCCGCGACGCGCTCGCGCCGGGAACCTCGTTCGCCGCGCTCGACGAGGCGGCGGGCGGCGTGCCGGCGGGAAGCGACGGCCTCTGGTTCCTCCCCTACCTCACCGGCGAGCGGAGCCCGCATCCGGATCCCGACGCACGTGGAGCCTTCATCGGCCTCACCGTCTCGCACACCCGGGCGCACCTCGCCCGCGCGGTGCTCGAGGGGGTCGCGTACGGCCTCCGTGACGGGCTCGACCTCATGCGCGGGGCCGGCATGCCGATGCCCACCCAGGTGCGCGCGTCGGGCGGCGGGATCGCGAGCCGGCTGTGGCGCCAGATCCTCGCGGACGTCCTCGACGTCGAGATCGCGGGAACGGTCACGACGGAGGGTGCCGCGTACGGAGCGGCCCTGCTCGCGGGTCCCGCGGCCCGGCTCTTCGGCTCGGTCGCCGAGGCCGTGACCGCGGCCATCGCCGTCGCCCCACTCGCCCAGCCCGGGCCGGACCGGGACACGTACGCCGCCGGGCACGAGCTCCATCGCGAGCTCTATCCCGCCCTCGCGCCCCTCTTCCCCCGCATGTGAGGAGCCCCCGCCCGCTCAGTGGAGGGCGGCGAGCTCCTCCTTCGTGGCCTCCCCGGGACGCTTGCCGAGGATGATCATGCTGAGCACCGCATCGGCATCGACGTCCTCCTTCCGAACGGTGTCGACGATCCGGCCGTGGTACATGACGCTGATCCGATCCGACAGGTCGTACACGTCGTGGATGTCGTGGCTGATGAGGAAGATGCCGATCCCCTCCTGCTTCAGCTGTCGGATCAGCGACCGCACCTGCTCGGTCTCCGCCGGCCCGAGGGCGGCGGTCGGCTCGTCCATGACCAGGATGCGCGCGTTGAACTGGACCGCGCGCGCGATCGCCACCGACTGGCGCTGCCCGCCCGAGAGCGAGACGACGGGGGCCTTGAAGTTGTCGAAGTTCGGGTTGAGGCGGCCCATCACCCGGCGCGTGGCGTCCTCCATGGCGCTGTCGTCGATCGAGCCGACGCCCTGCGTGAGCTCGCGGCCGAGGAACACGTTCGCCGGGGCGTCCAGGTTGTCGGCCAGCGCCAGCGTCTGGTAGATCGTCTCGATCCCGTAGCCCTTGGCGTCGCGCGGATTCGTGATGTGCGCGAGCTCGCCGCGTACCAGGATCTCGCCCGAGTCGGCGGGGTGGGCGCCGGAGAGCGTCCGCATCAGCGTCGTCTTGCCGGCGCCGTTGCCCCCGACCAGTCCGACGACCTCGCCCTCGTGCAGGTCGAGCCGCACGCTGCGCACAGCGTGCACGCCGCCGAACGAGACGTTGATGTCGCGCAGCTCGACGAGGGGAGGCGCGGCCGAGCCCGGTGTCTCCACGGTCATCGGTCCTTCTCCTTCGGTCACGATGATGCCCGCCGACGGTTCCACGAGTCGAACGCGACGGCGAGGATGAGGACGATGCCGGCGACCACGTTCTGGCCCGGCGAGTTGACGCCCATGAAGGCGAGCCCGTACGACAGGGCCTGCATGACGAACGCGCCGAGTACCGCGCCCGGGATCGTGCCGATACCGCCGGAGAACGACGTCCCGCCCACCACGGCGGCGGCGATGACGTAGAGCTCGTAGCTGCTCCCGATGTCCAGCGTCGCGCCGTTGAGGCGCGCGGCGACCACCGCGCCTGACAGCGCGGCGAGCACGCCCATGAGCACGAACGTCTTGAGGATCGTGAAGCGGGTGTTGATACCGGCAAGCTCGGCGGCGTCGGGATTCCCGCCGTAGGCATACACGTAGCGTCCGAATCGTCGTCGGGTGGCGATCCAGGTCATCACCACCGTAACGCCGATGAGGAGGAGGATGGGCAGCGGATACCCGGCCGGCACCTTGAGGCCGCCCTCCGGCTCGACGATCCCGTGCTCCCTCGCGAACTCGCTCGCGAGCGCCGGTGGGAGGTAGTTGCCGTTCGCGAACCAGGACAGGCCGAGCATGGCCGCGCATCCGAGGACACCGAGCGTGAGCTCCGCCCACATCGGCCGGAGCGGGAAGCCGAAGCGCCGTCGCTGCCGCCGGCTGTTCCACAGTGCGGCGACCACGGCGAGACAGCCGACGACGCCGATGGCCCAGGTCAGCATCTCGCCGATCGATCCGCGGCCGCCACCGCCGATGAGGCGGAAGGTCGGGTCCAGCCCGGTGACGGCGGCGCCGTTGGAGAAGTACCAGATCGCGCCGCGGATGGAGAGCAGGCCGCCCAGCGTCACGACGAACGACGGCACGCCGACGTAGGCGATGATGAAGCCCTGGACGGCGCCGATGGCGGCGCCGAGGCCGACGCCGATGGCGAGGGCGATCACCCAGCGGAGCGGGAAGTCTGCGCCCAGGCCGAGGATGTTCGGCAACCAGTCGGTCATGAGCGCGGCGTAGGTCATCGCGACGATGCCGGTTACCGACCCCACCGATAGGTCGATGTTCCGCGACACGATGACCAGCACCATGCCGGTCGCAAGGATCGCGACGGGAATGGCCTGCACCATCAGGGTGACCATGTTCCCGGCGCTGAAGAACCTGCCGTCGGTGAGCAGGTTGAAGGTGAGCAGGATGACCGCCAGCGCGACGAGCATCCCGAACAGGCGGAGATCGATCTCGGTCGCCGCGATGAGCCCGCGCACCCGCGACCGCACGGGCGTCCGCGTCTCGTTCGAAACCGGTGCCGTATCGGCGACGTTCGCCACGACGACCCTCCTGCGCCATAGGCTAAGCGGGCCTGCGCCCCCGGACGACCGGGGGCGCAGGCCAATCGGTCAGATCACAAACTGCGCAGCTGCGATCTTCACTGGCACGCCTCGAATCCCGGATCGGACTCCGTGACGCCGGCACAGATGTCGTCCTTCGTCGCGTACCAGCCGGCGTTGATGACCACGTCGAGGTCCTCAGCGGTCAACGGCGTCGGCTGCAGGATGAGGGACGCGACGGTCAAGCCTCCGGGGGTCTCGAAGTCCGTCGGGCTGTTGCCGTCGGTCGGCGCGACGGAACCGTCGATGTCGATCTCGATGTCCGCCATGGCCGTGCCTTCGCAGAGCTGCATCGCGGCCTGGCCAGCGGCCTTGCCGAGCTCGTTCGCGTTCTTCCACACGTCGACGTACTGCTTGCCCAGCGCGACGTTGTTCAGGTTGGCCGGATCGCCGTCCTGCCCGCTCAGCGGCGGGAAGCCGTACGACTTCGCCTCGAGCGCGGCCACCACGCCGAGCGCGGTGCTGTCGTTCTCCGCCAGGATGGCGTCGATCTGGACGTCCTCGGCGTTCGCGGCGTCGATGATCGCCTCCATGTTCTCCTGTGCGGTCTGGGTATCCCAGGCCTCGGTGTACGTGCCGTAGTCGTCCGGCCACGTCCCGCTGCCCGCGTCGGGCCCGTTGAAGATCGTGATCTCACCCGAGTCGACCTTGTCCTTCAGGCCGGCATCGTCCCAGCCCTGAGGCAGGAAGGTGGATGCGTTCGGGTCGCCCGGATCGCCCTTGATCAGGACGTACGTTCCCTCCGGCACCGCCTCGAGGATCGCGGCGGCCTGGGCCTCGCCCACGCCGACGTTGTTGAACGTGATGTACAGGATGTCCTCGTTCTCGATGAGGCGGTCGTAGGCGATGACCGGGATCCCGTTGTCCTGGGCCTCCTGCAGGCCCGGGAGGACGGCGTTCTGGTCCTGCGCGAGGAGGATCAGCACGTCGGCGCCCTGCGAGATGAGGCTGCTGATGTCGGTGAGCTGCTGCTCGTTGCTCAGGTTCGCGTCGGCCTCGATATAGGTACCACCGGCGTCCTCCACGACCTGCTTGATGTTCGGCTGGTCTGCCGCCGCCCAGCGCGGCTGCTGGAAGTTGTTCCACGAGACGGCGATCGTGCAGTCGCCGGTCGCGGGATCGGGCGCGTCCGTACCGCCTGACGTGGGGTCCTCGGTCGCGGTCGCGCCGCCGTTGCCGCCGCATGCGGCAAGGGCGATCGCCAAGACGGCAAGCAGTGCCGTCACTCTTCGCATGATCATGGCTGAGTCGTCCTCCGTTCCCCTGATGAAGGCCATTCGGCGATGGCCAGCCAGCCCTAGGCTCGTCTCCGTCAGACCCCTCCTCCTCGCGCTGCATCGGGCCGTCCGCGGCGACCCGAGGCCGTCCGAGACTGCGCACCGGATTCCATGTGGCTCATGCGCTCACCACCGACGTGGTCGGCCGCAGATGCGCGGCCGGGTCGGCGAGGAACGGCTCGAATGCCAGCTCCGCGGCCCCGAGGACCGGGGCATCCGCTCCGAGGGCCCCCGGCACGACGGTCACGAGCTCGCGCGCGGCCGGCAGTGCCCGTTCATCGAGCACCGCCGACACGCGATCCGCCACGAACGGATGCAGTCGGTCGAAGAGACCGCCGAGGACGACCAGGGTCGGGTCGAAGATGTTCACCAGGCCGACGATGCCGATGCCCAACCAGGTCCCGACATGGTCCATGGCCGCCAGTGCCCGGTCCTCACCTGCGGTGGCGGCGGCGATCACCTCGGCGATGGCCTCACGGCCCCCGTCCGGCGGGCGTTCGGCGAGCCTCAGGAGGGCTCGTTCGCCAATGAGCGTTTCCCAGCACCCGCGGGACCCGCATCCGCACGGGCCTCCCTGCGGGTCCATCGGCATGTGCCCGATCTCGCCGGCGTAGCCGGACGCACCGAGCAGCGGTCGCCCATCGACGATCACGTTGCCGCCGATCCCGACCTCGCCCGTGACGTAGACGACGGCCTTGGCACCGACCGCGGCGCCTCGGCGGTGCTCGGCCAGGCCGCCCAAGTCCCCCTCGTTGGCGACGACCAGCGACGACTCGACTCCGAGCGCGGCCCGCAGCCGATCGCCGAGGGGCTCGTCACGCCAGCCGAGGTTCGGCGCCTGGCGCACCATGCCGTCCCCTCGACGGACGATGCCGGCCACCGCGACCCCGATCCCGAGCAGGGTCGGGTCGCCGCGAAGCGGATCGAGGATGGGGCGCGACAGATCGACCAGATCACCCACGATGTCGTCGAGCGAGAGGTGGCCGCGCGGGCGGTCGACACGCTCGACCCGGTGGACGGAGCCTCCGAAGCCGACGAGCGCGACCGCCAGCGAGTCCACGTTGATTTCGAGCGCGAGTGCCATGGCCGCGCGCTTATCGGGCGTGACCACTGGAGAGGGGCGACCGGGGAGCCCGGCCGAGCCGCTCGGCGCCTCATCCGCCACATGGCCGGCGACCAGCTCGCCGATGAGGCCTCGGATGGCGCTGCGCGTGAGCCCGGTTCGCACCCCGAGCTCCGAGCGGGTCTGCGGTCCCCGAAGGTGAAGCTCCCTCACGATCGCGCTCAGATTGGCGCGCCGGACGGTCTCGCTGCGCTGGCCGACGGGGTCGCGGGTGGTGAGCACGAGAATTTGTGTTCCTCATCACCAAACTCTGGCGTAGACTCCCCCATGCGGCGACGCATGTCAATAGATGCAGGCCCGACGGAGGTGGACGACCGATGGAGAGCATTGCCAACCGGGTGGCCTTCGTGACCGGTGGAAGCCGAGGCATCGGTGCCGCGATCTCGCGCGCCCTGGCCGGCGCCGGCGCGCGGGTCGCCGTGGCCTCGCGGAGCGGAGATGGCCTCGGCCTGGACGACGGGCTTGGAGTCCGCTGCGACGTCAGGGATCCCGACTCGGTAGCCGCGGCCGTGGCCGAGACGGTCGAGCACTTCGGCGGCATCGACATCGCGGTCGTGAACGCAGGCGTCGGGGCCTATGGACCGATCCTCGACCTGCCGGCCGACCACCTCGAGGAGATGGTCGCGGTCAACGTGCTGGGCGCGATCCACACCGTGCGGGCAACGCTGCCGCACCTGCTGAAGAGCGAGGCGGCGGACCTCGTCACGATCGCGAGCGAGGCGGGCCGGCGAGGGCTGCCGCTGGAGGCCGTCTACTGCGCGTCGAAGTTCGCCCAGGTCGGCCTGACCGCGGCGCTCGATCACGAGCTGCGCGAGCAGGGCGTGCGCTGCACGAACGTGTGTCCCGGCGGCGTCGCCACCGAGTTCGCGATGGGTCGCGGTCGCACGCCGGACATGCCGGCCCTGGCCGGCATGATGAAGCCCGAGGACGTGGCCGAGGCCGTCGTCTTCGTGGTCACCCGGCCCCGGACGCATCGGATCCTGGAGGTCGCCTTCCGCCCGGTGACCGAGCCGAGCTGGGGGTGATCCATGGCGAGGAAGCTTCGTTGGGGGGTCCTCTCGACCGCGAGCATCGCCGTCACGAAGGTCATCCCCGGGCTGCGGCGCGCCGAGCGCGCGGAGGTGGTCGCGATCGGGTCGCGAGATCCGGCGCTGGCGGATCGACGGGCCGCTGAGCTCGGCATCGCGCGCGCCCACGGCTCGTACGAGGCAGTGCTCTCCGATCCGGCGGTGGAGGCGGTGTACATCCCGCTCCCGAACCACCTGCACGCCGAGTGGACGATCGCCGCGCTCCGAGCCGGCAAGCACGTGCTGTGCGAGAAGCCCCTGGCGCTCACCGCCGCTGACGCGCGGCGGATGGCGGCGGCCGCGGAGGAGACCGGCCTGGTCCTGATGGAGGCGTTCATGTACCGGCACCATCCCTCGTGGCAGGCCGCTCGAGCCCACGTCCGCGAGGGCCGGATCGGCCGGCTCATGGCGGTGCAGACGTGGTTCAGCTACTTCAACGACGACCCATCGAACATCCGGAACCTCGCCGCGGCCGGGGGTGGGGCGCTCTACGACATCGGCTGCTACGGGGTGAACCTGTCGCGGATGCTGTTCGAGGCGGAGCCGACGCGCGTGAGCGGTGCGGCCCTGCGCGACCCCGCGTCCGGCACCGACGTGGTGACGGCCGCCATCATGGACTTCGGCAGCGGGATCGCGTCGTTCACCTGCTCGACCCGAGCCGAGGATGACCAGCGGGTCGACATCTACGGCACGACCGGACGGATCTCGATCGAGATCCCGTTCAACATCCCACCCGACCGACCGACCCGGATCACGATCACCGCCGGCGGTGAGCCGCCGGTGGCGCCGGCGAGCGAGGTCATCGAGTTCCCGACCGCCGATCCCTACGCCGCGGAGGCCGATGCGTTTGCGGCGACGGTGCTCGACGGCGCCGCGCACCCGCTGCCACCCACGGACGCGGTCGCCAACCTCGAGGTCATCGAGCGGATCGTGGCGTCCGCCGCCGCCGGTTCGACGGCGTCCTGAGCGTCAGGGCGTGACGGTGCCGTTGAAGTGACGCGTAGCGAGCCCCCAGGCATCGTCGCCGCACTGGGCGCCGACGCGGCGACCCTCCACGTCGTCGGCCGCGATGTGGATGCCCATGAACAGGCGCGAGATCCCGGCCTGGTCGGCGGCGTCGGCATAGGTGGCCCACTGCAGGGTGATCGGCTCGTCCGGTCCCTTTTCGTGCAGGAAGGCCCCCGGTTCGACGCGATGCTCGTACAGGCCACCCGGGAAGAAGGCGTCGCCGGTGAACGTGGTCATCACCTCTGCCGCGGCGCGGCTGAACGTGCTGTGGCCCGACACGTAGCCGGCGAAGGCGGGCGACACGAACGTGGACCGCTGGTACGGCACCCAGTCGACCGCGAGGATCCAGCCGACCCCGGAGTGGTCGTGCTCCGGATCGGCAGGGAAGCCGTTCCACGACCGCACGGCAATCTCGCCGACGTGGTCGGCCAGGTGCGCGTGCCGCTCGCCGCGCGCCGACGAAGCCGCGGTCACCACTTCGACCAATCCGGGCTCCAGCGGAAGGCCGTCGGGGTGGTAGGCAGGCCCGTCCGGATCCGACGACTGGCCGTTCCCGCCCAGGTGGCGGATCATCGAGATCGGCCGCGGCGAGTCGTACCAGCCCTTCAGGCCCCACGCCGCCGCGGCGGCGTCGTGGAGCGCCCCGTTGAGCACGAAGTACAGCTTCGTGTCCCACTCGAGCCGGTCGACCGGATCACCCTCGCCGCCGATGCGGTGCTCGAAGCCCGGTGCGTCGGAGACCGCGTTGGCGATCACGTTCCAGTGACCGGGCGGCGTCTCCGAGTGCGGGCCGTCGGCCCAGTACTCGGCCAGCGCGCGCTGGTAGTCAGCCCGGAGGACGACGTTCGGCGCGTACGGCTCGCCAGTGGCGGGATTGACCGGATGGCCGGCGCCGTCGTTCCGTCCCAGCGCGCTGCCCCCCATCGCGCCGGGGCCGATGTCGACGCGCACCCCGTCCGCCGGGTCGAGCCGGCTCGAGTAGCGGATGATCTCGAGCGCCGCCGCCTTGTAGTCGTCATCGGTATCGGGATCGCCGAGGAGCGGGGGTGGCCCCGGGTCGACCGGGGTGCCGTGGTCCGACGGCGGGAGCGCGAAGCCGGCGACGTGGCCCCAGTGCGGACCGATGAAGGTCTGGACCTGGCCCGGGATGGGCAGCCCGTTCTGCGACAGCTGTCGATCGAGGGCGAGCGGTTGCCAGCGGTTCGGGTCGGCCATCGCGGCGCCCGGCTCGGCCACGACGAGCGGCTCGTTGACCGGGACGTACGCCGCGTCGACGTAGCGCGCCTCCTCGAGGGAGCCGTCCTCCGCGCCGCGCGCGAGAGTCAGCTCGCCGATCCGGTTGCCGAGCGCGGCGGGGTCGTCGCCATCGGTCGTCGCGTACTCAGGCCGCAGGCACAGCAGGCGCATCGTCGAGCGCAGCTCCTCGTCGGCGGTCTCCAGGTCGGACACCTGGCCGTAGCGCCAATCCAGGATGCGGTACGCGGCGTAGCTCATCGCCACCTCTCGGGCCGCGGTGACGTCGTCGGCCTCGTGCTTCTCCCGATACGCCCAGCCGTCGCTGGTCGGGTCGAACGCCGCCCAGGCGTCCCACATCGCCGCCGACACGTGGAACAGGTTCCGAGCGTGAACGGTGGGGGCCGGCACGACCTGCCGGATCATCGACAGGACGCGCTCGTCCCACACGCGCGCCACGCTCCGCCCGTCGCGGTCGCCCGGCTCGCAGTCCTCGTCGACCCACGGCGGGACGGCCTCGCAGCCGGACAGCAGGAGCGCCGCGACGAGGCTGCCGGCAAGAAGGACGCGAATCCCGCGCCGGCGGGGATGCGGCGATGGGCTCGGCGAGCTGACCACGGTCGCCTCCTCCGATGGAGACCGCGCCGGTTCACCCGGCGTACGGGCCCATCATCGACAGCGCGTCAAGAGCTCCCATGGCACGCCGCGGCCTGATCGCCGCAGCCGTCGCGACGGTCCTCGTCGCCGGCGCGGTGGGAGCCGGAGCTCTCGTCGGCATCGATTCCGAAGCGCCCGCCGAAGCCGCGCGGGGCGCGCCGCGGTTCGTCGAGGAGGCGGCTGCGGCCGGCCTCACCCACCGCTACGACGGCGAGTTCACGTTCGTAGTCGGCGGCGGCGTGGCGGTGCTCGATTGCGACGACGACGGCCGGCCGGACCTCTTCCTCGCCGGTGGCAGCGAGCCGGCGTCGCTGTTCCGGAACGTCTCCGCGCCAGGCGGCGACCTCGCCTTCGAGCGCGTCGCCGCGCCCGCGACCGATCTCACGGCGGTGACCGGGGCCTACCCGATCGACATCGACGGCGACGGGATCGGCGACCTCGTCGTGCTTCGGGCGGGCGAGGACGTGCTGCTGCGCGGGACCGGCGCCTGCGGCTTCGAACGGGCGAACGAGGCGTGGGGCTTCGACGGAGGCGGCGGCTGGAGCACCGCGTTCAGCGCCACGTGGGAGGACGAGGCCGGCCTGCCGACGCTCGCCATCGGCCACTACCTCGAGCTCGACGACCCGACGCGTTCCACGTGCGCCGACAACGTCCTGTTCCGGCCGGAGCGCGATCGCTACGGCGCGCCGGAGACGCTGTTGCCGGGCTGGTGCGCGCTCTCGATGCTGTTCAGCGACTGGGACCGCTCGGGGCGTCGGGACCTCCGTGTCTCGAACGACCGGCACTACTACCGCGACGGCCAGGAGCAGCTGTGGCGGATCGAGCCCGGTCGGCCGCCGGCCGCGTACGGCGCCCAGGACGGCTGGCAGCCGGTTCGGATATTCGGCATGGGCATCGCGAGCCGCGACCTGACCGGCGACGGCTACCCGGAGGTGTACCTGACCAGCCAGGCCGACAACAAGCTCCAGGCGCTCGATGCGCCCGGCCCCGGTGCCGCACCGCGCTACGTGGACATCGCCCTCCGCCGCGGAGCGACGGCGCACCGGCCCTTCGAGGGCGACACGACCCTGCCGTCGACCGCCTGGCACCCCGAGTTCGCGGACGTGAACAACGACGGGTTCGTGGACCTGCTCGTCACGAAGGGCAACGTCGAGGCCCAGACGGACCATGCCATGCGCGACCCCACCAACCTGCTCCTCGGCCAGCCGGACGGCACCTTCGTCGAGGCGGCGCCGGACGCCGGGATCGTGTCCTTCGCGCGCTCGCGAGGCGCTGCCGTCGTGGACCTCAACCTCGACGGCCTCCTCGACCTCGTGATCGTCCATCGCCGCGAGAACGTGTCGGCCTGGCGCAACCTCGGGGCGGGAACCGAGGAGAGGGAGCCCATGGGCCACTGGATCGCTGTCCGGCCTCGCCAGCCCGACGCGAACCGCGACGCGGTCGGCGCCTGGGTCGAGGTGCGCGCCGGCGACCGAACGTGGATCGTCGAGCGCACGGTCGGCGGCGGCCACGTCTCCGGCCAGCTCGGCCCGATCCACGTCGGGATCGGGGAGGCGAGCCGAGCGGAGGTGCGAATCACCTGGCCGGACGGCACGGTGGGGCCGTGGCATCCGGTCGAGGCCGACGGCTGGTACGTCGTCGACCGCGACGCTGACGCGCCGGTGCGCTGGACGCCCCCGGGGGAGCTGGGCCGGTGACCGCCCCTGATCTCGTCACGCTGGGCAGCGGCGACCTCGTCGTCGAGCTGCTGCCCGCGCTCGGTGGGCGACTGCATCGGATCCGGGCATTCGGTCACGACCTGCTCCGCACGCCGCCGCACCCCCGGATCCACGCGTCCGAGGGGTTCTTCTGGGGCGCCTACCCGATGGCGCCGTGGTGCAACCGCGCGCGTGCCGGATCTCACCGGGTCGCCGGTCGCCGCGTGGACCTCGCGGCGAACTTCCCGGACGGATCGGCGATCCATGGCCTCGTGTCCGATGTCCCGTGGCAGATCGCCGGGCTGGGACGGCTCTCGGTCGAGGTGGACGACCCGGCCTGGCCGTGGCCGTTCGGGGTAGCGCTGAACGCGACCGTGGGGAGCGCGGCAGTGACGCTGGGGTACCGGCTCACGAATCGTGCCGACGCGCCGATGCCGGCCGGCCTCGGCCTCCATCCGTGGTTCGTCGCGCCGCTCGAGGTCGCGATCCCGGCTCGAGCGGCCTACCGCGCGAACACTGACTCACCCGCTGACCCGGAGCCCGTCGCCGGCGGGCTCGACCTGTCCACTCGTGCCCGGCCGACGCGCGACCTCGATGCGACGTGGACCGGCCTCCGCCGCCCGGAGGTCGTCATCGCGTGGCCCGGGCTCGGGATCGAGGCGACGCTCACGGCGGCGACGGCGGCCGGCGCGCTGAACGTCGCGCTCGCCAGCCCCGCCGACCTGGGCGCGGTGGCGGTCGAGCCGCAGACCCACGGCCCGGACCCGCTGCGACGCCTGGCGCACGGCGAGCCGGACGCCCCGGTGCTCCTCGCTCCCGGCGCCGACCTGGCGCTCGATCTTCGCCTCGAGGTTCGCCTCGCACGGAATGTGCGGTGATCATCGGCGTATGGTTCGACCGATGAGCTTTCCAGATCTGCGACCGCCCGACGCCGAGCTCGATCGCCTCGCGCGCGGCGAGCACCACGACCCGCACGCGGTCCTCGGCGCCCACCCGGCAGTCGGCGGCACGGTGGTCCGCGCCTTTCACCCCGACGCCTCCGAGGCTGCCCTCGTCGCGCCGAACGGCGGCCTCCAGCCCATGGAGGCGCTCGGCGACGGCCTGTGGGCCGGCCTCGTCAACGACCTGGCGCCAGGCCAGTTCCGCTACCGCGTGCGCTTCACCTTTTCCGACGGCAACACCTGGGAGCGCGAGGATCCGTACCGCTTCGGGCCCTCCCTCGGCGAGGTCGACCTCCACCTCATCGGCGAGGGAACCCACGAGCGGCTGTACGACATCCTCGGCGCGCACCCGCGCACCCACGAGGGCGCGGAGGGCGTGAGCTTCGCGGTCTGGGCGCCGAACGCGCGGAGCGTCCGCATCGTCGGCGACTTCGACCGCTGGGATGGGCGCCTGCTTCCGATGCGCTCCATGGGCGCCTCGGGCGTGTGGGAGCTGTTCGTCCCCGACATCGGGCCCGGCGAGCTCTACAAGTTCGAGGTGCTCGGGCGGGATGGCACGCTGCGCCTCAAGGCCGATCCGTTCGCGTTCGCCATGCAGGTCCGACCCGAGACGGCGTCGCGGGTCTGGGATCCATCGGCCTTCGCATGGACCGACGACGCCTGGATGACCGAGCGCGCGTCGCGCGATGCATATCGGTCACCGATGGCGACCTACGAGGTCCACCTCGGCTCCTGGATGCGCAACGACGATGGCTCGTGGCTCGGCTACCGGCAGGCGGCCGAGAAGCTGGTCGAGCACTGCCGCCGCTTCGGCTTCACCCACGTCGAGCTCATGCCCGTGGCCGAGCACCCGTTCGACGGCTCGTGGGGCTACCAGGTCACCGGCTATTTCGCCCCGACCGCGCGATTCGGATCGCCCGACGACTTCGCGGCCATGGTCGACATCCTTCACAACGCCCACATCGGGGTCATCGTCGACTGGGTGCCGGCCCACTTCCCGACCGACGACTTCGCCCTGCGCCGCTTCGACGGCACGCCGCTGTACGAGCACGCCGACCCCTCTCGTGGCGAGCACCCGGACTGGGGCACGCTCATCTTCGACTTCGGCCGGCCCGAGGTGCGCAACTTCCTCGTGTCGAACGCGCTGTTCTGGCTCGATCGCTACCACATCGACGGGCTGCGGGTCGACGCGGTGGCCTCGATGCTCTACCTCGATTACAGCCGCAAGGCCGGCGAGTGGACCCCGAACGTCCACGGGGGACGCGAGAACCTCGAGGCGATGGCGTTCCTGCGCGAGACGAACGAGCGGGTCTATGCACGATTCCCGGGTGTCGTGACCATCGCCGAGGAGTCGACCGCCTTCCCGGGCATCACCCGGCCGACGTACCTGGGCGGCATCGGCTTCGGCTTCAAGTGGGACATGGGCTGGATGCACGACACGCTGAAGTACTTCAGCGAGGACCCGGTCCATCGGCGCTTCCACCACGACAAGCTCACCTTCCGCGCCCTGTACAAGGACACCGAGCACTTCGTGCTGCCGCTGTCCCACGACGAGGTGGTGCACGGCAAGGGGTCGCTGCTGCGCAAGATGCCCGGCGACGACTGGCAGCGCTTCGCCAATCTCCGGGCGCTCATGGTGAACATGTGGGGCCAGCCCGGGAAGAAGCTGCTGTTCATGGGCGCCGAGCTCGGGATGTGGGAGGAGTGGTCGCACGATCGCGCGCTCCCCTGGCACCTGCTCGCGGAGCCGATGCACGGCGGCATGGCCCGCTTCGTCGAGGACCTCGGACGGACGTACCGGGAGATGCCCGCGCTGTGGGCCGCCGATCACGAGCCCGATGGCTTCGCCTGGATCGATGCCTCCGATGTCGAGGGCAGCGTGTACTCCTGGATCCGCCGCGGCGAGGGGGACACGTGCGTGGTGCTGCTCAACCTCACGCCGATCCCGCGGTCGGACTACCGGCTGGGCCTTCCGCTGGCCGGTCGCTGGGTCGAGGCGCTCAATTCCGACTCGGAGCACTACGGCGGCTCGAACGTCGGCAACCTGGGCGGGGTGGAGGCGTTCGAGGAGGCGTGGCACGGGCAGCCCGCGTCGGCGACATTGACGCTTCCGCCGCTCGCCGGCGTGATCCTGCGTCCCGCCTGAGCTTCGACGCGAGCCGATCGCGCCGATCGTTCTCCGCCGATCAGACTCACCAGCGCGCCTCGTCGCGCACGATGCTCGTTCACGCTGACCATGCCCGCCGGATGGGTCAGCGACGGAGCGCGGCCGCGAGATCGGCGACGGCCGGGTCGGTGGCGACGTCCTCCAGCGACCGGGGCAACGCCAGGTTCCAGTTGTCCCGCTGCGGGGCAACCGTTCCGGGCTGGTTGACCCGCTCCTCGACCCCGAGCGCGTCCTCGAGCGTGGCAGCCACCAGGACGGAGGCGGAAGCGGCGAGCGCTCGATGCACTCCCAGCGAGACCGCGCGGGAGGTCGCATCCGGGACGGCGGCCGCGGCGAGGAGCCGGCCACGCAGCAGCGCGAGGCTCTCCGGATCGGCCTCGATGCCGGCCGCGCGCTGGTCCTCGAGGTCGCGGCCCGACAGCGCCCCGGCGATCGTCGGCAGGTCGTGGGTCGTGACCGCCGCCAGCGCCTGACGCGGATAGCGTGATGGCGGCACGCGCTCGAAGAGCACGAGCCGCGTCGAGAGCAGGCGTCGGCGGCGCAGCTCTGCCCGCACGCCGCGCGGCACCGTCCCCAGATCCTCGCCGACGATCACTGCCCGCGCACGGTGCGACTCGAGCGCGACGATGGCCAGCAGCTCATCGGTCGGCTGCTGGACGTAGGCGCCGTTCCCCGGACCCAGGGTCCCGGGCACCCACCATTGGCGGAAGAGGCCGAGCACGTGGTCGATGCGCAGGCCGCCGGCGTGTCTGAGCTGGGCGCGTATGGTGTCGATGAACGGCCGGTAGTGCGCCTCGCGCAGCCGATGCGGGATGAACGGCGGCAGACCCCAGTCCTGGCCCGCGGTGTTGAACCGATCCGGTGGCGCTCCGACCGAGGCGCCGATGGCCAGGTGCTCCTGCCAGTCCCACGCGTCGAAGCCGCCCGGATCGACGCCGACCGGCATGTCGGCCAGCCGGCGCAGAGGCTCGGATGCGGCGGCCAGCTGGCGGTCGAACCACCACTGGACCCAGGCGTGGAACGCGACCCGGTCGCGGGCGGAGGCCGCGGCATCGGCCACGGCCCGTCCGCGCGGCGAGCGGACCTCGCCCGGCCACCCCTGCCACCCCGGGCCGTGACGCTCGGTGAGGACCGCGAACGTCGCCCAGCGCTCGAGCGGCGCGCCCTGCTCGGCGCGCCAGGCATGGAACCGCGGGTCGTCTGCCGCGCCATCGGCCCAGAGGCGCTCCAGCGCCGCCATCTTCAGGGCCAGGGCCGTGTCGCGCTCGATTCGCCGTTCCGCGTTCAGGGCATGCGCACGCTGCGCGAGGTCCGAGATGCCGACACGAGGACGCTCGACCGCGATCGGGTCGATGGCAACGTGAAGCAGGCTCCCGAACCGACGCGTGCTCGGGTAATACGGGCTCGGCTCAGGGGATGGACCGGGGTTCGGCGCCCCGAGCGGGCTGACCGACACGAAGCCCGCGCCACGGCCGGCGGACCACGATGCCAGCCTGCGGAGGTCGTCGAGGTCGCCGATCCCCCAGCTGTGCTGGGAGCGGGTGGCAGCGAGCTGCAGCGACCAGCCCCACTCGCGCAGACCGGCCGGCAGATGGCAGCCACGGGGCCCCGCGATCAGCAGCTGATCGATCCCATCGTCCCGGTGGAGGTGGTGGTAGCCGTACGGGCAGTCCGGCGGCAACGCCGCGAGCCGGCCGAGAGCGGTGCCATCCTCGAGGATCAGCTCGCCGGGCGCGGGGAGCGCCGCCCCCCGCGACACGACGGCCGCATGCGGCGCGTTCGGGACCTCCTCGCCCTCGGCGAGGCCCATTGCGGCCAGGACCGACGCGCGCGCCTCGGGGGAGACGGCTCGTCGGCGGCGGAAGGCGTCGGTGTACTCGGTCGCGACGATCGGCTCGGTCATCCGACCGTGATGATGACGCCATCGGGCGGCAGGAGAAGCCCGCGATCCGACAGCACATCGGCCGGCCAGGCAAGCCGGACCTGGCCGGTGATCGCCACCTCCGCCGGCTCGGGCCCGAGGTTGGCGGCGATCCGAACGCGACCGCGCACCACCTGGAGCAGGCTGGTGGCGTCGCCGGTGACGCGGACGGCGGACCGATCCCCATCCCGCAGCTCGGGCAGCTCGCGGCGAACGGCGATGAGCTCCCGGTACCAGCGCAGCAACCCGGCGTGCGGCTCGCGATCGCGTTCCGCCCAGTCGAGGACGGATGCGGCGAACGTGGCAGGGTCCTGCGGATCCGGGACCGACTCGGGATCCCAGCCGAAGTGGGCGAACTCCCGACGCCGGCCATCGCGGACCGCGCGGCGGAGCTCCGGATCAGCGTGGTCGGTGAAGTACAGGAACGGGGTGGACGCGCTCCATTCCTCTCCGGCGAACAGGAGCGGCACGTACGGGCCGATGAGCAGCAGCGCGGCTCCGATCCGGGCGCGGCCGGGGGACGCGATCTGCCCGATGCGGTCCCCGAGCGCGCGGTTGCCGACCTGGTCGTGATTCTGGAGGCAGGCGACGAACCGGTCGCCGGGCAGCTCGCCGGCAGGCCGGCCGTGGCGGCGATCCCGGGACGGCGCGTAGTTCCCCGCATAGAGATACGGGTCGTGCAGCGAGCGCGGCAGCGCATCGGGCGCGGCGAAGTCGGCGTAGTATCCGGCCGTCTCGCCGGTCAGGGCGGCGTGCAGGGCGTGGTGGACGTCATCGGCCCAGACGGCATCCATGCCGTAGCCGCCGACGCGGGGCGGGCGGACGAGCCGCGGGTCGTTGAGATCGGACTCGGCGGTGACGACCAGCCGGCGGCCCAGCGCCTCGCCGAGGCCGTGCACCGCGGTCGCGATCTCCTCGCCGATGTGGATCGCGCTCATGTCGAGGATCGCCTGCATGGCGTCGATGCGCAGGCCGTCGGCGTGGTAGTCGCGCAGCCAGTGGAGCGCGTGGTCGACCACGAAGCGTCGCACCTCGTGGCTCCCGGCCTCGTCGAAGTTCACGGCAGCTCCCCACGGCGTGGCGTACTTCGTGCTGAAGTACGGACCGAACTCGGACAGGTAGTTGCCCGCCGGGCCGAGGTGGTTGTACACGACGTCGATCAGCACGGCCAGGCCGCGCGAGTGAGCCGCGTCCACCAGTCGTTTCAGGCCGTCCGGCCCGCCGTACGCGTCGTGCGGCGCGAACAGGTCGACGCCGTCGTACCCCCAGCCGCGAGCACCGCCGAACTCGGCCACCGGCATGAGCTCGAGATGGGTGACGCCGAGATCGACGATCGCGTCGAGCCGGCTGATGGCTCCGTCGAACGTGCCCTCCGGGGAGAAGGTGCCGACATGTGCCTCGTAGATGACGGCATCGGCCAGCGGCGGGGCGTCCCACCCGGCATCCGTCCAGTCGAACGCGGCGTGGTCGACCGTGCGGGACGGTCCGTGGATGCCGTGCGGCTGCCACGGTGATCGTGGGTCCGGTCGCGACGGGCCTCCGTCCAGGCTGAAGGCGTAGTCCGTCCCGGCCGGAAGCACATCCGCGGACGCCCACCAGCCGCCGTCCTCCGGCTCCATCGCCCGGCGCTCGCCGCCGACCACCAGATCCACGCGGTCGGGTCGGGGCGCCCAGACGCGGATGCGCGCCCCGGTCACGACGCGCGCTCCAGGACGGACACCCCGAGCGGAGCCAGGAGCTCAGCCACTGGCACGGCTGCCGTCCATGTTCGTCCGTCGAGATCTCGCCACTGCCCAGCGGGCAGCTCGACCACCGACCCGGCGACCGGCGGCCGGATGCCGGCCAGCACGACGACCGCGTCGCCGCGCGAGAACCCGAGCGTCCCGTCGGCGACGGGCAACGGGCGATAGTCACCGTCGAACGCCTCGGGCCGGCGCCGGCGCAGGTCCAGGAGCCGATGGAGCAGCCACAGCTTCGGCAGCCCATCATCCGCGCGCGCCCAGGCATCGGTGGCAGAGCAGGTCTCGACGTCGGCCAGCGTGCGCGAGCGCTCATCGAAGTCGACCGGCCGCCGGTTGTCCGGGTCGACGAGCGCCAGCTCCCACAGCTCGCTGCCCTGGTAGCTGTCCGGCACGCCGGGGGCGGTGAGCTCGAGGGCCACCTGCACGAGGGCAGCCCGGCGGGACGCCGGAACCAGTGCGGCGACCACGTCCTCGACCGCGTCCACGAAGGCGGGCTCGCCGAGCGCTCCGCGCACGAATCGGTCGACGGCCGCGTCGTACTCCGGATCCGGATCGGTCCACGACGTGCGCAGCTTGGCCTCGTGGGTCGCCTTGGCGAGGTAGGTCGCGGCACGTTCGGCGTCGATCGGCCAGGCGCCGACCACGGCCTGGAAGAAGAGGTAGCAATCGGCGTCGGCGGGCAGGTCGGGTCCGGCGCGATGCGGGGCCGCCGCGGCCTCGAGTCGCGTCACGGCGTCGCCCCAGCCGGCCGGGTCGACGGCGAGCAGTGCGAGGCGGGCTCGGACATCGGCGCTGCGCTTCGTATCGTGCGTCGACAGGGCGAGCATCGCGTTCGGCCAGTGCGCCTGCAGCGATGCCATCGCCTCGTGGAACGCGGGAACGCTCGTGCCGAAGCGGCCCGGATCGCCGCCAACCTCGTTGAGGGCGATGAGCCGGTGGTGGCGGTAGAAGGCGGTGTCCTCCACCCCCTTGGCCATCGCCGCCGGCGTGAGCTGCTGGAAGCGCATCGCCAGCTCGCCGGCGAGGCGGCCCGGCTCGTCGAGCCGAAGGATTCGTCCGAGGAAGGCGAACAGGTCCGGGTCGAGGTCCGCCCGCCGCTCGGTGGCCGTCGCCACCGCGGCGTCGATGAGCTCCAGGTCGCGCGCCGGACGGTACCGGTCCCGCGCACGAAGGTAGGTCCGGTAGACCGGCAGCGCGGCGGCGACCTCGCGGAGGGCGTGGTGAAGCTCGTGCCGCGTGAAGTCTCGGTAGCGACGATTCGCCTCGCACACCGCCAGGAACAGGTCCGTCAGGCGGTTCACGTCGGATCCGAGGACGTTGGACAGCACCTCCGCGCGCGCCCCGGTCACGATCTCCTCCCAGTCCGGTCCTGCGTCTGCATGCTCGGCCCAGAGCCGGTCCAGCTCGGGCTGGCCGGCCGGATCGACCAGGACCCCCGTCGCCAGGTTCGCGAAGCGGTAGCCGGTCGTGCCGTCGATCGGCCAGTCGGCCGGAAGCGGCTCATTGGCCTCGAGGATCTTCTCGGCCACGATCCACGCCTCCGGCGCGGCGTCGCGAAGCCGGCGGAAGTAGCCGGCGGGGTCGCGCAGGCCGTCAGGGTGGTCGATCCGGACCCCGTCCACCCGCCCGGAGGCGAGCCACTCCAGCACGAGGGCATGCGTGTCGCGGAAGACCGCCTCCTCCTCCATGCGCAGCCCGATGAGCTCGTCGATGTCGAAGAAGCGCCGATAGCCCAGGTCGCGAGAGGCGGAGCGCCACAGGGCGAGGCGGTAGTTCTGCTCCTCCAGCAGCGCGTCCAGCCGGTCATGGTCCGCGTTCGCCGCCCGGATCGTGGCATCGAGGGCGCGAGCGAGGTCCGGGTCGGCGCTGAGCTCGTCGAGGCGTGCGCCGAGCACGTCGGCGTCCCGCTGTCGCCGCCCCAGGTCCGCGGGATCGGACGCCGTCGAGGGCGGCAGCTCCGCGAGCGCGGTCCCGATGAACCCCAGCTCGTCCGACGCTGCCGCCGCGGCGGCGTCGGCGACCAGCGGGCCGGCGGAGCGTGGATCGACGGGCAGCGACCGATCGGCGACCTCGACCGTCAGCCGGCCCGCACGGCGCGCGAGCCGGATGTCCCCCGCCTCGAGCACGCGTCCGTAGTGGTCGGCCAGGATCGGCAGCAGGATGACGTTGCGCAGGCGAGCCTCGGGCGGATCCCAGTCGACGTCGAAGTGCCCGGCGTAGCGGGAGGATGGACCGTGCTCGAGCACGTCCCACCACCATCGGTTGCCCTCGACGATGGCCATGTGGTTCGGCACCACGTCGAGGACGAGCCCCATGCCGTGCGCGCGCAGCGCATCGGCCAGTCGGTCGAGGCCGTCGTGGCCGCCCAGCTCGACGTTGACGCGCGAATGATCGATCACGTCGTAGCCGTGCATCGATCCGGGCGCAGCCTGCAGGATCGGCGAGGTGTAGAGGTGGCTGATGCCGAGGCGGCCCAGGTACGGGACGATCGCCGCCGCGTCGTCGAACGTGAAGCCGGCGTGCAGCTGCACGCGGTAGGTGGCTCGGGGGATGGTCACGACCCGCTCCTCGCAGGTCCCGTGCCGGTCAGCCGCTCGATGTGCGACGGACCCGCGGCAGGCGGCGCAGACACACCACCGAGCGCTCCGCCACGCGGTAGACCGATCCCCCGTCGAACTCGCCGTGGGCCGCGGTGAACGTCGGGTGAACCGTGTCGAAGATCACCTCCCAGCGCTTGGCGACCTCGTGGTTCGGGAGGGTGAAGGCGATCGGCCTGTCGTCGGCGTTGAGGATCACGAGAAGGGTGTCGTCGGCGATGCGCTCGCCGCGCGGACCGCGCTCCTCGATCGCATCGCCGGCGTACTGGACGCCCAGCGTGCGAACCCCGGGCGCCTGCCACTGCTCGTCGGTCATCTCCACGCCATCGGGCCCGAACCAGGTCAGGTCCTTGACCCGCGAGCCGCGAATCTGGCGTCCCTGGAAGAATCGGCGGCGGCGCAGGACCGGGTGCTGGTGGAAGAGTCGGATCAGGGATCGAGTGAAGGCAAGCAGCTGTCGGTCGCGGCGCTTGAGGTCCCAGCTGAACCAGCTGATCTCGTTGTCCTGCGCGTACCCGTTGTTGTTGCCCTGCTGGGTCCGCCCGATCTCGTCGCCCCCGAGGAGCATCGGCACCCCCTGGGAGAGCAGCAGGGTGGCGAGGAAGTTCCGCTTCTGGCGCTCGCGGATCTCGATGACGCCCTCTTCGTCCGTCTCTCCCTCCACCCCGAAGTTCATGCTCTCGTTGTTGTTGTCGCCGTCCCGGTTGTCCTCTCCGTTCGCCTCGTTGTGCTTGGACTCGTAGCTGACGAGGTCGTTGAGCGTGAACCCATCGTGGGCGGTGACGAAGTTGATGCTCGCGTGCGGCATGCGGCCCGAGCCCGCATACAGGTCCGAGCTCCCACTGAGCCGATAGCCGAGCTCGGCCGCCTGGCCGCCGATGCCCTTCCAGAACCGTCGCACGCTGTCGCGGTACTTGCCGTTCCACTCGGCCCAGCCGACCGGGAAGTTCCCGACCTGGTAGCCGCCGGGCCCGACGTCCCATGGCTCGGCGATGAGCTTGACCTGGCTGATGATCGGGTCCTGGTGGATGATGTCGAAGAAGCTGCCGAGCTTGTCCACGTCGTACATCTCGCGCGCCAGGGCCGAGGCAAGGTCGAAGCGGAAGCCGTCGACGTGCATCTCGGTGACCCAGTAGCGCAGCGAATCCATGATCAGCTGCAGGACGCGAGGGCTCATGGCGTTGAGCGTGTTGCCGGTGCCGGTGTAGTCGACGTAGTAGCGGCGGTCCTCGGGGCTCAGGCGGTAGTAGGCCGCGTTGTCGACCCCCCGGAAGCTCACCGTCGGCCCGAGGTGGTTGCCCTCGCCGGTGTGGTTGTAGACGACGTCGAGGATGACCTCGACGCCCGCGTCGTGGAAGCGCTTCACCAGCGTCTTGAACTCGCTCACCGGCTCGCCGGTGGCCGAGTAGCGGACGTCGGGCGCGAAGAAGCCGATCGTGTTGTAGCCCCAGTAGTTGCTCAGGCCGCGCTCGACGAGATGGCGGTCGTTGACGTGCTGGTGGACCGGCAGCAGCTCGACGGCAGTGATGCCGAGATTGGTCAGGTAGTCGATGGCGGCGGCCGATCCCATGCCGGCGTACGTGCCGCGCAGCTCCTCGGGGACGTCGGGATGGAGCTGCGTGAAGCCCTTGACATGGACCTCGTAGATCAGCGACCGATCGAGCGGGATGCGCGGCGGCGCGTCGCCGCCCCACACGAACGCCTGGTTCACCACCACCGACTTCGGCACGAACCCGGCGCTGTCCCGCTCGTCCGGCTCGAGGTCGTCGTCGGTGGCGCCGATGCGGTAGCCGAACAGCGCGTCGTCCCAGCTGATCGTGCCGTCGAACCGCTTGGCGTAGGGGTCGATGAGCAGCTTGTTCGGGTTGAACCGGTGCCCGTTGCCGGGATCGTAGGGTCCGTGGACCCGGTAGCCGTAGCGCTGTCCGGGTCGCGCATCGGGCAGGTAGCAGTGCCAGACGAGGTCGGTGTGCTCGGTCAGGCGCACGCGTTCCTCGCTGCCGTCGGCGGCGAACAGGCACAGGTCGACGGCTTCGGCGTGCTCGCTGAAGATCGCGAAGTTCACGCCCGAGCCGTCCCAGGTCGCGCCGAGCGGATAGGGATCGCCGCGCCAGACTCTCAGCGCCATTCGGTCCTCGTGGATGAAGCGTGCAGCATAGGGCCGATCACGATCGGGCGAGCCGCTCGACCGCCGCGAGGGGCAGCCACAGCCAGCCGGGCCGGTTGCTCGCCTCGTAGCGAACCTCGTAGCACGCCTTCTCGAGCTCGAACGCGTCGAGAAGTCCCTGCTCGTCTGCGCCGATCCCGCCGTAGGCGCCGAGGAACGCGGCCCGGCCGGCGCGCAGCCATGCCTCGTCATCGAGCGCGGCATCCCGTGCCACCATCCGCGCGGCATAGTCCAGGCTGCGGAGCAGGCCGGCGACGTCGCGGAGCGGCGACGACGGGGCGCGACGCTCCGCCAGCGGTCGCGCCGGCTCCCCCTCGAAGTCGATGACGCTGTAGCCACCGTCGGTGCGCGCCAGGATCTGGCCCAGGTGGTAGTCGCCGTGGATGCGGCTGACGCGCGCCTCGCCGGTCGCGGCTCCGAAGGTATCGGCGAAGCGGGCGCGAATGGCGGGGGCGATCCCCACCAGCCGATCGTGCTCCGCGTCGCGCACCGCCGTGACGGCCTGCGCGAGCTGCCCTTCCGCGGATGCGCGCCAGGCGGCCGCCTCGGCGACCGTCGCCGGGCGAGCCGGGAAGTCGGGATGGTCCGGATGCGAGGCCAGGGCGCGATGCATGGCGGCCGTGAGCCGGCCGATGTGGGCGGCCTGCCGGGTCGCCTCCTCGGGATCGGTTCTCAGGAGCTCGAGCAGGACGGTCCACGCGTCGCCCCGTGACGGCACGAGGCCCTGGAGCATCGCGACGGCTGCCGGCTCCCCTCCGCTCCGGCGCCAGGTGATGCTTCCGGCCATCGGGGGTGTATCCGCGAAGCCCGCCTCGGTGAGGAAGGATCCCACCTCGAGGTCCGGGTTCGCGCCGGGCTCGAGGAGACGGAACAGCTTGAGGATGAGCCGCTCGCCGAGCACGACCGACGTGTTCGACTGCTCGACCCGCAGCCTCCGCTCGCTGAGCGTCGGCCCTACCTCGTGCGCCGATGGCAGCAGGTCAGCCAGAGCAGGCGTGGGCGAGCCGAAGAAGCGGCCAGACCCGGCACGGACCTCGGCGCCATCGGCGATCAGGCGCACGAGCGCGGCCCACGCTCCTTCTCCGTCCTCGGGGTCGCGTCCATCGACGGCCAGGACGACGTAGAGATCGGGCTGACCGCCATCGGCGAACGCGACCTCGAGCACGCGGAGCTCGGCGGCGGCTGCGCCGATCGGTGCCCGGTCGGCGTCGGTCACGGTCGCGATCGGCCTGCCCTTCGATCGGAACCAGCGCTGCTCGACCAGCCACTCGCGCGAGAAGGCGTGCATCAGGCCGCGGAGCTCGCCACCGCCCGCGGTGGGCGGGTGGGTGGCACGGTCGCGGGCGGCGAAGCCGCCAGAGATGCAGGCCCCGGGTCCACATCGGGCGCGGTGACCGGCCTCGGTGCCGATTCGCCGGATGCCACCCGCCCGGCGGGTAGCTGGCAGCGCCGCGGCGCCCGGTGGCGCCAGGCACCCGCCCCGCGGACCTGGCGGCCGGGCGGCGGGGTCAGGCGCCGGACTGCCGCGTCACCCATCGGCAGACGTGAGCTCGAACCAGAAGAAGTCGTGCGGTCCCAGGGTGAGCAGGTACGGCAGCTCGCCGATCGGTGGGAAGTGGACCCGGCCGATGAGCTCGATCGGCACGCGGCCGTTGAAGCGCGACAGGTCGAGCTCCACGTACTGTGCGAAGCGCGACAGGTTCGCGACGCACAGGATGGTCACGCCGTCGTGCTCGCGCAGGTACGCCAGCACGCGCCGGTTCTCCGGGTGGAGGAACTCCAGCGACCCGCGCCCGAACACCGGGTGCGCGCGACGGACCCGGATGAGGCGCTTCATCCAGTTCAGCAGGGAGCCGGGCACGCGTTCCTGGGACTCGACGTTGACCGCCTGGTAGCCGTACACCGGATCGGCCACCAGCGGCGCGTAGAGCGCGTGGACATCGGCCCGCGAGAACCCGGCGTTGCGGTCGCCGGTCCATTGCATCGGGGTGCGCACGCCGTTGCGGTCGCCGAGGTAGACGTTGTCGCCCATCCCGATCTCGTCGCCGTAGTACACGACCGGCGTGCCGGGCATGCTGAACAGGAGCGAGTTGAGCAGCTCGATGCGCCGTCGCGAGTTGTCGACCAGCGGTGCGAGGCGGCGGCGGATGCCGACGTTGATCCGCATCCGCGCGTCCTTCGCGTACTCGGTGTACATGAAGTCGCGCTCCTCGTCGGTCACCATCTCGAGCGTCAGCTCGTCGTGGTTGCGCAGGAAGAGCGCCCACTGGCTCTCGTCGCGGATCTCAGGCGTCTGGCCCATGATCTCGACGATCGGGTAGCGATCCTCCCGTCGCAGCGAGATCCAGATCCGGGGCATGAGCGGGAAGTGGAAGGCCATGTGGCATTCCGGCTCCTCGTCCGTGCCGAAGTAGGGCAGGACGTCCGGCGGCCACTGGTTCGCCTCGGCCAGGAGCATCCGTCCGTCGTAGCGCTCGTCGAGGTGGGCGCGCAGCTTCCGGAGAACCTCGTGGGTCTCGGGCAGGTTCTCGCAGATCGTGCCCTCCCGCTCGACCAGGTACGGCACGGCGTCGAGCCGCAGCCCGTCCACCCCGAGGTCGAGCCAGAAGCGCATGACCCGCATCACGGCCCGGATGACCTGCGGGTTGTCGTAGTTGAGGTCGGGCTGGTGGCTGAAGAAGCGATGCCAGTAGTACTGCTGCGACTCCTGGTCCCAGGTCCAGTTGCTCGTCTCGGTGTCGGTGAAGATGATCCGCGCGTCGGTGTACTTCTGGTCGGTGTCGCTCCATACGTACCAGTCCCGCTTCGGATTGCGGCGGCTGGACCGGGCCTCGGCGAACCACGGGTGCTGGTCGGAGGTGTGATTCACGACGAGCTCGGTGATGACCCGCAGCCCGCGCCGATGCGCCTCGCGCACGAAGGTCCGGAAGTCGCGCAGCGTCCCGTAGTCGGGATGGACCTTGGTGTACTCGGCGATGTCGTACCCGTCGTCCTTGAGCGGTGACGGATAGAACGGCAGGAGCCAGATGGCCGTGACGCCGAGATCGGCGATGTAGTCGAGCCTCTCGGTGAGCCCCGCGAAGTCCCCCATGCCGTCGCCGCTCGAGTCGGCGAAGGCCTTCACGTGGAGCTGATAGATGATCGCGTCCTTGTACCAGTGCGGGTCGTCGCGCAGCAGCTGCGGCGCGCGGACATCGGTCCGGGGCATCGGCCCCTCGGACGGGTCGTGGCTGGCTGGGCTGGTCAACGTGTCGTCACCGGTGCGGCGGGCGGCGCTCAGCGATCGAGCGGCGCGATGGTGAAGATGCGGAACGGCTCGAGGGCGGGATCCAGGTGCAGATGCAGGTCGGCCCCCACCTCGCGCGAGGTCTGCCCGGTCAGCAGGTCGGTGAGCCGATACGGCTCGTCCCAGCCGATGCCGACCGCCGGCAGATCCGGGTGCAGGATCGCATGCTCGGCGGTCGTCGGGTCGGTGTTCACCGCCACGTACACCGGGTCCCGCCAGCGATGTGGCTGGCCGGTCAACGGATCCAGCTTGCCGACCGGCAGCGCCTTGCGATAGAAGAGCGTCCGCTGGCCGGTGAGGTTCTCGAACCGCAGATTGTCGTAGCGCTTCATGGCCGGCCGCTCGTGACGGATCCGGTTGAGCTCGCCGATGAGCAGCTTGATGTTCCCCGGCGCATCCCAGTTCCGCGCTCGTATCTCGTACTTCTCGCTGTCGAGGTACTCCTCGCGCTCGCCGAGCCGCGCCGCTTCGCACAGCTCCCAGCCGGAGTAGATGCCGTACGAGCTCGACAGCGTGGCCGCCAGCACGCTGCGAATGACGAAGGCCGGCCGTCCGGCATCGAGATGGTGCGGGTTGATGTCCGGCGTGTTCGCGAACAGATTGCCGCGGAAGAATTCGCGCATCTCCGACTGCGTGAGCTCGGTGAAATACTCCCGCAGCTCGGCCGCCGACTCGCGCCAGGTGAAGTACGTGTAGCTCTGGGTGAAGCCGATCTTGGCCAGCTGTCGCATCATCTTCGGCTTCGTGAACGCCTCCGACAGGAAGATGACCTCGGGGTGCTCCCGCTGCAGCTCAGCGATCAGCCACGCCCAGAACGGGATCGGCTTCGTGTGCGGGTTGTCCACCCGGAAGATCTTCACGCCGCGGTCGATCCAGGCCGTGAAGACCCGCTTCCACTCCTGCCAGAGCGCCTCGCGCCCCGCGTGGTCGTCACCCTCGAAGTAGACCGGGTAGATGTCCTGGTACTTCTTCGGCGGGTTCTCGGCGTACTTGATCGAGCCGTCGGGCGAGTGGCGGAACCACTCGGGATGCTTCGTCACGTACGGGTGGTCCGGCGAGGCCTGGATGGCGATGTCGAGCGCCAGCTCCATCCCGTGCGCCTCGACCGCCTCGCGGAAGCGGAGGAACTGCTCGAGGCCGCCCAGCTCCGGCGCCACCGCGTCGTGCCCTCCCTCGGCCGACCCGATGGCGTACGGCGAGCCCACGTCGTCCGGGCCGGCGTCGAGCGTGTTGTTCCTCCCCTTCCGGTTCGTGCGGCCGATGGGATGGATCGGCGGCAGGTAGACGACGTCGAAGCCCATGCCCGCGATCTGCGGGAGGCGCCACTCGGCCTCGGCGAAGGTGGTCGCCGTCGGTCGCTGGGGGTCGCGGCCCTGGGAGCGGGGGAAGAGCTCGTACCAGGCACCGAAGCGGGCACGCTCCCGATCGACCACGAGCGGCAGCTCCGGCGAGCGCGTCGCGTGGCCGCGATCGGGATGACGGCGCATGGCCGCCAGCAGCTCCTCGCCGGTCAGCGCGGCGGCGCGGGTCGACTCCGAACGGGCGCGGCGGAGGGCCGCCACGCAATCGCCGATGAGACGGGCATCGTCGGTCGCGCCGGCCGACTCGGCCCGGGCCAGTGCGGCGGTGAGCAGGATCCGTCCCTCCTCGATCTCGACCGGGACGGCCACGCCGGCCGCGAGCTTCTTGACGATGCCGTCGCGCCAGCTCGCGAATGCGTCGCGCCAGGCTTCGATCGCGTAGCGGTGCCAGCGGTTCCGCGTCAGCTCGATGTGGCCCGACCAGCGGTCGTTGTCGATCGGGCGCATCGGCGCCTCGCGCCAGGTCTCCTCGTCGTCCGCCCGAAGGAGGAGCGCCGCGTCGAGCAGGTCGTGACCATCGGCGAAGATGTCGGCGCTGACGAGCAGCTGGTCACCCACCACCCGCTTCACCGGGTAGCGGCCGCCGTCCAGCTCGGGCTGGATGCGCTCGATGATGATGCTGCGACGGGTCCCGACCACGCCGGGTCCCGGCTCCGGACGCTCGGTGACCGACGCGACGGCCCGCCGCAGGCTGGCTCTCGTGGTCGTCATGGCTGTGGCGCAACGCTACACGATCGGGCCACAATGGAGCCGATGAAGGCCGGCCGGCTGCTGCTCACGGTGCTCATGGCCCTCGCCATGGCTGCATGTGGCACGCCACCCGATGATCCGACGCCGAGCGTCTCCGTCGCGCCGACCCCGGCGCGGACGGCGTCGCCTGATGTCACGCCGACGCCGACGCCGACGCCATCGGCCACCCGGGAGTCCCCGGCGGGTGACGCCTCCGAACCGCCCATTGCCGATGATCCCGCGCCCATCGGGCTCGAAACGGTGGCCGGCGGACTCGATGCCCCGATCAGCGTGGCAGCCATGCCGGACGGCAGGTTGCTCGTCAACGAGCGGGCCGGCCGCGTGGTGACGGTCGACCCGGACGACGGATCGGTGCGGACGGCGCTCGACATCAGCGATCGCGTGCTGGGCCAGGCCGAGCAGGGCCTGCTCGGCCTGGCACTGCATCCCGCCTGGCCCGACGAGCCGGCCGCGTTCGTCCACTACACCGACCGGCAGGGGCGGACGGTCCTCAGCCGGTTCACGGCCTCCTCGACCGATGGGCCGCAGCTCGATCCCGGCTCCGAGGAGGTGCTCCTCCGCGTCGACCAGCCGTTCTCGAATCACAACGGCGGCCAGGTCGCCTTCGGGCCGGACGGGCTGCTCCACCTGGGGCTCGGTGACGGCGGCGCCGGTGGGGACCCACTCGGGAACGCGCAGGACCCTGGCACTCTGCTCGGCACGATCCTGCGGATCGATGTGGATGCGCCGGGGGCCGCGCCGGAGGTCCTGTTCCACGGCCTCAGGAACCCGTGGCGATTCAGCTTCGACCGGCAGACGGGTGACCTGTGGATCGCCGACGTCGGGCAGAGCGCGCTCGAGGAGATCAACCGCGTCGACCCTGTCGCCGACGCGGGCGGCAACCTCGGCTGGAACGTCATGGAGGGCTCGCGCTGCTATGCCGATGCCGCGTGCGCCGACGACGGCTTCATCGGACCGGTGACCGAGTACGGTCGCGACCTCGGCTGCTCGGTGACCGGCGGCTACGTGTACCGCGGCGACGCCATCGACGGGCTCGCCGGCTGGTACCTGTTCGGCGATTACTGCGCCGGGACGATCTTCGGCGTGCGTTCCGACGTGGCGGAGCTGACCGCGCCTCGCATCCTGCTCGACACCGACGCCGCCATCAGCGCGTTCGGCGAGGATGCCGGCGGTGAGCTGTACCTGGCCGATCTGGCCGGCACGCTCTACCGCATCGTCCGCGGCTGATCGAGGGCGCCCATCGAGCGCAGGCTCGTCCACCGTCCGCGCCCGATCACGAGGTGGTCGAGCAACTCGATGTCGAGCAGCCGTCCCGCCTCGGTCAGCTCGCCGGTGATGCGCAGATCCTCCCCGGAGGGCGATGGGTCACCGGATGGATGGTTGTGGACGACGAGAACGGCCGCCGCGCACGCCCGCACTGCGTCGCGGTACACCTCGCCCACCCGGACGGAGGATCCGGCGAGGTTCCCGCGGTAGACGGTCCGCCGGCCGATGACCACGTTCTTCGTATCCAGCAGCAGGACGCGGAGCTCCTCGCGCTCGAGCGAGCCCATCGCATCGACCAGCGGCTCGGCCGCGTCGGCAGGTGTGCGGATGAGCCACGGGTCGCTCATCGCCGACCAGGCGGCTCGGCGACCGATCTCCGTGCTGGCGGCCACGCGCAGCGCGGCGGTGCGGCTCACGCCGGCAACGCGCAGCTCGGCCGGGTGGGCGCGAACGACTCGGTCCAGTGCCCCGAGCCGGTCGAGCAGCCGCCGGGCAACCGGCATGCCGCTGGTGCCGCCGACCAGCGCAGCCAGGAGCGTCTCGTCGTCGCAGGACTCGGCCCCGAGCTGCTCCAGGCGATCGGCGGCCGTGCCTGAGCGCGGACGACGCGGATGGATGGGGATCGGCAGGCCGCTCGCGGTCATGGCGAGATAGTGGGATTCCGCGGCTCACCGCCGGATTACTGCGGCCTTATCAGACCGGGATCGGAACGATCTCGAACCGGATGAGCAGAGCAAGCCCGACCGAGATCCCGTTCACCGTCGCGTGCATCGCGATCGGCGCCAGCAGGTTCCCGGTGCGGCGGTAGATCCAGGCCAGCGCGAGGCCGAGCAGGAAGATCGGAACGACCGCGGCCAGCGACAGGTGGATCACGGCGAACAGCAGCGACGAGCCGACGTACGCGACGCGCGGTCCAGCCTCGCGCAGCCAGGCGTTGAAGACGACGCCGCGGAAGAACAGCTCCTCGGCGATCGGCGCCAGGATGACCACGGCCAGGACCGCCAGCCACGGATCGATGTTCTGGAGCGCACGCTCCGCCGCCTGGGGATCGGCGCTGATGCCGAGCTGCTCCAGCGCGAGCGCCACGATCGCTGCCGCGGCCGTCGCGCCGACCCACGCCAGCAGGCCCCACTTCAATCCGGCGAGGAGCGCCGCACCAGGGTTCGGACCGCTCCATGACGGCCATCCGGCCAGCGCGCGCGGCCGGAACACGAAGAGCCAGCTCACCGCGAGCAGGGCTGCCTGGGTCGAGACGAGCAGCACGAACGCACCTGCCAGCGAGAGCTCGCCGTCGCCGGTGAGCAGGGCGGCGGCATCGGCCCCGAACGGCGTGGTCAGGATGCCGGCCGCGACGAGGACCATGACGAGGAGCAGGAGCACGCCGGGGCCCCGATAGCGCTCTGGCGGCAGGTGGCGGCGGATTCGCAGCTGCCGCAGCGCGGCATAGACGAGGCCCGCCACGAAGAGCAGGCCGCCCATGACGAGCGCCCACAGCAGCAGCGACCGATCCTGCAGCACGAGCTGTTCGCGCTCGACGAGACCGGCGGCTCCCAGTGAGCCCAGGGCCAAGAGGGCGCCGAGGACGATGAGGACAGGACCGGGCCAGCGAGGCAGACGCTCCGATCCGGGCCCGACGGTGGGATGAGGGCCGGCCGGCAGGCCGGGCCGGTCGCGGCCCGCGTCGTCCACCGTGCGGTTGGTCAGGAGTTGGTGGCGCCGCGCAGCCGACCGTGCTCGGCCGTGGCGTCGGACGCCGACGCGGCCGCCGGCTCCTCACGCTCGGCCGCCGGCTCCTCCGCGCGCGCCCGGGTGCGGGCGGCGCGAGGGCTGCGCTCGAACTCGCGGCCGCAATATGCGCACAGCGGCCAGGTCGGCTCTGCCAGCCGGTTGCAGGAAGGGCAGACCCGGTGGAGCCGGGTGCGGCAGTTCGGGCAGACGAGCCAGTCGGCGTCGACGCGGTCGCGGCAGACCGGGCACAGCTCGTTCTTCTCGACCTCGGCCAGGAGGCTCTCCTCGGCGAGCGAGCGCTCGTACACCTCGGCGAGGGTCTCGCGCGGACGGACGATGAGGTACAGCACCACCGCGAACATGAAGAGCAGCGGCGTGAAGAAGATGATGAGGGCGGCGGCGAAGTACGGCAGGATCGGGTTCTCGGTCCGGGCCTGCATGTCGCGGAAGGCCCAGTATGCCGTCCCCAGCCACAGGAGCACGACGTAGATCACGATCAGCTGGCTGGCCAGCTGGACGATCGGGTTGTTCAGGAACCCCTCCCAGAACTGCCCGATCGGTTCGAGAATCGCGTCCATCTACGTGCCTTGGCCTCTCCTGCGGAAGCGCGCGGTCAGGTCGCGCGCGGAATGGCGGCGTGTGCGCGCCAGGGGGCATCCTAGCACGCGACGTGCCGATCGACCGATCGCCGGTCAGGAGGCGCCGGACGCGTCCCGGGCCGTCTCGAGGTCGGCCAGCAGCCGTCGCACGGAGTCGACCAGCAGGCGGTGCTCCGCCACCAGGACGCGGGCTGCCAGGCTGGGGACATCGTCCCCCGGCTCCACGGGCACCTCGGCTCGGGCGAGCACCGGGCCGGCGTCGAGCTCGGGAGTGACCTCGTGGACCGACGCGCCGGTCACGCGGTCCCCGGCCGCCAGGACCGCCCGATGCACCGCTGCCCCGATCATGCCGCGTCCTCCGTGGGCGGGAAGCAGGCTCGGATGGATGTTGATGGTGCGGCCCCCGAACGCCGTGAAGTACGCCGGCCGCAGGAGCTGGTCGTAGCCGGCCAGAACCGCCAGGCCGACATCCGCCTGTCGCAGCGCGGTGCCGATCGCCTGGTCGCGGGAGTCGGCGTCCGGGAAGTCGGCGCGTCGCAGGACCCGAGCCTCGACCTGGTGGGCACGAGCGACGTCGAGCGCCCGCACCTCCGGGCGGTTGCTCACCACGAGCGCGACCTCCAGTCCCGCGCCCAGCAGCGCCTCCAGGTTCGAGCCTCGACCCGAGACGAGGACGCCGAGCCGGCGGCGGGCCACGGCTCAGTCGAAGCGGACGCGGGGCTCGCCGACGGCCACCTCGACCACCCGGCCGACGCGGCACGCGTCGTCGACCACCGCCAGCGCCCCCTCCGCACCGTCCGCCGGCACGACGACCGTCATGCCGATTCCGACGTTGAAGGTGCGGACCATCTCGGCGTCGGCGATGTCGCCGCGGTGCTGGAGCAGGCTGAAGATCGGCGGGACCGGCCACGAGCCGGTGTCGATCTCGACGCCCAGACCATCGGGCAGCGTGCGCGGCACATTGCCCTCCCAGCCGCCGCCGGTGATGTGCGCGATGGCACCGATGTCCTGACCCCGGTCCCGCAGCGAGCTGCGGATGGCGCGGACCTGGTCGACGTAGGAGCGGTGCGGGGCCAGCAGCGCGTCCCCGATCGTGCGGTCGCCGTCGGGCATCGGCCGGCGCCATGTGTCCTCGGGCAGGATCCGGCGCGCGAGGGAGTAGCCGTTGGTGTGCATGCCGGTCGACGGGAGGCCGATCACGGCGTCGCCGGCCCGCACCCGCGACCCGTCGATGAGGTCGGCGCGAGCCGCCACGCCGACCACGAAGCCGGCGAGGTCGTAGTCGTCGCCGCGGTACAGGTCGGGCATCTCGGCCGTCTCGCCGCCGATCAGCGGGATGCCTGCCGCCGCGCATCCGGCCGCCACGCCGGCGACGATCTCCTCCACGACCTCGGCCCGCAGCGATCCGACGGCCAGGTAGTCCAGGAAGAAGAGGGGGTCGGCGCCGGTGACGGCGAGATCGTTGACGCAGGCGTTCACCAGGTCGACGCCGATGGTGTCGTGCCGCCCGAGCCCGATGGCGACCTTGAGCTTCGTGCCGACGCCATCGGTGCTGCTGACCAGCACGGGGTCGGGGTACACCGACGGATCGAAGCGGAAGAGCCCCGCGAACCCGCCGATCCCGCCCAGGACCGCCGGCGTGTGGGTCGATGCCGCCGCGCGTCCGATCCGCTCGACCGCGCGCTCCGCCTCATCGACGTCGACGCCGGCCTCGCGATACGTGCGCGTCATCGGCTCAGCGACGCTCCATGGCGAGCTTGTCGAGCTCGAGCGGGACGTCGGTCGGGTAGATCCCGTCGAAGCACGCGGTACAGCGGGCACCGGTGCGTCCGCCGACCGCGGCCAGCAGGCCCTCCTTCGAGAGGTAGCCCAGCGAGTCGGCGCCAATGGCGGCGCGGATCTGGTCCAGCGTGTGGCTGGCGGCGATGAGCTCGTCGCGACGACCGGTGTCGACGCCCATGTAGCACGGGTGCTGCATCTGCGGCGAGTGGATGCGGACGTGCACCTCGGCGGCGCCGGCGCGGCGCAGCATCTCGACGATCGGCCCGGTGGTGGTGCCGCGCACGATGGAGTCGTCGACCACGACCACCCGCTTCCCGGCAAGGAGCTCCGGCAGGGGGTTGAACTTCAGGCGCACGGCCTCCTCGCGACCGCGCTGGGCGGGCTGGATGAAGGTCCGTCCCACGTACCGCGACTTGATGAGCCCTTCGCGGTACGGCAGGCCCGCCGCTTCCGCGTAGCCGATGGCGGCCGGAATGGCGGAGTCCGGCACGGCGATGACGAGGTCGGCCTCGGCCGGCTGCTCGCGGGCCAGCTGCCGGCCCATCTCGAGGCGCGCCTCGTACAGCAGCCGGCCCCCGATCACGCTGTCCGGGCGGGCGAGGTAGACGTACTCGAACACACACAGCCGCTCCCGGTCGTCCGAGGCGAGCGCTGACCGATGGGAGTGCACGCCCTCGGCATCGATGACGAGCACCTCGCCCGCCTCGACGTCACGCACGAACGGCGCGCCCATGGCGTCGAGTGCGGCGCTCTCCGAGGCCACGGCCCAGCCGCCGGCGGGCAGCCGCCCGAGGGCCAGCGGCCGGAAGCCGATCGGATCGCGTGCCACGACCAGCGCGTCGCCGGTGAGCATGGTGAAGGTGAATGCGCCGGTCGCGCGGTGGAAGGCGTGATCGACGCGCTGCTCCCAGGTCCGGCCCGGTGCGTGCGCGATGAGCTTGGCCAGCACCTCGGTGTCGGAGGCCGACGCGAACTCCACGCCCTGCTCCGCCAGCTCGTCGCGGAGCCAGCGGGCATTCGTCAGGTTTCCGTTGTGCCCGAGCATCAGCTCGCCCCGATCGGTCTGGGCGTACACCGGCTGGACGTTCGGGAGCGTGTTCGACCCGGTCGTGCTGTATCGCGTGTGACCGATGGCGGCGAGAGGCGGGCCGTCACGGTGATCGGTGCCCTCCAGCCGGTCCAGCGTCTCCTCGTCGAAGACCGCGCTCACCAGCCCGAGCCGCTTATGCAGGTCGAGCCCCGACGTGCGGCTGACGGCGATGCCGGCCGATTCCTGGCCGCGGTGCTGGAGCGCATGGAGGCCGACGTAGGCCAGCCGCGCAACCGGAGCGCCCGGTGCCCAGATCCCGACCACGCCGCACTCCTCGCGGGGACCGTGCGGTTCGTAGACGGGCAGGGCGTGGCCGGCGGCGGCGTGCAGCGGAATCGAGGGTCGCACGCGGCGGTTCAGGGGGATCGGCGCTGGCCGGGCACGGGCCCATCATACGTGGCGTGGCGGGCGCCGGGGCACCGGCGTCGCGCATCGGTCCCGGTGCCTCGCCGACAGTACCGGCGTGGTACTGCACCGCTCCGCACTCGCGGCCAAGTCGGCCGCGAGGCAGCGGTGACAGAGCGCACGCCGTGACGATCGACCCATGGTCGGACGGTACCTCTCGGCGCCATGCTTCGGCTCGTGCTGACCCTCGTCCGTGCCATCGGATTCCTGGCCCCCGTGGCGGTCGCCGCCCTGGTGACGATCGGCATTGCCCTGTCAGCCCACGCCACGCCCGAGCAGCGCCCGCTGTTCGCCGTCATCCTCGGCGTGGCCACTGCGGCGGGCATGACGACCATGGCCCTGCTCGCCTGGAGCTACATGGGATGGCGGTTGAACCACATCGCCCGGGCCCTGGAGCTGACGCTGGAGGCCGACGAGCCGATGACGCTGCCGGTGAGCGGCCTGCCCGCCGAACGACGCCTGGCGCGCGCCTATAACGCGGCCAGCGGCGCGTTCCTGCAGACCGAGGCGCGAGCCACGCACGATCGGCTGACGGGCGTTGCCAACCGCGAGACGCTGCTCACCGTGCTCTCCGCCGAAGTGGAGCGAGCCGCGCGTCATGCGAAGCCGCTGAGCGTCGCGTTCATCGACATCGACCGATTCAAGCCGATCAACGACACCTACGGCCACAAGTCCGGCGACGTGGTGCTCCGCCAGGTGGCCGGCCTGCTGCAGGGATCGATCCGCGCCTCGGACACCTTCGGTCGCTACGGCGGCGAGGAGTTCATGCTGATCCTGCCGGAGACCCGTCCCGAGGATGCGGTCGGGCTGGCGGAGGAGCTCCGGGCACTGGTCATGGCCGAGCCGTTGCGCATCTCCGAGGACCACGCCGTCCAGGTCACCATCAGCGCCGGGATCGCGGGCGGGCACGGATCCGAGCTTCAGCTCGACATGGTCGTCGACCGGGCCGACGCGGCGATGTACGCCGCAAAGTCGCTCGGTCGGAACCGGACCTACCTGTTCCGCGAGCTCGACGAGGAGGCGCCCGTCCGGCGCGCCCCGATCTCCGCCGACCGGCGGGCGCGGGCAACGGCCATCGGTCGCTGGGCGAGCGATACGGCAACCCGAGCGCTGGCATCGGTGCTGGCACCGCAGCCGCATCATCGTGGCCGGCCCTCGGACATGATCGCGTCGCTCGCGACCGGCATCGGACTGGAGATGGGCCTTCCCGCCGACGAGATCGAGCGTATCCGGATCGCATCCCTGCTCCACGACCTCGGAAAGATCGCGGTCCCGGAGGACATCCTCGACAAGCCGTCCAGCCTGTCCGATGCGGAGTGGCAGGCCATCGGGGAGCATCCTCGCATCGGGCAGGTGATCCTCGAGCAGGCGTCCAGCCTGCGGGAGGCGATCCCGGTCGTCCTCCATCACCACGAGCACTTCAACGGAGCCGGCTACCCGCACGGCCTGCGGGGGAACGAGATCCCGCTCGGGGCGCGCATCGTGGCCGTCGCCGACGCGTACCACGCCATGATTCATGACCGGCCGTACAGCGGCGCCCTCAGCCACGAGGAGGCGCTCGCCGAGCTGAGGCAGCACGCCGGAACCCAGTTCGACCCGCGCGTCGTCGACGTGTTCTGCGAGATCTACGCCGCGGACGTGCCTCCGGACGGCCTCGAAGAGGTCTACCGGCTCCACGAGCGCGCGCGCGACGGCCTGCCCCACCTCGAGGTCGAGGCGGCCACCGCTCCGACCCCGATTGCCGAGCCGCGGCGGACCCGGCGCCGCGCCGCGAGGGCGCGGGAGGCATCCGGCTGATGTCCCGCGGCCTCGTCGTCCTCGCGATCCTTGCGGCGCTCATGGCAGCGCCGCCGGTCGCGTCCGGGGCTTCGAACGTGCTGACCGGAGCCTCGACGAGCCCGACCTCCGGCACGCCCGAAACGGCATTCCGGCTGCAGGTCGGCTACGTCGGCCGCTTCGCTGCGCTGGCCGTGATCGCGGAGGTTGCCGGTCGCACGGAGCCGATGCACCGCGTCGCCGGGACTGCGACATCCGGCACGTGGGAGGTGTCGGTGCGGCTGCCGGCCGGCTCGTGGCCCACCCGGTTCCGGGCCACGGCCGAGCGCGGTGGCGACGCCGTCCTGTCCGGGCCGACGCTCAGCGTCACCAGCGAGCCCGGATCGGGGCCGGCCGTGAGCCCTCAGCCGACGCCCTCGACCTCACCGACGCCAACCTCCGGAGCCGAGCCGCCCGGTGGCCCCGGCGGCGGTGGCGGCCGCGCGCACGGCGCGGCCCCATTGCCGCCCGGCGCTTCGCAGGAACCGCCCGCGGCCCCCGCTGAGACGCCGGCCGGCGACGGCGGGAACGGTGGCGGAGACGACGTCACAGCCGCGGCCACGGGTTCGCTGTTGCCATCTCGCGAGGGCTCGACGCCGGCGCGGGCGCCGGACGCGGGATCTGACACCGATCGACACCGGACCCCACACGCCGCGCCGGGGGGCCGACCGGCGACCACCGCATCGCCCGGCACTCGGCCCCAGGAGCCGGAGCCGAGGCTCGCCTCGCCGGGACTCCCGGTACCCGTCGGGTCGGATCCTCCGGCGGACCCGGGCCTCGAGGCGGCGATGATCGCCGACGAGCTGGTACTCGCCTCGACCCGCGTGACGGCGGCCTGGCTGGCCGCGCTCCTGGCGGTGATCGCCGTAGCGCTCGGCGTCCTCGCTCGCCGACGGTGGCGGGAGGCGGCGCGGGCGGAGGCCGCCACTGCGGCAGCCGAGGCCGAGCGGATCCTCCGCCGCCGCGCGGTGCGCGCCGCCCGCCGCCGGCTCGACGAGGAGGACCCGATCATCGCCTCGATGGAACGCGGCGCGAGCCGAGACCGGCCGAAGGGTTCCTAGATCGGGGTCCCCCATGCCGCGTCGAGCCCGTCGAGCTCGACGTCGATCGTCCCGGCATCGGTGCGGATGACGAGCCTCTCGCCCCGGACCCGACCGATTCGCCGCGCCGGAACGCCGGCATCGCCGGCCATTCCGGCCAGCTGCCCCGCCCGAGCGGGCGCGACGGCGATCACGGCGCGCCCGGCCCGCTCCCCGAAGAGCGCGGCGGTCGGCCGCTGGGTGTGCAGCGTGACCTCGGCGCCGACGCGGGAGGCGATCGCCAGACGCGCCAGCCCGACGCCGAGCCCACCGGTCGAGAGATCGTGCGCCCCGTTGATCGCACCTGCCGGTGCAAGGTCGGCCAGCAGGCGCACCACGCGGGCGCCCAGGGCGAGGTCGAGCGCCGGCTCCCCGCCGCGCCGACCGCGTCGCCAGGCCAGCTCCGACCCGGCGAGCGACGCAGCGTCGTCCCCGGGTTCGCCGAGCAACCACAGCTCGTCGCCCTCGGTCCAGGTCATGGGCACGGCCGTGCTGCGATCCTCCAGCAGCCCGACGGTCCCGACAACGGGCGTCGGCAGGATCGGCCCGGCCGGCGTCTCGTTGTAGAGGCTCACGTTGCCGGACACCACCGGGACCCCGAGCGCGGCGCAGGCGGCGGCGATGCCGTCGATCGCCCGCTCCAGCTGCCACGCCCCGAGCCGGGTCTCCGGGGAGCCGAAGTTCAGACAGTCGGTGATGCCGACCGGGACCGCGCCGCTCACCGCGACGTTCATCGCCCCGTCCAGCACGGCCGACGCGCCGGCGAGGTACGGGTCGAGGGCGCCGAGCCGGGCCGGCGCCGGACCGTCGATCGCCAGCGCCAGGGCGCGCTGCGTGCCCTTGATCCGCAGCAGCGCCGCGTCGCCGCGTCCGGGCCCGACCAGGGTGTTCGTGCCGTTCATGTGGTCGTACCGGCGCCAGATCGGCCGCCGGTCGCGCGCGTTCGGGCTGCCGAGCAGCTCCAGCAGGATGGCCGCATCCGGCGGGGACGCAGCGAGGGCATCGAGTGCGGCGGCCTCGCCCGGAACGGGGGCACGGCCCCGGATCTCGTAGCGGGGGGCGTCATCGGCCAATGCGCGCCCGGGGACCCGGCAGACGAGGCTGCCGCCCGACGAAGCGCGGATGATCGGCTCGTCGATGATGCGGCCGATGGGGGCGGCCGCGAGCTCGTAGCGATCGAACACGGCCCGCACCGCGTCCACCCGGTCGGGGGGCACGACGAGCAGCATGCGCTCCTGCGACTCCGACAGGAGCACCTCGTAGGGGCTCATGCCGCCCTCGCGGCGCGGAACGGCGTCGAGATCCACCTCGGCGCCCACGCCGCCCCGCGCCGTCAGCTCGGCCAGCGCGCACGTCAGCCCGGCCGCGCCGAGGTCCTGCATGGCGACCACGGCATCGGTCGCGGCGAGCTCGAGGCACGCCTCCATGAGCAACTTCTCGAGGAACGGGTTGCCGACCTGCACCGCCGGCCGCCGCTCCTCGCTCCCTTCGTTGAGGTTCGCGGACGCGAACGACGCGCCCTGGATCCCGTCGCGCCCGGTGGAGGCGCCGACGAGCAGCAGCACGTTCCCGGCGCCCGCCGCGCGGGCCAGCGTGATCTGGTCGTGCCGCGCGATTCCCACGCACATGGCGTTCACGAGCGGGTTGCCCGAGTAGGAGGGATCGAAGACGACCTCGCCGCCGACGTCCGGGATGCCGATGCAGTTGCCGTAGCCCGCGATCCCGCCGACCACGCCGCCCATCAGGTACCGATTCCGCGCGGCCGTCACCGCATCGGTCTCCGCATCCGCGTCCAGCGGCCCGAAGCGCAGGGAGTTGAGGAGCGCGATCGGCCGAGCGCCCATGGTGAAGATGTCGCGGATGATGCCGCCCACGCCGGTGGCCGCGCCCTGGTAGGGCTCGACGGCCGACGGATGGTTGTGTGACTCGACCTTGAACACGACGGCCAGGCCATCGCCGATGTCGACCGCGCCCGCGTTCTCGCCCGGCCCGACCAGCACCCGTTCCCCGTCGCGCGGGAGCCGCCCCAGCAGCGGTCGCGAGTGCTTGTACGCACAGTGCTCCGACCACATCGCCCCGAACATCCCGAGCTCGACCGGATTGGGAGGCCGCCCGAGGGCCTCGACCACGAGCTCGTACTCGGCCTCGGTCAGCCCGTGGCGTTCCTCGGCGGGCGGCGGCGGGGCGAGGGTCATCCGGTCAGCGCTGCGGTCCGAGCGGCTGGTCCTTGCCGAGCTCCACGAGCACGGCGCCGATGGCTGCGGCCGCCGTCCCGAGGAACAGCAGGAGCTCGCCGATCCCGCCCGCCCTGAACCCGAGACGATCGAGGGCCACCCCGAAGGCGACGAGCACGACGACGAGGGTGATGAGCCGCAGCTGCGGCACGCCCGGCAGTCTCGTGGCGAGGAAGACGGTGGCCGCGATCCCAGCGAGCGCGAGCAGCAGGAGCAGGTCGATGATGTTGATCCGGCTGGTCAGCAGAACGAGGACGATTCCCAGGGCGGCCACGGCCGACCCGGCGCCGATGAGCCAGCCGGACAGGGTGACGGGCATCGTGATCGGCAGATCGATGCCGGTGCCCCGCCCACCCTCGTCCTTCTGCGCCGGTGGCGGCGCGTCCCGCCGCGCGGCCGGCGCACCCCGATCGCCACCGCTGAGCGCGGCCTCCGGACCGGGCTGGGACTCCGGATCGGGGGGCGCCGGTCGCGGCTCGACGCGCGTCGGAGCTGCCTCGACGGCAGGCGCGGGCTCATCCCGGGGCTCGGAGCGTGCCCCTTCGTCGTGGGTGGCCGAGGCGACTGCCCACGGATCGCGATCGGGCGCGCCCGGCGCGTGGGGGACGGCGGGCGCCGCCGGCTCCAGGTCGCTCTCCGCCGGGTCGGGCCACGCGGGCGCGGCCGGCAGCTCGGTGGCCTCGCCGTCCTCGATCGGCTGCCCGCAGGTCGGGCAGAAGACCGCGCCGTCGTCGACCTCGGTCCCGCAGCTGCCGCAGTAGCGCGCCATCGGCTCAGCCCCGACTGAAGCGGGTGAGCGTCCCGATGAGCACGATGAGGCTCGCCAGGAAGAAGATGATCCCGGCTGGCGTGAGGTCGCGGAGCATGCCGACCAGATCCCCGCTCCAGTTCGCCAGCAGCTCGACCATCACGAACAGCACGATCAGGCCGATGCTCCACAGCAGCGCGAGCACCAGGCCGATCGACTGTGCCGGGCCCGGCGTGGCGCGCATGAAGCCAGCGACGGCGAGGACCACGAGCAGGAGGCCGAACAGCGGGATCGGGCCGGCGAGGCCGAAGTACGCCTGATCGGCGAGCGAGGCACCCACGTCGGGATACCCGTTCCAGAACGCAACCCCGTATCCGTCGGCGCCCCACGCTCGGTCGAACAGCGAGTCGCGCGATCCGTACAGGAACGGCAGGAGGTAGCCCGTCACCAGGCCGGCCAGGCCGACGAGCAGGACGACGGGTCCGAGAATCGCCCCGCGCTGCGCCGGCCGCGGCGCAACCTGCTCTTCGTCCGCGGCGGCCGGCGGGACGTAGCCTTCGGCGGTCCCTCGCAGGTTCGCCCCGCAGTTCTGGCAGAACGCGACGCCAGCGCGGTTGTGCGTCCCGCAGCGCGGGCAGGCCTGCGTGCCCTCCGGGGTGCCTGGGCGCTCCACGGTGCTCGATACGCCCGCGGCCACGAGGCGCTGGCCACAGCTTCGACAGAAGGACAGCCCCGGCCGGTTCTCGGTGCCGCAGCGCGGACACAGGGTGCTCTCGCCTGTCGCGCCCTCTGCGTCGGGCACGGCGTGGGCGGCGGTCGCGGCGGCCATCGGCGCCGCGGTGGCCGGTGCGGTCTCGGTCGTCTCCGCGGCGGCCGGGTAGGCCTCGACCTCCTCCGGTGCCCGCTCGTCGCTCCATCCGGGGCTCGGCGTCACAGCGGGCGGCTCCGTGCTCTCCGGCTCGGCGGTCTCCGCCTCGGTGGCCGAAGGCTCGGTGGCCGAAGGCTCGGTGGCCGAGCCCCAGTCCGGCTCGGGCGGCGGCGTCTCGCCGCGCTCCGGTGCGGACGTCGGCCAGGCGTCGGAGGATGCGCTGCCGGCCGGCGGCGGCTCGGTGGGCCACGGCGCGGACGCGCCGGCCGCGGGCTCGACGGGCTCACTGCTGGGCCAGCTCTCGATCTCGGCCGGCGCCCCGGCATCGCCGTCGGGTGCGGCGAGCGGCCGGTCGTGCTCCTCGATCACGCGCTCCGGCTGCTCGGGATTGCGCCAACCGTCGGCACCGCCGGGATCGTCGCCCGAGTCGACTGGACCGGCAGCGTCGCCACCCCACGCGTCGCTGCTCGCCGCTCCGGCCGGAGTCGTCTCGTCGATCGGCATCGGCCGGGTCGAATCGTCGGGCGACATGCTCGGATCGGGCTGCTCGGGCGGATCCCCGGCCCGTTCGTCGTCAGGCCAGTCGCGCCGGTCCCGGTCGTCGTGGTCCATGCGGTGTTCGCCCTCCTGTGCCGGTGCTAGGCGTCGGCGCCGATCATAGCCGACGCTCCGCGCCAGCCGGCCGCTCCTGCAGCCACCGTTCCAGCGAGCGGAAGAGGGCCAGTCCGTGCGTCCCGCCGACCTCGGCCTCGGCCGCGCGCTCGGGGTGCGGCATGAGGCCCAGGACGTTCCCGCCCTCGTTGACGATGCCGGCGATGCCACGCTCGGATCCGTTCGGATTGGCTTCCGCGGAGACCGCGCCGGAGGCCTCCGCGTAGCGCAGCACCACCCGGCCCTCGGACTCGAGCGCGTCGAGCGTCGCGGCGTCGGCCACGTACCGGCCCTCCCCGTGGCTGATCGGCAGGCGGATGACGTCGCCATCGTCGAGGGCTCCGAGCCACGCCGGACAGCGGGCCGGTCGCTCGACCCGAAGCCACTGCCAGTCGCAGCGGAACTCGAGATGGTCGTTGCGCATGAGGGCTCCCGGCAGCATCCCGGCCTCGGTGAGGACCTGGAACCCGTTGCACGAGCCGATGACCGGGCCGCCCTCGGCGGCAAACCGCTCGACCGCGGCCATCACCGGGGAGAAGCGCGCGATCGCGCCGGTGCGCAGGTGGTCGCCGTGGGCGAAGCCGCCGGGCAGCACCACGGCGTCCGCCGGGCCGAGCTCGCGCTCGAGATGCCAGACGAGCCTGGCCTCCCACCCGAGGACGTCGGTGGCGACGTGGGCGAAGTCGCGTTCGCTCCAGGTGCCCGGAAAGACCACGACCGCAACCCGAGGGCGGGCGGCGACGAGGGTCACCCCGTCACCCCTTCGGCGGCCTGCTGCTCCTCGTCGGCACGCAGGTCCCAGGTCGCGCTCTCCATCACCGGGTTGGCGAGCAGGCGGCGGCACATGTCAGCCACCGCCGCCTCCGCCTCGTCCGGTGTGCCGGCCTCGAAGGCGATCCGCATCAGCTTCCCGCTCCGAACCTCGCTGACCGAGGCATGGCCGAGCGAGCGCAGCGCGGAGCCAATGGTCTGCCCCTCCGGGTCGGCGATGCCGGGGCGCAGCGCCACGTGGACCTCGGCCAGCCAGCGCACCTAGGCCGACGCCTCCCAGCGCCGCCCGGTGAGCCGCTCGAAGGCCGCGACGTAGCGATCCCGCGTCCCGACGATCACCTCCTCGGGCAGGGTCGGCGCCGGGGGCTCCTTGTTCCAGCCCGAGCTCGCCACGAAGTCGCGCACGAACTGCTTGTCGAAGCTCTGCGGGGATGACCCGGGGGCATAGCGCTCCGCATCCCAGAATCGCGACGAGTCCGGCGTCAGGACCTCGTCGATCACGGCCAGCTCGCCGTCGATCCAGCCGAACTCGAACTTCGTGTCGGCCAGGATGAGGCCGACCGACTCCGCCCGCCGCGCGCCCTCCAGGTAGAGGGCGATCGAGCGGTCCTCGAGCTGCCGGGCCAGGTCCGCGCCGACGAAGTCGGCAAGCTGGTCGCGGGTGATGTTCTCGTCATGGCCGACCTCGGCCTTCGTCGACGGGGTGAAGATCGGCTCCGGCAGCCGATCGGCCTCGCGCAGGCCGGCGGGCAGCGGATGTCCACACACCTCGCCCGTGCGGCCGTACTCGGCCCAGCCGGACCCGGCCAGGTACCCACGCACGACGCACTCGGCGTCGACGCGCTCGGCACGTCGCACCAGCATCGACCGGCGCACCATCTCCGGCGTGCGCGCCGGCTCGGGCAGGTCGACCGAATCGGCACTGACGAAGTGCGATCGCCCGAGCGACGCAAGCTGCTCGAACCACCACGCGGACAGCTGCGTGAGAACGGCGCCCTTGTCCGGGATCGGCTGGTCGAAGACGACGTCGAACGCCGACAGGCGGTCGGTTGCGACGAGCAGCAGGTGGCGCTCGTCGACCTCGTACGTCTCGCGCACCTTGCCTCGGTGCACGAGCTCGAGGCCGGGAAGGTCGGTGGTCAGCAGGGTCACGGCAAGTCCTCGCTCTTTCCCTCATCGGGTTCATCGGGTTCCACGTCGCGCTCCCCGGGGAGCACGAAGCCATCGGGCGGCAGCTTGAGCCGATTCCTGGCCATCGACTCCACGCGGTCCAGGATCGACAGGATGACCAGGATCAGGATGGTGCCAACGGTCGCCACCACGAACAGGCCGGCGCCGGCGGCAGTGCCGATGGCGGCAACCGACCACAGGCTCGCGGCCGTGGTCAGACCTCGGATGTGGCCACGGTACTGGAGGATCGTGCCGGCACCGATGAAGCCGATGCCCGACACGATCTGCGCGGCGATGCGGGTCGGATCCACGAGGTCGCCGCCGAACCCGAAGGCGCTCACCACCGTGAACAGGGCCGCACCCAGGGAGACGAGGCTGTGGGTCCGGAAGCCGGCGGGCTGCCGGTGCAGCTCGCGCTCGAAGCCGATGATCGCGCCGAGGACGAGGCCGACGATGAGCCGGATGGCCAGGTTGATCTCGGTGTCGATCGTCAGGTCCGGGTTCACGGCCGATGCGGCTCTCCTGTGCTGCGCCATCGGGCTTCATCGCCGGTCCGGCCGGCCGGCGCCAGGACCCGCGTCCAGGTCACCGATGCCCAGGCGTGGAGCGCCCCCCCACCGAGCACCAGGCAGAGCCAGATTCCCACGAAGCCTACCAGCAGCGGGGCGACCGCGAGGTCCGGGCCGTCCACCGCCAGGCGCGCCTCGATCGGTGCCCACAGCACCCTCAGCAGCACGGCGGCGACCACGGCCGATGCGAGCGCCGCCAGGAACCCGCTCGTCGCCGCGAGCACCCCCGCTGCGCCCGCTCCGCGCAGCCGGCGCGGGATCGCCGCCAGCGCCTCGCCGATCCCCGCGCGCCCGAGCGCGGCCTCACGCACCGCGACCGCGTGGGCGGCGGCGCCTCCCGCCCAGGCGGCGGCAAGCGGCAGCGCGAATGGTGCGATCGTCGAGAGCGCGCGCCAGACCGGATCGCCGGCGCCGGGGGCATTGAACTCGCCGAGGGCGACGATGACGAAAGCCGCCGCTCCCGCGATCACCACCGCGATCGCCGGCGCGGCGGTCACCACCCCGATCGCCGTCACCCGCGTGACGGTGCGGAAACTGAGCCCGGGCCGGCGGGCCACCAGGATCGCCTCGGCCACGGCCACCAGGCCGATGGCCGCCGCGGTCACCCCGAACGCACCGGCGGCGACCACCGCGGCATTCCACGGCCACGCGCCGGAGGTGTACAGGCGCGCGCCGAGGAAGGTCAGGTCCGCGGCCGTCGGGGCGCGTCCGACCGCGACGAGCAGCGGGAGCCAGCCCACGGTCAGGACCCACGCCAGGGCGCCGGGAAGCCACAGGCCGGCGCGGCCGGCCACGAGATCCGCGGCGACGACGGCATCGGACCACCAGCGCCGCATCGGTCGGACGCTCAGTCGTCGAGCCCGAGCGCCCGGTACGTGACCGCGATGCCCTCGAGGTGGTGATCCAGGTCCATGGCTCGGTCGATCTCGTCGGCGGACAGCCAGTCGCTGACCTCCGGGTCATCGGCAAGCGCCTGGCGGAATGCGGTGTCTCCGCTCCACGCTCGCTTCGCTGCGGCCTGGACGAGCCGGTAGGCGGACTGCCGGTCGGCGCCCTTCGCCACCATGGCCAGCAGCAGCGCCTCGGAGAAGACCATGCCGCCCAGCTGGTCCAGGTTCGTGCGCATGCGGTCGGCGTCGACCTCGAGCCCGTCGAGCAGATCGGCCAGGGTGCGGACGCCGTAGGCCGCCACGCCGATGCCGCGCTCGAAGATGAAGCGCTCCGCGGAGCTGTGGCTGATGTCGCGCTCGTGCCACAGCGCCATGTTCTCGAGGGACACCAGCGCATCGGCGCGCAGCAGGCGGGCGAGGCCGCTCACGCGCTCGGCCAGGATCGGGTTGCGCTTGTGCGGCATTGCGCTGGACCCCTGCTGTCCCGAGCCGAACGGCTCGAACGCCTCCCCGACCTCCGTGCGCTGGAGGTGACGGATCTCGATCGCGATACGCTCGAGCGTGCCACCCAGGATGGCGAGCACCGTCATCAGCTCCGCGTGACGATCGCGGCTCACCACCTGGGTGGGTGCCGCATCGGCCGCGAGTCCGAGTCCGTCGAGCACATGCCGCTCGACCTCGGCGCCGACGTTGGCGTGGGAGCCCACTGCGCCGGATATGGATCCGACTGCCACTCCGTCGCGAGCCCGGGCGAGACGCTCGGCATCGCGCCGCAGCTCCGCGAACCAGCCGGCGGCCTTGAATCCGAACGTGATCGGCTCGGCGTGGATGCCGTGGCTGCGCCCGACCATCGGCGTGTGGCGGTGCTGGAGGGCGAGGCGCCGCACGACCTCGATCAGCCGCTCGAGCTCACGCTCCACGACGCGCGTCGCGTCCCGCAGCACGACGGCCGTGGCGGTGTCGAGCACGTCCGAGCTGGTCAGCCCGTAGTGGAGCCAGCGCCCCTCCGGCCCGAGCCGCTCGGTGACCGATCGGAGGAAGGCGATCACGTCGTGCTGCGATTCCCGCTCGATCTCTCGCGCGCGGTCCGGATCGACCTCGCCCGCCGCCGCCCGAATCCGTTCCCAGTCCGCGTCGGGAACCACGCCGGCGTTGCGCAGCGCCTCGACGGCGAGCAGCTCGATCCGCAGCCACAGCTCGAGCTTTCGGCGCTCGCCGAACAGGTCGCGCAGCTCCGGGAGCGCGTAGCGGTCGATCACGGCCGGTGCACCTCTCAGGCGCGCGGGTCGATCCGCAGCTCGGCCTTCCCGGCCTGCTCGTCGCGGAAGGCGGCCACCCGCTCGGCAAGGGCCGGGTCCCCGAGCGACAGGATCCGGGCCGCCAGGTGGGCGGCGTTCTTCGCCCCGGCGCTGCCGAGCGCCACGGTCGCCACCGGCACGCCGGGTGGCATCTGCACGACCGCATAGAGGGCGTCGGCCCCGCCCAGCGCGCCGCCGTCGAGCGGGATCCCGATCACCGGCTTCGCCGTCAGGCTGGCCAGCACGCCGGGCAGGTGTGCCGCGAGCCCGGCCGCGCCGATGAAGAGCCGGACCCCGCCGGCTTCCGCCTCGTCGACGTACGCATGCAGCACATCGGGCTGGCGATGGGCGCTGATGACGGACGCCTCCCAGTCGATTCCATAGGAGTCGAGGACGTCGAAGCAGCCCTTCAGGGTCGGGAGGTCGGAACGGGAGCCGCAGAGGACGGCAACGGTGGGCATCTGCCGGTCGATGATAGCGTCGGTCAGGGCGCGACGAGCTCACGGAGCGCGATGTCCGATCGATGCCGGCCGCCGTCGAGCTCCACCCCGGCGACGGCGCGATACGCGTGGTCGCGAGCCGACCCGAGATGGTCGCCGATGCCCACCACGGTCAGCGCGCGGCCACCGATCGTCTCCCAGCCACCGTCCACGCGGCGCGTGCCGGCGTGGAAGACGAGGACCGGGCCCGCGTCCGAATCCGAGGCCGGATCCGCGCCGCGGAGAGGCCGCCCGGGCCGCGGTGCCTCCGGGTAGCCCGCCGATGCCACCACGACCCCGACCGCGGCTCCCGCGCGCTGCTCGAGCGCATCCTCCATCAGGCCGCGATCCGCCACGGCCACGCCGAGCAGAGCCCGGGCCGGCTCGCCGTGGAGCAGGGGCAGGATGACCTGAGCCTCGGGGTCGCCGAAGCGGGCGTTGAACTCCAGCACCATCGGTCCCCGGTCGGTCAGCATCAACCCGGCATAGAGCACGCCCCGATACGGGAAGCCGTCGCGCGCCATCCGCCACGCGATCGGCTCGAAGATGTCCGCCGCCGCTCGCTCGATCGCGTCCGAGCCGTACCAGGGCACCGGCGTGTAGGCGCCCATGCCGCCGGTGTTCGGGCCCGTGTCGCCGTCGCCCAGGCGCTTGTAATCGCAGGCGGCGGCCAGCGGCACGACCACCTGGTCGGCGACCAGCGCGAAGACGCTCACCTCGCGCCCTTCGAGGCGCTCCTCGAGGACGAGCCGCCCTCCCGGGGCAGCTTCCAGCAGATCACGGACGGCCGTCTCCGCCTCCTCGTGCGTCTCCGGGACGACCACGCCCTTGCCCGCCGCCAGCCAGTCGGCCTTCACGACCGGCGGCCGGTCCGAGGCGCGGACATGGGCGAGGGCCGCATCGAGGTCGGCCAGGGTGACGGACCCCGCCGCCGGCACCCCCGCCCGCTCGAGCTGGCGCTTCGCGAATGCCTTGCTGGACTCCAGGCGAGCCGCGGCACGGCCCGGCCCGAAAGCCGGCACCCGGGCCGCGGCGAGCTCGTCCGCGACCCCGGCCGCGAGGGGCGCCTCGGGACCGATCACCACGAGGTCGTAGCGCTCCCGCGCCGCGTGCCGGGCGACCGCGCCGGGATCGGTCGGGTCGAGGTCGGGCACCGTCTCGGCCACCGCATCGGTCCCGCCGTTGCCCGGCGCGATCCGCACACGGCGAACCGAGGGGTCGCGGGCCAGCCACCACGCGAGCGCGTGCTCCCGGCCGCCTCCGCCGAGGACGAGGACCTCCATGCCTCCCAGTCTAGGGACGCACGGCGGAGCTACGGACCCTCGGTCCGCTCGGCGAGCGCCTCGAGCACGTCGGCCAGCTCGTCGATCCGATCCTGGTATGTGCCCAGGTCACCGGCACGGAGGGCGGTCTGCGCCTCGTCGTACAGTCGCTGCGCCTCCGCAACGAGGCCTGCGACGTCAGCGGGCAGCGGGGTGCCCGTGCCGTCATCGGTCGGCTCGGGGGATGGGGACGGGGCGGGGCTCTCACCCGGGTCGACCGGCTCGGGCTCCTCGGGCGGCGGCGGAGCCGCCTCGCCGAGCAGCTGGGCCAGCCCCTCCTCCACGGTTCGGGCGAAGGCGACCCTCCGTTGGTCGGCCATGATGACCCGCACGAACTCCGGGAACGGGGCACCCTGCGCCTGGAGGAAGATCGGCTGGATGTAGAGGATCGCGTCCTCGCCGATGGGCAGGACGAGCAGGTTGCCGCGGACCACCGACGACCCGGCATTCGTCCACAGCGTGAACTGCTCGCTGATGGTGTCGTTCTGGTTGATCCGTGACTGGATCTGGACCGGGCCCTGGGTGGTCGTGTCGGACGGGAAGCGGAACACGATCCGCTCGCCGTAGAAGCCGGGGTCCATCCGCGCCGCGGACCACGCGATCATGTTCGGCCGGCTCTCGGCGACGAGCGGCTGGATGAGGACGAACTCCGGCTCGTCCTCGCCGGGGATGCGCATCGTGACGTAGTACGGCTCCATCGGCGAGGCCTGCCCGGCGGTCGACAGGTCGTCGGGGATCGCCCACCGGTCCTCCTGGTTGTAGAAGGTGGTGGCTCCCACATCGGTCGGTGGCAGGTGGTAGAGCCGCAGCGCGAGGTTCTCGACGGTGAACAGGTCCTCCGGGTAGCGCAGGTGCGCCTCCAGCGCCGGGCTCATCTCCGAGATCGGACGGAACAGGGTCGGGAAGATGTCGGCGTAGGCCTCGATGATCGGATCGGACTCGTCGGTGATGAAGAAGTCCACCGTGCCGTCGTAGGCATCGATCACGACCTTTACGCTGTTGCGCACGTAGTTGGCCCCCGCGAAGCGGCCCTCGGCGAGGCGCTGGGCGTTCGGATAGCGGCTGCTGGCGGTGTACGCATCCCAGATCCAGACCAGGCGATCGTCGGCCGAGACGAGGTACGGGTCGTTGTCGTAGAAGAGGAACGGCGCGATCTCGGGCACCCGCTCGGTGATCTGGCGCCGGAACAGGATCTCGGAGTCGCCGGTGAGCTGGTCGCTGATGAGGAGGTTCAGGTCGCCGAATCGCATGGCGAACAGCGCCCGCGCGAGCGGGTTGCCGATGTCGACGCCGGTCGGGCCGTCCCACACCGTCCGGGCCCCGTCCTCCTCGCGATCGTCGAGCGGGTAGTCGAACTCGGCGGTATCGGTGTTGGTCACCACGTACGTGTCGGTCACCTCGCCGAAGTAGATCCGGGGCTCGGCGACCGGCAGCCGTGGCTCCGGGTTCAGCCCGCTGACGAGGTAGTCCGGCTGGCCCTGCGGCGTGACCGCGTCCACCGGGACGGCGGTGATGCCGTACCCGTGGGTGAACACGAGCCGCTCGTTCGTCCACGTGCGCGCCTGGTCCGCCAGGCGGCCGACGTCCAGCTCGCGGCCCGAGAGCATGATCTGGCGCTGCTCGCCGTCGATCTCGTAGCGATCGATGTCGATGTCGGTGAAGGTGTAGTACTGCCGCAGGATCTGCTGCTGCCCGAAGGTGGTGAGCAGCGGTCGGTAATCCCACAGACGCAGGTTGTTGACCGTGGCTTCGTCGGTGTCGAAGACCTCGCGGGTCAGGCTCTGCTGGCCGGTGAAGCGGCGCACCTCCACCTCGTCCAGTCCGAATGCGGCGCGCGTGGACTCGAGGTGATTGCGCAGATACGGCCGCTCCACGGTGAGCTCGTTGGGCTCGACCTGGATGCGCTGCACGAAGCTCGGGTACAGCCCGCCGACGACGACGGACAGGATGAGCCATGCGCCGACGGCGAGGACCAGGAGCCACAGGGTGCGGAAGAACGTATTGAGCAGCAGCAGGACGGCCGAGACGATGGCGACCCCGGTCAGGATCATGAAGGCGGGGTACTGGGCGTTCATGTCGGTGTAGCCGGCCATCTGGACCGATCCACCGATCGAGCGGGTCGAGTACGCCAGCTCGGCGATGTCGAGCTGGTAGCCCGCGGCGATCACGCCGAGCAGCAGCGCGCCGATGACCGAGAGGTGGCCTCGGACCGGCGCCGAGAGGTGGAACTGCCATCGCAGCGCCCGCACGGCGTACGTGGCGACGGTGAGGAGGCCCACGACGATGAGCGTGGTCGATGCCCAGCCGAGCAGGAAGCGCCAGAACGGCAGGTCGAACACGTAGAAGCCGATGTCGCGGCCGAGGGTCGGATCCTCGACCCCCCAGGGGTCCCCGTTGACGAACAGGAGGATCGTCTCCCAGGCACCGCTCCAGGCCGCGCCGGAACCGAGCGCCAGCAGGACGGCCACCGCGGCGGTGGCGAAGCCGATGATGCGCGAGGCGTCCGGCAGCTCGACCCCACCCAGCTGGCGGACGGGCGCCTGCGGCGCGATTCGTCGCGCCACCCACGGGCTGAGCAGGGCCGGCACGAGCATCGCCGCGAACCCGATGCCGAACAGCGCAACCTGCGCCCAGAGACGGGTGGTGAGCACGTCCCGCCGCTCGAGGGCGTCGTACCACATCAGGTCGGTGACCAGGTTCACCAGTCCCCCGAGCAGCCCGAGGACGAAGAGGAGGCCGACGAAGCCACCGCCGATGAGGAGCCAGCGGCGCCACGGCAGCTCGGCGGCCGGCGGGGGACCGCCCGGCCCGCGCGGCCCGTCGCCGTCGGCGCCGTTGCCGCGCCCGCGGCGCGCCTCGTCGATCGGGGTCACGTTTCGCTCGCGGCGCTCGAAGGGGCGGCCCTCGCGACGGGCATCGGCCTCCTCCTGGCGGCGCTGGAGATCCTCGAGAAGCTTGTCGAACCAGCTGGACATGTGCGGCGAATGCTACCGGGTGTGCGCCGAACATGCGCTTGCCTGCTCGATCTGGGACCCGGATGGATGCCGCGACGAGCACCTCGTTGCGGTGCGCCCGCTAGCATCGGCGCATGCAGCTCGCCGGCTCCTGCTTCTGTGGTGCAGTCCGATTCACCGTGGACACGCGCACGCCGTACCCGTATCGGCGCTGCTACTGCGCACGTTGCCGAAAGACGGCCGGCGGCACCGGTGCCGCCGCGAACCTGCTGGCGCAGGCCTCGACATTGACGGTGGAGGGCGCCGATGCGATCACCGAGTTCTCCGCTCCTGACACGACCCGCACCCGCTTCTGCTCGCGCTGCGGCAGTGCCCTGTACCTGACCATCGATGCGGCATCGGACTTCGTGTACCCGTTCGCCTCGGCCATCGACACGCCCCTTCCCGAGCCCCTCGAGCGGGTCCACGTGTTCACCTCGGAGGCCCCGGCCTGGGCCCGCCCGCCGTCCTCGCCCGACGACTACGCCACGGAGCGAAACACCCGCGAGTCCATCAGCGACTGGCACCGCCGCCACCGGCTGACCGAGCCGGAGTGACGTCCCGTCAGGGCGGTGGTGGCTCCCTGGTGTCGATCGGCACCTCGGCGATGACCTCGCCGTCGGCGTCGAGGGCGACGAGTCGCACCGGGCGCATCTCCTCGGCGACGGCGGTGTAGAACACCTGGCCGTCGAGCCCGGCACGGGCGAGGGAGAGGAGCGGAACGGGCACGCGGGCGCCTGTCTCGACGTCGAGCCAGACCTCCGCGACCTCGTCGCGAGCGCGGCCCTCCACGTCCCACCCGCCGGTCCCGCCACCGAAGCTCGACAGCTCGACCGACTGGAGTGAGCGCAGGGTCCCGCCGCAGCTCATCGGACCGTCGCCATCGGCGAACTCGACCCTCGTGCAGGTGCCGAGGCGCGACTCCCAGACGAGGTAGCGGAACTCCCCCCTCACCGTCTGGCCGCGGCCCACCTCGACCACCGGCCCGAGCGGGGCGGTGTCCTCGTCCATGCCCGGGACGGCCGGATCCTGCCCCGGCTGCGGGTTGAGGAAGCTGCATCCCGCGAGGACCAGCGTCGCGAGGAGCAGGGTCGGTCTCACGGCAGACGGGCCTCCGCGTTACTCCCGCAGGTCGACGGTGTCGAGCACCTGGCCGTTGAATCCGACGGCCTGGACGTGCGTCACCGGAGCATCCTCGGGCATGACGCCCACCCAGGCCTGGCCTTCGACCCCGTCCGGCGGCGGCATGCCGGTGGCCGGGATCCGGGCGGTGGGGCCGGAGACGAGCCAGACCGTCGCCACCTCGGTGGTGGCCATGACGTCGACCACCGTGGCCCCGCTGCTGTCGGCGGTCCGCACGCCGACGCTGCCGAGCACCTCGCCCTCGCCCGGCAGGACGTCGTCACAGCGGGAATCAATGGCATCGTCGACATCGATCTGCGCGCACCATCCGTCCTCGGTCGGGTACATCGCGTACCGCCACCCGGTCTCGAAGGCCGTCCCCTCGCCGATCCCCACCACCGCCCCGGTCGCCGGATCGCCCTGCGGCCGCTCGAACGGGTCGCCGCTCGGTGTGGTGGTCGGCGTCGGCGTGCCCTCGGCGCCGGCGCAGCCGGCGAGCGCCAGCACCATGGCGAGCAGCGCCAGGCGGGGACGCATCGAGCTCACTCCCACTCGATGGTGGCGGGCGGCTTCGAGCTGATGTCGTAGACCACGCGGTTCACCCCCGGCACCTCGTTCACGATCCGGCTGCTGATCTTCGCCAGCACCTCGTACGGCAGCCGCGCCCAATCGGCCGTCATGCCGTCGTCGGAGGTGACCGCGCGGATGGCGACCACGTTGGCGTAGGTCCGGCCGTCACCCATCACCCCGACGCTTCGGACCGGCGTCAGGATCGCGAAGGACTGCCACAGGGACCGATAGAGGCCGGCGGCCTTGATCTCGTCGATGACGATCCAGTCGGCCTCGCGCAGCGTGTCGAGCCGCTCGGCGGTCACCTCGCCGATGATCCGGATCGCGAGGCCCGGACCGGGGAACGGCTGCCGCTGGACCATGGCCTCGGGGAGCTCCAGCTCCAGCCCGACGCGCCGGACCTCGTCCTTGAACAGATAGCGCAGCGGCTCGATCAGCTGGAAGCGCAGGTCGGACGGCAGGCCTCCGACGTTGTGGTGGGTCTTGATCTTCTGCGCGGTCTTCGTCTCGGCGGTGGTCGACTCGATGACGTCGGGGTAGAGCGTCCCCTGGGTGAGGAAATCGATCTGGCCCAGGGTCGCCGCCTCCTCCTCGAACACGCGGATGAACTCGTCGCCGATGATCCGTCGCTTCTCCTCCGGATCCTCGACGCCGGCGAGCCGCCGCAGGAAGCGCTCGCGGGCATCGACCATGACGAGGTTCATGCCGAGGTCGCGCTCGAAGGTGACGCGCAGGAGCTCCGACTCCTTCTTGCGCATGAGCCCGTGGTCGACGTAGATGCAGGTCAGCTGATCGCCGATGGCCCGATGCACGAGCGTCGCCGCCACCGCCGAGTCCACCCCGCCCGACAGCGCACAGATGACGTGGCCCCCGCCGACCCGCTGCCGAACCTCGGCCACCGTCGTCTCGACCAGGTTGGCCGGCGTCCAGTTCGGGCGCGCGCCCGCGACTCCCACGACGAAATTGCGGAGCACGTCCCGACCCATGGGCGTGTGGACGACCTCCGGGTGGAACTGGATGCCGTACAGGTTGCGGCCCGGATCGGCGAGGCCGGCGTACGGCGTGGAGTCGGTCTGGGCGGTGGCCCGAAAGCCCTCGGGCGGCCGGAGGATCGCGTCGCCGTGGCTCATCCAGACCGGCTGCTCGCGCTCGATGCCCTCGAACAGGCCGCCATGCCCGGTGATGGTCACGCTCGCCGGGCCGTACTCACGCTTCCGGGACGGCACGACCTCGCCGCCGAGCTCGTGGGCCATCAGCTGCAGCCCGTAGCAGATCCCGAGCACGGGAATGCGGCCGGACCACAGGGCCGGATCGGCTCGTGGCGCTTCCGCGTCGTAGACCGATGCCGGCCCGCCGGACAGGATCACGGCCTTGACCCCTCGTCGCTCGAGCTCGGCCATCGGCGTGTCATGCGGCAGGAGCTCGGAGTAGACGTTCAGCTCGCGAACGCGACGGGCGATGAGCTGGGCGAACTGGCTGCCGAAGTCCAGGATCGCCACGGCGTCGGGTCGCTCGGGCGCCTCGGTCTCGATGCGCTGCGGTGGAGGCGCGTGCAGTGCCTGCTCGAGGTACGCCTCGACCTCGGCGTCGTCGGGCGCCAGGACGCGGTGCCCGGCGTTCGCCGCCTCGCCGTGAACGGTCCGTCCGCGGTCCTCGGATTGTGACTTCAGGCTGTCGCTCACGGCCGCTCCGCTCGGCGATGATGGTCAGCGCAGAGTCTAGACGTTGCCAGAAGGAGGCATCCCGCCGATGGTCGACGCCCTCAGCGCCGGGCCGTGGGAGTCGTCCGTCGACATTCCGGGAGAGGTCGAAGAGGCTGAGCTGCGCACCCAGGTGTGCTGGCCGATCGCCTAGGGCCGTCCGTCCCCCAGCTCGGCCTCGGCCACCTCCCGCAACCGCTGGCGGTCGATGCCCAGCCGGTCGAGCACTCGCCGCATCGTGCCGGCCTCGACCTCGGAAGCGGCCAGGACCACGTGGACGCCGGCGAAGCGCTGCCTCGCGGCTCGAGCTCGATCGCCGGCGGCGCGGAAGAGCTCCTGCGCGGTCGGGCTGGAGCGGTAGACGCCGACGCCTTCGGCCGGCGGCACCGCGACGGGCTCGGCGAGTCGCGCCGCGGCGCCGGGCTCGAAGCCCGCCCGCTCCAGGCCGGCCGCCTGGACCTCGACGACGGCACGTTCGAGTTGGACCGCTGACACGCCCACGGCCTGCAGCGCCCGCCCGGCGGAGCCGTCCGGAAGGCCGACCGCCGCCAGGAGCAGGTGCTCCGCGCCGGGCTCCTCGTCCCCCAATCGGCGCGCGATGCGCTCGGCCTCCCCGAGCAGCGCTCCGATCGTCCGCATGTCGCGGATCATGTTGAGCGGATTCATCGGTCCTCCTTCATGCCCTCGGCGCGAACGCGCCGGGCGTGTCGCTTGTGCACCGCCTGCCGCGTGACCCCGAGGGCCGACGCGATCTGCTGCCACGTCCAGCCCTGGCCGATGGCCAGGTCGACCGCATCGCGCTCCGTGCGATCGGCCAGCCGGCGCAGGGCGATCACCGCAGCGAGGGCGCCCGCCGGATCGTCAGCCTCGTTGCTCTGCATGGCGCCCCAACCCTCGCACAAGACCGCTACCGTTGTCAACTAGAGTTGACAACGGCGGTAGGGGTGAACCCGACGTCGCGCGAGCTGGTCCGGGCGTGCGGCCGGTCATCTGTGGGTGACAGATCGGACCCCAGACCCCGCTCGCGTGCAGTCCGTCGGCTGTGGGTGACGTGGCCGAGCACGCGGGGCTGGCCAGCGTGCGGCTCACGCGTCGAGGTGTCACCTACGGGTGACATACCGCACCCAGGACCACGCCCCGGTGCGATCTGGCACCTGCAGGGGACGCAGCCGCACCGGAACGCGTGGCCGAGCCGTCAGGCGTCGAGCCACCCTCGCGGGTGGCTGGCGAGGAAGTCCTCGACCGCGATGCCGCCCTCGCCCACGACGAGCGTGCGGGCACCGCGATGCGTCCTCGCGAAGGCCACGGCACCGGCCCGTCCCCGAGGATGGCCGCTGACGACGTCGATGGCGATCGGCGCGTCGCGCCCGCGGAGGAGCTTTCCGGGCCGGATCACCCAATCCACCTCGGCATTTCCGTCGCGCCACCAGGTCAGCTCGTCGGGATCGGCGTGAGCCCACAGGTGCGCTCCGACGGCCGTGTTCACCAGCCGGGCCCAGAACTCGTGATCGGCGCGGGCCCGCGCGACCGTCGTTCGGGCGGTCGCGCTGATCAACCCGGTGTTCAGGGCCAGCAGCTTCGGCGAGGAGGCCCGGCGACGCACCGCCGACCCCGAGTACTTCCCGATGCCGGTCACCATGCCGGCTCCGCCGAGCAGCTCGAGGTAGTGGGCCAGGGTCACGGTGTTGCCCGCGTCGGTGAGGGTGCCGAGCATCTTCGTGTAGCTCAGGACCTGGCCGGAATAGGCGCAGGCGAGGCGGAAGAGCTGACGCAGGAGGGCCGGCTTCTCGACCCGGTTGAGCAGCAGGATGTCACGCGACAGGTTGGTCTCGACGATCGAGTCGAGCACGTACTCCTCCCAACGCTCGTGCCGTCTCACCAGCGAGGCGGCCCCCGGGTAGCCACCGAAGAACAGGTAGGTGTCCAGGTCCCAGCCGAAGGCGTCGCGCATCTCGGCGTAGGTCCAGTGCGTCACTCGCAGCACCTCGAAGCGACCGGCCAGCGAATCGGACAGTCCCTGATGCACGAGCAAGGGCGCCGAACCGAGGAGCATGACCCGCAGCGGGAGGCTCGAGGCGCTGTCCTCGTCCCACAGCTGTTTCACGACGTCGGACCAGTCGCGGATCTTCTGCACCTCGTCGAGGACGAGCAGCCCGCCGGCGCGACCGCCGTTGCGAGCCGCCTGGCGGCCGATCTGCCATTGGGTGTAGATCCAGCCGATGTCCTCGGGATCGGGCGCATCGGCGGAAGCGAAGTGGGCCGGGATGCCGATGGCGTCCATCACCTGGCGCGCGAGCGTGGTCTTGCCGACCTGGCGGGGGCCGGCGAGGACCTGGATGAACCGTCGCGGCTCCTCGACCCGCTCGATGATCTCCTCGTAGACCGGCCGCCGATAGTTCGTCACGCGCCGGGGTGGGGCCATGTTGCTCACACCATCTCGCAAATTTACTCAGGCGTGTGAGTGATTTTACTCAGAGTTCCCGTCGGGCTTGACGATGTGGGCCGAGTACGTTCGGTCGTCTCAGGAAAGACAGACGCGACTCTCGCCTCGCGCAGAGCTCACGCCCCGAGTTTCACCGCCGTGCCGGAGGCGCTCACCATCAGCATGCTGCCGCCCTGGCCGACGGTCTCGTAGTCGAGGTCGATGCCGACGACGGCATCGGCGCCGCGCGCCGCCGCCTCGGCCCCCATCTCCTCGATCGCGATCTCTCGTGCCTTACGGAGCTCCTCCTCGTAGGCGCCAGACCGCCCGCCGACGATGTCGCGCACGCCGGCGAACAGGTCACGGACGATGTTCGCGCCCAGGATGGCCTCCCCGGTCACGACGCCCAGATACTCGTTGATCGTCCGGCCGTCGATGCCGGGCGTGGTGGTCTGGATCATCACTCCTCCTCGAGCATGTAGAGCTCGGTGAACTCCGAGCAGCGACCGTCCTCCGCGAATCGGAGGAGGAAGACGTTGTGGAACGTGCGCTCCGGCTCGTCGTCCGTGGCGAAGTAGCGGCTGAACCCGGTGGCCACCGCGCGGTCGCCCTCCACGGCGTACGGCTCGTACTCGGCCTCCCAGGAGTCCGGGTCGTCATCCTCCTCGAGCCAGCCGGTGACGATGGCGGCTCGCCCGTGCGCATGGCGGTCGTCCGGCCCGTAGGGGCGCCAGCGGTACGTCGCATCCTCGGTGAAAAGGTCCTCGATCGGCCCTCGCTCGTTCGCCTTCCAGGCCGCGATGTAGCGGTCGAGCCAGCCCTGCACGTCGGATCGGTTCATCGGCTCATGGTACGGCCCGGTGCCCGTTCCGGTTCCGTGCCGCCCGTGGGCTGCGTATCGGGGGAAGAGCCCCGGCCATGCCGGCTGCGGCCGTCCGTTCGTGGGTCGGAGCCCCGGAGGGGGCCTTCCGCGGTGGGCACCGAGCGGGCCGAGCTTCCGATACGCCTGCCCGGGCAGCACCACTTGGTCGATCACGGTCAATCCCGGTGGAAGGCCGCCAGCCGATGCGCCTCATCCTCCAGCCCGGCTCGCTCCGCCGGGGCGAGGCGGCCGAACGGCGACAGCGCGATGTCATCGTCCACGTAGCGCCACGTGCCGGCCACGCGGCCGTCGACCAGGAAGGTGTTGACCGAGTGCGGCGTCCGGGTGTTGAAGACTCGCGGCCGATGCGGCTCGGGCAGGATCTGCGTCCGCCGCGCGTGGACGAGCAGCGCCGCGTCCCATACAGCCAGGAATCGAGGCGGTGCCGGCTGGTCGCCGCTCACCACTTCGAGCTCTGGCAGGTCGACCAGCGCGCGACCGGACTCGTCTCGGTACGGCCGGAGCTCCATCGCGCCGGCGACGTGGCGCACCTGGCCGACGCTCAGGCCCATCCAGGTCGCGATGTCGCGCATGGGCGCCGGCCCGAAGGCGCCGAGGTAGCGACGGACGAGATGCGCGATGCCCTCGTCCTCGGTGATCGCGCGCTCGGGGGGCAGCCACCCGTCGGCCAGGGCGTAGAGATCGGCCCGCCGGCGCTCCCACGTGCCGGAGGGCGGGACCCGGACCATCGGCACCCAGGTCGACGCCCAGGCGGTCGCCCGGGCCGGGAAGCCCCGGGCCTCGATGCGCGTGCTCAGCTCGGTGATGCGCATCGGCCCCGCGGCGAGCTCCTCGCGCACGGCGGCGGCGACCGCCGGCAGGTGCGTGGAGCCGATCTCCCGGGCCTGGACCCGCGCGTACCACTCGCGGTTGGCGCGGCCGATGCCGGCCATCGTCGGCCAATAGTCGGCGGCGGAGACGGTGTGGATCGTCGCCCGCAGCAGGGTCCCCTGGATGGCGCGCCGCTCCTCCAGCAGGCGCGTCAGCGTCGAGCGCTCGAACCGGAGGACGCGGGACCACAGGCCGATGTACCCCGCCGGGGCGTACTGCATCTGGATCCCGCCCATCGACTCCATGACCGCGACAGGATCGTCGAGGCGGCGCTCGAGGAGCTCCTGGCGGGCCAGCAGCGTCCGATTCAGCGCACGGACCGAGAGCATCGGGACCGTCATCGCGCTCCATGCTGGCGACGATTCCTGCCACCGGGTGACAGGGTCAGTGCCGCTGCCGAGCGCTCCACTCGTCGCGCAGGATGGACATCACGTGGCCATCGGTGAACCGGCCCTGCTCGAATCGGTCGTGCCGGAGGGTGCCTTCGTGAACGAAGCCGGCCTTCTCATACGCGCGGATGGCGCGCGGGTTCTCGGTCCACACCTCGAGGTGGATGCGCTCCAGCCGCAGCTCCCCGAAGCCGAAGCCGACGAGGGCATTCACCGCGTCGGTGCCGTATCCCCTGCCCCACTGGTCGGGCTCGCCGATGAAGATCCCGAGCTCGGCGCTGCCGTTGACCCGATCGAGCTTGAACAGCGACGCCTCACCGATGGGCCGCTCGTCCTTCAGCAGGCAGATGGCGAAGAGATACTCGTCCCGGCCCTGGTTGGCCGACCCATCGGTGATGCGCTTCTCGGCCTGCGCGAGGCTGAGCGGGCTCCGGTCCGGATAGCCGGCCAGGTCCATCGGCCGCGCATCGGATCTCCAGCGCCGGTAGAGCTCCACGTCGGCTCGCTCGAACGGCCGCAGGAACACGCGGTCGCCGCGAATCATGTGCTCCACGGAGCGGATGCTACTCCCGGCCGGCGAGCTGCCAGGACTTGCCCTCGGTGGCGATCGACGGCGCGATGACCATCTCCACCCGGTGCATCTCGCGGATCGTGCGGGCCCCGAGCGAGGCCATCGACTGGCGCAGCGCACCGACCAGGTTCTGGGTGCCGTGCGTCGTCTCCGCCGGGCCGAACAGGATCTGCTCGAGCGGCAGCCGCTCGCCGATGCGGATCCGGGTGCCGCGCGGGAGGGTCGGTGACGGTGCGGCCATGCCCCAGTTGTAGCCGAGGCCCGGGGCCTCGACGGCGGCGGCGAACGGTGAGCCGAGCATGACCGCATCGCCGCCCGAGGCGATCGCCTTCGCGATATCACCGCCGGTCTTCATGCCGCCATCGGTGACGACCGGGACGTAGCGGCCCGTCTCCCGTTCGTAGCGATCGCGCGCCGCGGCGACCTCCAGGGTGGCGCTGACCTGCGGCACACCGATGCCGAGCACCTCGCGGGTGGTGCACGCCGCCCCGGGTCCGACGCCCACGAAGATCGCGGCCGCCCCCTGGTGCATGAGCTGGTACGCGGCCTCGCCGCTGACCGTGTTGCCGACGAGGACCGGCAGGCCGAGGCCACCGGTCAGGTCGGCGAGGGAGAGCACGCGCCCGGATGTCGAGATGTGCCGGGCGCTGCTGACCTGCGACTGGACGAGGAACAGGTCGGCGCCGGCCTCCGCGGCCAGCTCGGCGTGGTGCCAGGCTGCAGCGGGGGTCGTGGCCACCGCCGCGACCGCCCCCTGGGCCTTGATGCGGGTGATGACCGCACGGATGAGCTCGTCGCGGACCGGCTGTTCATACGCGTCGGTGAGGATGTGAGCCGCCTCCCGCGCCGACTCGGCGGCGGCCACGCGTTCGATGATCGGCGTCGCGTCCTCGTACCGGGTGTACAGCCCCTCCAGGTTCACGACCGCCACTCCCCCGTGCCGATGCAGCCGGACCGCGAAGTCGGGGTCGGCGACGGCGTCCATCGCGGCCGCCAGGAACGGGATCTGGAGGCGGAGGCCGCCGATCTCCGTTGACAGGTCGACCTCGGCCGGATCGACCGTGACGGCCCCCGGGACGAGGGCGATCTCCTCGAAGCCATAGGCGCGCCGCAGCCGGGTCTCGACGATGTCGCGAAGGGGAGCCTGGTCGATCAACGGACGCCTCCGCGGGTGCAAGAAGCCCGCGCGGCATGGCGGCGCGGGCTTGGATCGTGGCTGAGTGAAGTGACGGCTCGGATCGGGTGCACGTCGTGGAACGCTGCGGCTTTGGCGGAGTATACGGCAGCGGCATGCGCGGTGGCGTCCGACCGCGATCGGTCAGGCCTCGGATGGATCCACCGCACGATATCGGGCCAGGGTCCGCTGGCGAGCCTCGGCGTGGTCGACGATCGGTCCGGGGTAGCCGCGCGGAGGCTCCGGAGCGCGCCACGGTTCGTGGACGTGCGCCGCATCCACGTCGGCGAGCTCGGGGACCCAGCGACGGATGTACGTCCCGGCCGGGTCGAATTTCCGTGCCTGCAGCGTCGGGTTGAAGATGCGGAAATACGGCGCAGCATCGGTCCCGACGCCGGCGACCCACTGCCAGTTGCCTGTGTTCTGCGCCGTGTCGGCGTCCAGCAGGTGCGCGAGATAGACCGACTCGCCGCGGCGCCAATCCAGGCCGAGGTGCTTGACGAGGAAGCTGGCCGTCACCAGCCGGGCGCGATTGTGCATCCACCCGGTGGCGACGAGCTGGCGCATCCCGGCGTCCACCAGGGGATAGCCGGTCCGCCCCGTGCGCCATGCGGCGAGCAGCTCATCCGCCTCGGCACCGGCAACCCACTCGATCCGGTCGTACGCAGGTCGAAAGCTCTCGCTCGCCACTCTCGGATGAGCGGCAAGGACGTGGGCGAAGAACTCGCGCCAGGCGAGCTCGCCACGCCACGTATCGGCCGCGCGGCCGAGTCGCGGATCGTTCCGCTCGCGTCCGCGCGCGGCCGCGTTCGTCGCGGCCCGCCAGCAGGCCCGGACGCTGACCGCGCCCACCCGCAGGTACGGGGAAAGATGGCTGGTGGCGTCGCGGTCGGGCCGATCTCGATCTTCGCGATAGCCGGCGAGCTCGTGGCGCAGGAAGGCGCGGAGGCGATCGGTCGCGGCGCGCTCGCCGGCCGGCGGCAGTCCGTGCGGCGCCGGCTCGCCGGACCATCCCGACGCGCCATCGCCGTGCGCGAGTGGCGCCAGCCGGTCCATGTCGGCCTCGGCCGGATCCAGCAGCGCGGGATCCTCTGCCAGCCGCGACTCGAGCGCGCGACGAAACGGGGTGTAGACCGAGAAGGGCTCGTCGGCCCGCGTCCGGATCTCCGATGGCGGCACGATGCGCTGGTCGTGGACGAGCCGAAGGTCGACGCTTTCGGCGACGCGTCGGTCGCGCGCGATCGCCGCCGGCTCCTCGTCGGCGCCCGCGAACACGGCGTCCGCGCCGACCGATGCGGCATGGGCTCGGAGAACCCGATCCGGCCGTCCCGACAGCACCGTCAGGCCGGACCCATGCGCCCGGAGCCGGGCGTCGAGCGCCTCGACCGAGGCTCGGAACCAGGCGGTGCGCGCGGGTGCCGCATGATGCCGCTCCAGCAGGTCCGGATCGGCGACGAAGACGGGCCACACGCGGTCGGCCTGGGCCGTGGCCGCCTCCAGCATGTGGTTGTCGGTGAGACGCAGGTCGCGACGGAACCAGGCAATCGCCCGGCGGGGGGCATCGGTCACGAGATGGCTACGAGGCAGGGCGCGTGCCGGATCGGCCGGCCGCGCTCGTCAGGAGCGGAGCCGCTCGTCGCTGGAGGTGCGCGGCGCGGCATCCTCATCGCCGAGCGAGGCGCGGATGCGGTCGCGCAGCTCGTCGGCGACCGAGCGACCGTGGTCGGCGGGGGCTGCATCCTGGCGCGGCCCCTCGTCCGGCTGCGCCATCGGCTCGTCGGTCGGAGTTGCCGCCGGGGCATCGTCGACATGGCGCGGGGCGGCACGCACCGCCCGTCGCAGCGAGCTCTCTCGCTCCTCGACGATCCGCTCCGCGATCCGGCGCACCTCGGTCGTGAGCCACAGGTAGGCGGTCGAGTCGGGCGTGTAATCGGCCTCCGCGAAGGCGTGGATGCGACCGTCGCGCTGGAGGGAGTTGATCTGTTCGAACTGGGCGATCGACCCGCGCTGGTAGACGCCGAACGCCATGCCGCCGTTGTGACGCACCACCGACCAGGCAGGGACGTCCGACGGTCCATCCGCGACGTAGATCATGTGCTCGAACGGCACCCGGCGCAGCTCGTCGGGGAGGTGCGAGTTGACGTGGATCTCGGGGCGCTTGTTCGTGCCCTTGTTGATCTCGAACAGCGCGCGGGTCTTGCTCGTGTTGTCGATCTGGTAGCCGAGCTCGGTGATCTCTCGCCGCGGGAAGAGCTGGCGCTGCTCCGGCTTCGCGTACCCGGGCGGGTGATGCGCCTCGATGAACTCGCAGGCCCACACGTCGGTCAGGTACGGGCGGACGGCGCTGCCCTCGATCATCGGACGCAGGCCGGTGCTGACCACGTAGTGCTCGACGGTGATGTCGGCGCGGGCGAACGTCGGGTCGTCCTCGACCGTGGCGGTCAGCGTGGCCAGGAACTCCGGCATGCCGGGGTGGAAGGTCAGCTCGGCGCCGAGCTCATGCAGAACCGCGTTCGACAACCCGCCGAAGGCGCCGGCGCGAACGTACTCGAGGATGTGGTTCAGGTAGAGGGCGTCATCGGCCACGCGTCGCGCGCCATGGGCGAGGTAGAAGTCGCGCAGTCCGTCCACCTCGTCCCAGAACGCTCGCTCGTCCACGCCGTAGCGGGCGAAGAGCGGGCTCTGCATGTTGCCCGGGATGAGCGTCTTGTCGAAGTCCCAGACGACGGCGATCACCGTCTGGCCCCATGGTCCTGGCATGCGTCCTCGAGGTGAGCGGTGGGTGCGTGCGGTCAACGGACGGTGCAGTCTAGTCGGGTCGGTCAAGGACGCCGAGTGGGCCGATGGTCCCCCGTCAGCCCGCCAGGTCCATCCCCACGGCCCGAGCATCGTCGGCGAGCGCTTCGAGCGCCTCGTCCGAGTCGGCCGATGCCTGGAGCAGGCCCATGACCCGGCGGACGCCGAGCTCGGCGTAGGCGGCGAGCAGCTCACGGCGCGGCTCGCCTCCGTCCCGCCACGCCTCGGTGCCCCACCACACGTGGACCGAGAGTGCCAGCGATTCCGGATCCCGGCCGATCTCCTCGCACCGCGCGCGGATGGTCGGGAGCGCCTCCCGCAGCTCGTCGGGCGAGAGGCCGTCGACGTTCAGCTCGTCGGCGTAGCGGGCGGCGAGGCGCCAGGTCACCTTCGGCCCGTTGCCGCCGACCATGATCGGCATCCCGGTCGACTGGACCGGCTTGGGGACATTCCGAGCACCGGACACGGAGTGGTGCTCGCCGCCGTACGTGGCATGCGACGACGCATCGCCTTCGAACATCCGACCGATGACCTCGAGCGCGTCGTGGAGCATCGCCAGCCGCTCGCGGGTCTCGGGGAAGCCGTACCCGTACGCCAGCCATTCGTCGCGCTTCCAGCCGGCGCCGATGCCGAGCTCGAACCGACCGCCAGAGATGGTGTCGAGGGTGGACGCCATCTTCGCGACGAGGGCCGGGTTGCGGAAGCCGTTGCAGATCACGATCTGGCCGAGGCGGACCCGCTCGGTCATCGCGGCGAGCGCCGCGAGCGAGGTGAACGACTCGAAGGTGATCTCGTCGGTCGGGCGCGGGACGGTGTGGAAGTGGTCGAAGAGCCAGACCGACTCGGCGCCGATGCGCTCCGCCTGCTGCGCCACCGCGACCGTTCGCCGCCAGGCGCGCTCCGGCTCCCAGCCGTCGTAGTCCCCCGTCCAACCCTGCGGGACGATGATGCCGAGCTTCACGCCGGTCCTCCCCTGCGAATGATCATCTGGTCGCGCTCGGGCCCGACGCTGACGTGCCCGATCGGCACGCCCGCCAGGGCCTCGAGCCGCTCGACGTACGCCCGCGCCGCCGCGGGCAGATCGGTCCAGGTGCGGCAGGCGGTCGTATCGGCCTGCCACCCTGGAAGGTCCTCGTACACCGGCTCCAGCCGCTCATAGATCGATGTCGACGCCGGCACGGTCGTCCATTCCCGGCCGTCCGCGGGGTCGCGGTAGGCGGCGGCGATCCGGATGCGCTCGAAACGGTCGAGGACGTCGAGCTTGGTCAGGGCGATGGTCGAGTACCCGGCCAGCCGGACGCTGAAGCGGACCGCGACGGCGTCGTACCAGCCACAGCGCCGCGCCCGGCCGGTGGAGGTGCCGTACTCGATGCCGCGCTCCCGGAGGGCCTCCCCGTCCGCGTCCCCGAGCTCGGTCGGAAGCGGACCCGTCCCGACGGCGGTGGTGTAGGCCTTGGCGACGCCGACCACGCGGTCGATGGCAACCGCCGGCAGCCCGGCGCCCAGGCTCGCGCCACCGGGGATCGGCGACGAGCTGGTGACGTACGGGTAGATGCCCCAATCGATGTCGCGCATCGTCCCGAGCTGGCCCTCGAGCAGGATCCGCTCGCCGCGCTCCAGGGCCTCGTCGACGAGGGCCTGTCCGTCGACGACGTGACGGCGCAGGCGGTCGCCGGCGGCGAGGTAGGCATCGGTGATCGCTCCCAGGTCGGTCGCCTCGGCGATCGCATCGGCCATCTCGGCGTCGGCGTAGCTCTCGGCCAGCCGCCGGATGCGGGGCAGGGCGGCGGCGAGGCGCTGGCGGAAGACGTTCGGCTCCATGAGATCCACGACTCGCAGGCCACGGCGGGCGACCTTGTCGACGTACGCCGGGCCGATGCCGCGCGAGGTGGTCCCGAGCTTCCCCGCTCCGCGCTCGCGCTCCTCGAGCTGGTCGAAGAGCACGTGGTACGGCATGACCAGGTGCGCCCGGTCGCTGATGAAGAGGTTCCCGCCATCGAAGCCCGCGGCAGCCAGGCCGTCGAGCTCGGCCACGAGCGCGGGCGGGTTGATGACCACCCCGTTGCCCAGCAGGTTGCGGGTTCGTTCGTGGAAGATGCCCGATGGGATCAGGTGGAGCTTGAAATGGCCGTGCGGGTTGACCACGGTGTGGCCGGCATTGTTCCCGCCGCCATAGCGGACCACGAGCTCGGCATCGGCCGCGAGGTAGTCGACGACGCGGCCCTTTCCCTCGTCGCCCCACTGGGCGCCGACGACGGCGATGACGGACATGGCGCGGCGGCAAGGACCTCGTGATGCGGGGAGGCGCTCATCGTACCGTCCGCCGCCGGGACGCGAAACGCCGCCCGGGGCGGGGCGGCGTTCGATTGCCTCGGAATCCGCCGGAGTCAGCCTCGGGCGCGGACCTTGTCGAAGCAGTTGCTGCAGTAGACCGGCCGGTCGTTGCGCGGCAGGAACGGAACCAGCGCCTGTCCACCGCATTCGGCGCACACGGCCGCGTGCATCTCCCGCTGGCCGTTGCCCCCGCCGCCGGTGCTGATCCCCAGCGCTCGGTTCTGCTTGGCGACGGCACGGCAGCTCTGGCAGCGCTGCGGCTCGTTGACGAGCCCCTTGCTGGCGTAGAACTCCTGCTCGCCGGCCGAGAAGACGAAGTCCATCCCGCAGTCGCGACAGCTGATGGTCTTGTCGGCGTACACCCTCTCCAGTGCCTCCTTCTCTCGCACGACCGATCCCCGATTGGACGGTCGCGATCTGCGAGATACGAGGAGAATTCCACCGAACTCGGGTCAGACGCTCGGGACCGGGTCGCTCTAGCGCCGGAGTGTACACCCCGATTTCAAGCCCTCGGCCGATCGGCGAACGCTTGGCCGCTCAGTAGGCGGCGATCTCCTCCCGTGCCGCGACCGTGTAGAACCGGGTGTTGGCCTTGCGGAACTGGAGCGGGACCTCGCCGATCGGCCCGTTGCGGTGCTTGGCGACCTTGGCCTTGAGGAGCTCCACCTCCGCATCGGGGTTCTGCTCTCCCTCGCGGTACAGGAAGATGACGACATCCGCGTCCTGCTCGATCGAGCCGGACTCCCGGAGGTCCGACAGGCGCGGCTCGGCGGTCCCACGCTGCTCCACGCCGCGCGACAGCTGGGAGAGCGCGACCACCGGGACCTTGAGCTCGCGGGCGAGCTGTTTCAGGCCACGGCTGATCTCGCTCACCTCCTGGACCCGGTTCGCGTCCTTCGATGGTGTGGAGGCCTGCATGAGCTGCAGGTAGTCGACGATGACCAGGTCGAGGCCGTGCTGCTCCGCCTCCAGACGTCGGGCCTTCGTCCGAAGCTCCATCACCGAGAGTGCCGGGGAGTCGTCGATCCACATCGGTGCCGAGGCCATGTCGTTCATGACCGTCGCGATCTTGCTCCAGTCCGTCTCGTCGACGAACCCGGTCTGCAGCGGGCGCGGGTTGATCCCCGACTCGGCCGACAGCAGCCGCAGGGCGAGCTGCTCCTTGCTCATCTCGAGGCTGAAGACCGCCACCTTCCTGTTCTCGCGCACTGCGGCGTGCTGCGCGATGTTCAGCGCCATCGACGTCTTTCCGACCGATGGACGGGCGGCGAGGATGATGAGGTCCGAGGGCTGGAAACCGCCAAGCAGCGCGTCCAGCTGCGAGAGGCCGGTGGGGATGCCGATGATCTGGCCGCGGTGCTCGTGGAGGTACTCGAGGCGGTCGTACGCCTGCCCGAGGAGGATCGACAGGGAGTCGAAGCCGCCATCGGTCCGGCGCTGGCTGATCTCGAACAGGATCGACTCGGCACGGTCGATCGCCACCTCGGCGTCGTTGGCCTCCTCGTACCCGACGGCCGCGATCTTGCCGGCCGCGCCGATCAGGTTGCGGAGGACGGCCTTGCGTTCGACGATCCTGCCGTAATGCTCGGCGTGGACGGCGGTCGGCACGCTGTTCATGAGGGAGGCGAGGTACGCGGGGCCGCCCACCGCGTCGAGCCGATCCCGCCGCGTCAGCTCGTCGCCGAGGGTGACGAGGTCGATCGGCTCGCGCTGCCCGTGAAGGGCGAGCATCGCCTCGTAGATGTCGGCGTGCTGCGCGCGGTAGAAGTCGGCCGGTCTCAGGAAGTCGCCGACGCGCAGGATCGCGTCCGCGTCGATGAGGATCGAGCCGAGGACGCTCTGCTCCGCCTCGACCGCCTGTGGCGCCAGCTTGTCGATGCTCATCGGTGCTGATCTCGCGGGGTCATGGGCAGCCGGCGACGGGCACGACGGGACAATCCTCCTCCTCCAGGGCGCGATGAGCGCCCGGCCGGTCCGAGCTGATGGGGACCGTCGAGCACCGGGCGCACCATCATCCTGACCGAACCTCCCGACCCCCTCAATCGGCTTATCAACGAACCTGTCCACAGCCGCGTCCCGCGGATGTGGACAGCGTCGGCCGGCCTCGCTCCAGCCGTCCGCGCGCCTGATCTACGCAGCGGATCGCGACAGCTCAGGCGTCCGGATCGGTCACCGGCGTGCCCGAGGTCGGTTCGCGGCGGCCGGGCGCCGCGTTCCAGGCGTCCCACTGCTGGACGACGAGCCCGTCGCCGTCGAAGCGCAGCACCGACGTGCCGGCCAGGGTCGCGTCCTCGCCATCCTCGCCGAGCGCGGCCCACCACGTGATCGCCGCGCGATCACCGTCGACGATCGGCTCGGAGGTCCACACCCGCGGAGCGTCCTCCTCGGCGAAGACGCGCGCGACGTAGGCACGGACGCCGCTCGGGCCGACGACGGCCTCGCGGAAGGGCTCGGACGAGAACACGGCGCCCGGCGCGTAGAGGGCGACGATCGGCTCCGGGTCGAGCGCCTCCCACGCGACGCGCCACGTATCGGCCCAGCGGCGGGCGGCGTCGCGGGTGATCACCTCGTCGCTCCCTCCGTCATCACGGACCAGGATCGAGCGCGCTCGGTGACCATCACGGTCGACGGGTGGGGCGCGGCGCGCTCGTCCCGAGTGCGGTCCGCCGGGTGCGGCTGACGCCCCGGAGCGTGCCGGCGGCCTCGCGTGCGACTCGTCATCTGGCGCCGACCTGCGCGAAGCGCGGCGCAACGGGCCAGCACACGCGTCAGGCCTCGGCGGCGACCACGTGCACGGTGACGACGGCCTCGACGCCGGGCATCAGCCGCACGTCGACCTTGTAGTCGCCGAGCGCCTTGATGGGCTCGCGCATATGGAGCGCATGCCGATCGAGCTCGATGCCGGAGCGGTTGATGAAGTCGGCAACCTGGTGGCTCGTCACGGCGCCGAACAGGCGGCCGCGCTCACCGGCCTTGACCGGGATCTCCAGGGCCAGCTCGCGCAGCTTCTCGGCCGTCGCTTCGGCGTCCGCGCGGAAGGCCCGGTCGCGCTCCTCACGCTGATCACGGTGGCGCTCCCAGTTCGCCAGTGCGCCCTTGTCGGCCAGGACCGCGGCGCCGCTCGGCAGCAGGAAGTTGCGCGCGTAGCCGTCCTTGACCTCCTTGAGGTCGCCCTCGTGGCCGAGGCCTTTCACGTCGCGCTTCAGGATGACCTTCACGTCAGCTCCTCTGGTGATGTTCGATGCAGGCGCCCGCGTCGCCAGGCGGCGAGGGCGTGCTTCAGCTCTTCCGGGTCACGGAGGCGGCCGTATCGGTCCAGCAGCTCCGGCAGGTCGTCGGCGATCCGATCGAATCGATGCCCGAGCACTCCGCGCAGCCTCGCAAGGTCTCGGTCCAGGTCGGCGGTGCCGTTGCGGGCACGGGCCGAATGCTCGGCGCGCACGTCGGCCGGCGCGTTCTGGATGAAGAGGTCCAGCGTCAGCAGCAGCACGGTCAGGTCGTCCGCCTGCCCGATGATCGGGATGGCGTCGGGGATGAGGTCGACCGGCATGATCACGTAGGCCAGCGCCGCGCCGAGGATCGCCTTCAGGCCGATGGGGGTTCGCGGATCGCGCATGATGCCCCACACCATGCGAGCGTAGGTCGGCAGGCGGACGACGAGACGGGCCAGGCGCAGGTAGCGCCAGCGGTTGGAGAGGTTCACGCGGAGCTCCAGATCGGGATCGGCGGGTTGCCGATGATAGCAGAGGCCAGCTCGGCGTTGGGTTTGACATTAGAACATGCGTTCTGCTACGGTGAACGCCACACGCACGCCCAGCGCGGAGGAGCCCCTTGACGAGACACGACGTGGAGCGGCGGCAGCGGATTCTCGACTGCATCGTCCGCACCGTCGCGGAGCGCGGCTACCCGCCTTCGGTCCGCGAGATTGCGAACGAGGTCGGCCTGGCCTCCACCAGCGCGGTGCACCATCACCTGCTGGCCCTGGAGAAGGACGGCCTGCTCGAGCGCGGCGGCAAGCACTCGCGTGCGCTGCGCGTGACGGCGGCCGCGCATCGAACGCCCCGGCCGGCCGACCCCTCGAAGGTGACGCCATTCAGGATGCCGGTCGAGCGGGAGACGCTCTCGCTGCCGGTCATGGGCGAAATCGCCGCGGGCCAGCCGATCGAGGCCTACGAGGAGGCTGCCGAGACGCTCGAGGTGCCGCGATCGCTCGACGCCCGTGAGGACTCCTACGTCCTCCGAGTGCGGGGCAAGAGCATGATCGACGCCCTGATCGACGACGGCGACTTCGTCATCGTCCAGCCCCAGGCGACGGCCCGCGACGGCGACATCGTGGTGGCGCTGCTCGAAGACAACGGGGTGACCCTGAAGCGATTCTTCCGCGAGCAGGACCGCATCCGGCTACAGCCGGCGAACGCCGAGATGGAGCCGATCTACGCCACCGACGTCCAGATCCAGGGCAAGGTCGTCGGAGTCATCCGCCGACTGTCCTGACGTCGCATGGCGGCGCCGGCGCGACTGACGCCGCGTGACCTGAACCGCGCGACCCTCGCGCGACAGGGACTATTGGAGCCGTATGCCCTTCCCGCTGGCGCGGCCGTTGCGCACGCGGGCTCGCTCCAGGCCCAGCACCCCGAATGGCCCCCGATCGCGCTGGCGGCGCGCGCCGCCACGCCTGCGACCGCGGACCTGGCCGGTGCCCTGACCAGACGGGACGTGGTCCGCAGCTCGCTCATGCGAATCACGATCCACGTTGTGGCCGCCGATGACCTGTGGCCGATGTTCACCGTCTGCCAGCCGATGCGGCTGGCGCAGTGGAGCCTGCTGACGAGGGTGGACCCCCACACCTCTGAGCTCGGCAGCCGGCTGGCGGCGGCGCGCGACGGCATGGTCGCCGCGCTCCGCGACGGGCCACTCACCTCGCTCGAGATCGACCGCATGCTGGCGGCCGAAATCGGCCTCGATGCCCGGGCCCACACGCGACCCGGATGGCGCGAGCCTGAGACCGCGGTGCCGATCCGGGTCGCCTGGCGGCACTTCGCCGCCCACGTCCCGCTGGTCCACGTCCCCCACGACGGTGAGGGATACGGACGATCGCGGTATGCGGTGGCGGAGCACTGGCTCGGGTCTCGACCTGACCCGATGGACATCGGCGCGGCTCGGCGCCACGTTGCCCGCCGCTACCTCGCCGCCTTCGGCCCGGCGACCGTGGACGACCTCGTCCACTACGTCGGGCGCGGCAGGGGCGGCGTCACCCCATGGCGCGCGGCCGTGGAGGAACTCGGCGAGGACGCGGTCATCCTGCCCGGCGCCGACGGCCAGTCGTACCACGACCTGCGCGATGCACCTCGACCCGGGCCGGATGCCCCGGCGCCACCGCGTCTGCTCGCGCGGTGGGACAGCCTGCTGCTGTCGCACGCGGCGAAGCGCCGCGCCCGGGTGATCGCCGAACGTCATCGGCCGCTGGTCTACAGCCGCAACGCCGACGTGCTGCCCACGTTCCTGGTGGATGGCACGGTGGCCGGCACCTGGGAGCTGGTCCGCGGCGACACCGCGGTCCGCATTCGCCTGCGGCCGTTCGACCGTCTCGGCCGCGGCATGGAGCGCGAGCTCGCCGGGGGGGCGGAGCGTGTCCTCGGCATCGTGGCTCGTGACATCCGCGATCGCGACGTCGAGCTGGTGAGATGACGCGGCGCGGCGGCCACGTGCGCACCATCCTCCACGCCGATCTCGACGCGTTCTACGCCAGCGTCGAAGTCCTCGACGATCCATCCCTCGCCGGGAGGCCGGTGATCGTCGGCGGCCGGGCGGGCGAGCGAGGCGTGGTGAGCGCCGCGTCGTACGAGGCGCGACGGTTCGGCGTCCACTCGGCGATGCCGCTGCGGACGGCCGCCCGCCGGTGCCCGCAGGGCGTGTTCCTGCCGGGTCGCCCCGACCGGTATCGAGAGCTGTCGGAGCAGGTCATGGGGATCTTCGCCAGCTACACGCCGCTCGTCGAGCCGATCAGCCTCGACGAGGCATTCCTCGATGTATCCGCGTCGGCAGCGGCATTCGGGGACGGCGAGACGATCGCGCGCCGCATCAAGGCCCGGGTCCGCGACGAGGTCGGCCTGGTGGTCTCAGTGGGCGTGGCGACCAACAAGTTGTGCGCGAAGGTGGCGTCGGACCTTCGCAAGCCCGATGCGCTGGTGGTGGTGCCGCCCGGTGGGGAGGCCGCCTTCCTGGCGCCGCTGCCGATCCGGCGGCTGTGGGGCGTGGGTCCGCAGGCGCAGGCCGCCCTGGCCGAACACGGGGTCACGACGATCGGCCAGCTGGCAGCGCTGACGTCCGAGACGCTGCACCGGCGGTTCGGTCGCCACGGTGATGACCTGGCGTCTCGAGCGCGTGGCGTCGACCGCGCACCAGTGGAGCCCTTCCACGCTCCGAAGTCGGTCGGCCACGAGCACACGTTCTCGACCGACACGGCCGACGTCGGGCGGCTCGAGACCACCCTGCTCGACCTGGCGGAGTCGGTCGCCACTCGACTTCGCCGGCACGGACTCGTGGCCGGGGCGGTGCAACTCAAGCTGCGGTACGAAGGCTTCGAAACGCTGACCCGGCAGGCTCCACTGTCGAGACAGACCAGCGAGTCAGAGGTGCTCTACCTCGGCGTTGTGGAGCTTCTGCGTCGGACGCTGACGGCCGGACGCGGCGTTCGGCTGGTCGGGGTCACGGCGATCTCCCTGGCCGACGCGCAGCAGCTGACGCTGTTCGATGACGGCACCCGGCACGACCGGCTGACGCGCTCCATCGACCTCGTGAGGGAGCGATACGGCGACCGGGCGATCACCCGCGCCCGCCTGCTGACGGATCGGCCGGGACGGCGGTTCGACTTCGGTGAGCGGCCGGAGGCTCCGTCCGCGGGCGACGGCTCGGACCGGGCTTGACATCGAACATGCGTTCTATCATGATCGTGCTCTAACCGAACGTCTGTTCGAGTGCCCGAGCAGCCACCAGCCGAGGAGATTGCATCGTGGCCTTGATCCAGATTCCCCCGGCCGAGGCACAGGTCCGCTGGGACCGGTCGGCCAATCGCCCGGCAACCGTCCACTGGGGCGGGCGCCTCCGGCACGTCCTCGATCTCGATGCGGTCCGCGACGAGCGCGCCGCCTACCCGGCCGCGCGCGGTCCGCGCGTGACCTTCGTACTGCGCATGGAGGAAGGCAGCCGTGCCTCCCTCGTGTTCGACGGCCGGGAAAAGCGGTGGTTCGTCGAGGCGATCGAGCAGGCCGCCTGATCCGGGCGAAGCGGAGGCCTACAATCGTCTCGCTTCCCCACGATGCGAGAGACGATTGCCCGAGACCCTCACCGAGCTGCGCGTCGACGCCTTCCTGCAGCGGCTGAGCTCGCCGACCCCGACGCCCGGGGGCGGGAGCGCGGCCGCGCTCGCCGGGGCGGCCGGTGCGGCACTCGTGCACATGGTGCTCGAGTTGACGGCCGGCCGACCGGATGCGCCCGATGACGAGACCCTGACCGAGCTGCGGACCGCCGCGGCCGTCTGGCAGTCCGAGCTCCTCCACCTCGTCGAGCTCGACGCCGCGGCGTACGACGCCGTGATTGCCTCCCGCCGTCTCCCGCGCGACACCGATCGGGAGCGCGAGCATCGGCGCGTCCAGGTGGTCGCGGCCGTCCGGGAGGCGATTCGCGTGCCGCTCGGCATCGTGCGGCGGGCCTCGGAGGTGATCGACCTGGCCGGGCGGGTGGCGCCCATGGGCAATCGCAACGCCATCAGCGACATCGGTGTTGCCGCGCTGCTGGCTGCGGCATCGGCCCGCGGGGCGGCCCTCAACGTCCGCATCAACGTGCCAGCTCTTCCCGAGGACGACCCGGTGCGCAGCGAGTCGTTGGCCGAGCTCGATCGGTTGCTGCGAGATCTCGACGCCCGGGAGCGCAGCGTTGCCGCCACGGTGGAGGCGCGGCTCGGGTGACGGCACGCCTCCTCGACGGGCGGGAGCTGGCCTCGCACATCCGGCGGGAGCTCATCGCCCGGGTCGCCAGGCTGCCTGATCCTGCGCGCCTCGTCATCATCCGGGACGGATCGAGCGAGGCCGCCCGGCTCTATGCCGCCGGCCTCGAGCGAGCGGCGGCGGCGACCGGCCTGCCGGCGGAGTCGATCGTCGACCCCGACGGCAACCACGAGGACCTCGTCGACCGCCTGAACGCTGACCCGACGGTGGCCGGCATCGTGATTGCGCAGCCGTTTGCCGATGTGGTGGCCGGCCGCCGGCTGGTGGAGCGCATCGATCCCGCCAAGGACGTGGACGGCGCCACTCCGACGAACGCCGGACGCCTGGCGCGGGGCGAGCCGGCATTCGTGCCTGCCACCGCGTTGGCGGTGATCGCCACGATCGAGGCCTTCGGCATCCCGGTCGCCGGCCAGCGAGTGGTTGTGGTCGGCCGCTCGGCCGTGGTCGGCCGGCCGGTGGCGTCGCTGCTGCTGGCGCGCGACGCGACCGTCGTCATCTGCCACCGCGCGACGCGGAACCTGGCGCGCGAGACTCGCCGCGCCGAGGTGCTGGTGGTGGCCGCGGGCGCGCCGCGGCTCATCGGCGCCGAGATGGTCAACGCTTCGGTGGTGGTCATCGACTGCGGCATCAACGCCTTCGACGGGCACATCACCGGCGACGTGGACTTCGATGCGGTGGCTCCCGTGGTGCGGGCCATCACGCCGGTGCCCGGAGGCATCGGCCCGGTCACGCCGATGATGGTCCTGCGCCAGACGGTCGAGTCGGCCGAACGCATGGCGGGCGCCGCTCGACCCTAGTCGATGCCGAGCACATCCGGCGCGATCATCTCGTCGAGGGGCACCGAGCCGTCGATGAATCCCAGGCGCTCGAGGGTGGCGTAGCCGGAGGACCACCGGCCCTCGTCGATCCTGCCGTCGTCGAAGCCGTCGCCCGTCCACAGCTCGATGGTGGCCTCGAGCACCGCTCGTGCCACGTCGGGATCCTCCGCGATCTCAGGCACCTCCCGCTCCGCGGCCGCGAAGCCGAGCCCGGGATCCTCGATCACGGCGCGCTGCGCCGCGGCGGTGGCCTCCGCGAAGGCGCGGACCAGGTCGGGATCGGAGGCGAGCAGGTCGTCGCCGGTGATGATCCCGGGCCCCGGTAGGGGGACGACCTCGTCGACGGTGAGCAGGTCGACCTCGACGTCGCGAGCACGGAGGCGCAGCGGCTCGTTGTTGCGGAAGCCTGTCACCAGGTCGACGTCGCCGTTCGCCAGGCCGTCGACCTGGTTGAACTGGGGGTACTCGCGGATCGTGACGTCGTCCTCGGCCAGCCCTCCGGCATCGAGCAGCGCCAGGAGCGCATGCCAGGACGAACCGAACCGGCCGGGCGTCCCGATCCGCAGCCCGTCCAGCTCCCCCGGATCGCTCGGCACGGTGCCCTCCTCGCCGATCAGCGCCACCGGGAAGGATCGGTACAGGGTCGAGACGTAGACGATCGGGATCCCCGAGGTGCGGCCGATCATCGTGTCGGTCGCGTCGGCCACGCCGAACTCGGCCTCGCCGGAGGCAACCAGGCGCTGCACGTCGGGGGCCTGGCGATGCTCGATCGTCACCTCGAGGCCGGCATCGGCGTAGTAGCCCTCCTGCTGGGCGACATAGAACGGGGCGAACTGGACGTCGGGCCGGTAGCCGAGGAGCAGGCGGACGGCCCGCATCGGCTCGCCAGCCGATGCGGTCGTGTCGACGGTGGCCGGCGCGCAGGCGGCGAGCCCGACCACGAGCGCCAGGAGCGCGGGGGTGAGGCGACGAGACATGAGTGCGGTTCCTTTCATCGAACGACGACCCGGCGCTCGACGAGAACGACGAGGCCGTAGAAGGTGAGGCCGAGGACGGCGAGCGTGACGAGCGCCACGAACATGAGGGGCGTGTCGAACAGGCCCTGGTTGGCGATGTTGATGAGGACGCCGAGGCCCGTGCCCCCGGCCGAGGCCCACTCGGCCACCACGGCGCCGATGACCGCCAGGGTCACGCCCACGCGCAGACCCCCGAACACGACCGGCAGCGCCGATGGGATCTCGAGCAGCCGCGTGCGCTGCGCCGAGCTGGCGCCGAGGGAGCGCAGCATCTCGTCCAGCTGGGGATCGGCCGAGCGGATGCCGACCATCGTCGCGATCGCGATCGGGAAGAACACGATGAGCGCGCAGACGACGACCCGCGCCAGGAAGCCGCCGCCGAACCAGATGTCGAGCAGCGGCGCCAGGGCAAGGATCGGGACCGCCTGGGCCGCGACGATGTACGGCGACAGGACGCGCTCGATGACCACGCTCTTGCCGAGGGCCACGCCGGTGACGAGGGCGGCGCCCGCCCCGGTCCCGAAACCGAGGACGATCTCGAGCAGGGTCAGCGAGGCGTGCCGCCACAGCAGGCCACTCGAGATGGCCTCGATGGCCCGCCCCGCGACCTCTTCGGGGGGCGGCAGGATGTAGACCGGGTAGTCGCCGATGACGGTGGCTGCTTTCCACGCCGCCAGGAATGCGAACAGGCTGAGCAGCGCCCCGCCGACGCGCCTCACGCCGGTGCCTCCTCGGATCCGTCGTCAGCCCAGGCCCGCAGCTCAACGGCGTGGGCCTCGGCGAGCGCATCGCGGACCTCGCCCGCGAGGGACGCGGCGCGCGGGTCGGCGCCGATATCGGGCGGGCGGGGGCGCGGAAGGTCGACCTCGACGATGCGAGCGACCCGGCCGGGCCGCGGCGTCATGACCACCACGCGGTCGGCGAGCTGGATCGCTTCCGGGACCGAGTGCGTCACCAGCACCACCGTCCGGCGCCGCTCGAGCCAGAGGCGCTGCAGCTCTGCGTCGAAGGTCTCGCGAGTCAGTGCGTCGAGCGCGGAGAACGGCTCGTCGAGCAGGAGGACCGGCGGGTCGCCGATGAGCGCCCGGGCAAGGGCCGCCCGCTGGGCCATCCCGCCCGACAGCTCTCGTGGCCGCAGGCTCCCGGCGTGGGCCAGCCCGACCCGCTCGAGCGCCCGGGACGCGGCGGCGCGCCGTTCGGCGGCCGAGCGACCGGCGAGCTCGAGCGGCAGGGCCACGTTGTCGAGCGTCGAGCGCCATGGAACGAGGCGCGGCTGCTGGAAGGCGAGCCCGACCCGACCATCTCCGGCTCGCGGCGACGCGTCGCCGACGACCACGCTCCCCGAGCTCGGCTCGAGAAGCCCTGCAACCAGCCGCAGGAGGGTGCTCTTGCCGCAGCCGTTCGGCCCGATGACCACGGTGAACGAGCCGGCCGATACATCGAGGCGGCAGTCGGCGAGCGCCGTGATCCCGCCGTCCCGCGTCCCGAATCGGACCGTTGCGTCGCTCACGCGGACGGGCAGAGCCGCTGTCGTGGGCTGAGTTGCGGGGGATGTCGTCATCCATGCTCCACGTGCAGACCGATTCGCACGGGGCGTCACCACGACGCCGCGGCCTGCCCGACTCGTCACGGCCGCGTGGTGCGGCCGCCGCCGATGCGCAGCGCGACGCCCGGTCGTCTTCTCCCTTCCGGACTGTCACCGTCGGCCCTGTCTGCCCCGGCGTGCGCCGGAGGTCAGGTCGGCCCGATCACGCGAGGCGATCGGGTTCGCGGGCTGGCCCGTCGGACGGGCCGACCGCCGGTGGGGAGTTACACCCCGCCCCGAAGACGATTGGTCGTTGATTCGATCCGATCGTGTCACCCACCGCCGCGGAGGTCAAGACGCCGGCGGCGGCTCCCGGCGCGGCACCGCCACGCGGCGTTCCCGGTGTCGGGCCCGTGCGAGCGCCAGGCCGCTCGCACGTTGCCGCTCGTCCACGTCCAGGACGTGGACGGCCACCAGGATCGCCAGCAGCGAGCCACCGGCCATCCAGCCGCCCAGCACGTCCATCGGGTAGTGGGCGCCGAGGTAGATCCGTGTCAGGCTGATGGCGCCGATGAGGCCCGCGGCGACGACGTAGGCGATGATCCCCTGCCGGTGGTCGTGGGCAAGGCGCGCCACCGCGAAGGCCGCCAGACCGTAGAGCACCGTGGCGCGCAGGGCGTGGCCGGCCGGGAAGTCGGCGATGTCGTCGAAGCCGATGTCGTCAACGTTGACAATCGCGCTGAGCAGTGCCTGGATGGAGATCACCTCCGACGAGGTGAAGTACTTGAGCGCCCATTCGATCGGGAAGCACAGCGTCCCGAGCGCCAGGAGCAGGGCGAGGTCCTTCCGACCCCTCGCGAGGGCGAGGAGGCCGAGGGCGGCAAACGCAAGGCCCACGAACCAGCCGCTGCCCAGCGCGCTGATGCCCAGGATGAGGGTTTCGACCGGCGGGAGCGTGGTGCGGACCCACTCGTGAAAGGCCGGCACCACGTTCGCCATGATCCACTCCTCCGGCGCGGTGTAGACCGTGGTGCGCTTGAGCATCACCAGCCAGAACAGTGCGGGCAGCGCCAGCATCGACAGGAGGAACGCGACGGCGGGGCTGGGAACGGCACCGCCGAGGCGGTGCTCGGCCTCGTCATGGACGACGAGGCGGCTCATCGGGTCCGGGAGCCGTCGCACGGTGCGTAGTATAGGGACCGATGCCGCCGCTCCCGCTCACCGGCCGCGACCTCTCCATCGACACCGTCATCGAGGTCGCACGCGGCCGGCGCCTGGTCAGCCTGGATCCCGCTGCCGCCGAACGGATGCGCGCCTCGCGCGCCGTGATCGAGCGCGTCGTGGCCGACGGCGAGACGGTGTACGGGGTGACCACCGGCTTCGGCGACCTCGCCAACGTCCGGATCGAGCCGTCGCAGACCGCCGAGCTGCAGCGCAACCTCGTGCGCTCGCACGCTGCCGGCGTCGGCCCGCCGCTGCCCGACGAGGTCGTCCGGGCCATGCTCCTGCTCCGCGCGAACGCATTGGCCATCGGCCTGTCGGGCGTCCGCGTCGAGCTCGTGGAGCTCCTGATCGGCATGCTCAACGCGGCGGTGCATCCGGTCATCCCTTCGCGCGGCAGCCTCGGCGCCTCCGGCGACCTGGCGCCGCTCGCTCACCTCGCCCTGGTCGTCATCGGCGAGGGCGAGGCGACCGTCGACGGAGCGGGGCCCGGGTCGGGCGCGCAAGCGCTGCGCCGGGCCCGCCTGGGGCCGATGACGCTCGAGGCGAAGGAGGGGCTGGCGCTGCTCAACGGAACGCAGCTCATGGCGGCCATCGGCTGTCTCGCCCACCACGACGCCGAGCGGCTGGCCCTGACCTCGGACGTGGTCGGTGCGATGAGCCTCGAAGCCATGCTCGGCACCGGGGCCGCGTTCGATGAGCGCCTGATCGGGGCAAGGCCGCATCCCGGGCAGGTGGCATCAGCGGCTCATCTTCGAGCCCTGCTGGAGGGCAGCGAGATCTGGGCGTCGCATCGGACCGATCGCGAGCACAAGGTGCAGGACGCCTACAGCCTGCGCTGCATGCCCCAGGTCCACGGGGCGGTCCGCGACGCTCTCGCGGAGCTGGAGCGGGTGCTTCGGGTCGAGATCAACGCGGTGACCGACAACCCCCTCGTCTTCCCGTCGGGGGATGTCGTGTCCGGCGGCAACTTCCACGGCGAGCCGCTGGCGCTGGTCCTCGACCACGCGTCGGTGGGGGTGGCGGAGCTGGCATCGATCTCGGAGCGCCGGACGGCTCGGCTCGTCGACGGCCACCTGTCCGGGCTCCCGGCGTTCCTCGCCGAGCGGCCGGGCGTCCAGAGCGGGCTGATGATCGCGCACTACACCGCCGCCGCCCTCGTCAACGAGCTGCAGACCCTCGTGCATCCATCGTCGGCCGACACGATTCCCACCAGCGCGAACCAGGAGGATCACGTCTCGATGGGCGCGACGTCCGCCCTCCACCTGCGCGAGATCGTCGATCGGGCCGAGCACGTGCTCGCCATCGAGGCGCTGTGCGCCGCACAGGGCCTCGACTTCCGTGCGCCGCTGAAGCCGGGCGACGGCGTGTCCGCGGCGCATGCCGCGGTTCGCCGCCGGGTGCCCCACCTTGTCGACGACCGACCTCCGGCACCCGACATCACCACCCTGCGGGCGCTCGTCCACGCCGGCGATCTGCTGGCGAACGGGGCGACCCAGCGCGCCGAGGCTGCGTCCGCCCATGCCTGACCTCACCTTCGTCGCGGTCGATGCGACGAGCTTCGACGACATTCCAGACCCGGCGCAGCCCGGCGCGCGGTGCCAGACCTGCGACTACTGGGAGCGGCTCGACGGAGGGCGTGCCGCACCCGATGCCGAAGCCTCCGACGCGCTCGCCCGCGCCTCGCTGAAGCGCCAGCGTCTGATCGGCAGCCGCGCGACCGGCGGACCCTACGCGATGCTCGCCTATCGAAGTGACGCCGTGGGCCGCGCCGCGGTCGGCTACGCCCAGTACGGCTCCCTGAGCCGGTACCCGCGCGCGCAGTCGATTCGCGATCGCTATCCGACCCTGCCGGAGTCCCCGTCGCCGTGGGTCATCACCTGCCTCCAGGTATCCCCGACGGTCGGCTCTGCCAGCGAACGCGCGGACATCGGGGTCGCGCTGCTCGAGGCGGTCTGTGTCGAGCTCGATCGGCGGGGCATCATGGCGGTCGAGGCCTACCCCGAGCAGGCCGCCGACCCGTGGATCCCGTCGGCCGGCCCGGCGCCGGTCTACGAGTCCGCGCACTTCGAGCGTGCCGCGGGCGACGAGCGATTCCCGGTGTATCGGCGCGAGCTCTCCGGCGAGACCGATGCGGAAGCCTGGTCGGACCTGGTTCGCGCGTCCACCCCCGACGAAGGCGATGACTGGCCGCTTCCGCTTCCGTCGACGCCCGATGCCGACGAGTTCTTCCGCCTGCCACCGGAGAAGCCGAAGCGACCCAACCCGTTCGGCGAGGACTAGGATCGCGCCATGGGTCCACGCACCGTTCGCGCGCCACGCGGCACCGAGCTGACCTGCAAGGGATGGCAGCAGGAAGCCGCCCTGCGGATGCTCATGAACAATCTCGATCCCGAGGTGGCCGAGGATCCCGACAACCTCGTGGTGTATGGCGGGACCGGACGGGCAGCGCGCAGCTGGGAGGCATTCGACGCCATCGTCGCCGAGCTGCGCCGCCTCGAGAACGACGAGACGCTGCTGGTCCAGTCCGGCAAGCCGGTCGGCGTCTTCCGCACCACGACCGATGCGCCGCGCGTCCTGATCGCCAACGCCAACCTGGTTCCGCATTGGGCGACCTGGGAGCATTTCCGGGAGCTCGAGCGCGCCGGCCTGACGATGTACGGCCAGATGACCGCCGGCTCCTGGATCTACATCGCCACCCAGGGGATCATCCAGGGCACGTACGAGACGTTCGCCGAGGCTGCGCGCCAGCACTTCGGCGGCAGCCTGGCCGGGACGGCGACGATCACCGCCGGCCTGGGCGGGATGGGAGGCGCGCAGCCGCTGGCGATCACCATGAACGATGGGGCTGCGCTCATCGTCGAGGTGGACGAGGCCCGGGCGCGTCGCCGCCTCGACGCAGGCTACGTCGACGAGCTCACGCATGACCTCGATGAGGCGGTCGGCATGGTCGACCGGTGGCGCGCCGACCGCATCGGCCGCTCGGTGGCCTTGGTGGCGAATGCCGCGGACGTCCTCCCGACGCTCGTCGAGCAAGGCTGGCGCCCCGACCTCGTGACCGACCAGACCAGCGCCCACGACCCACTCGGCGGATACGTTCCCAACGGACTGTCCCTGGCCGATGCGCTGGCGCTGCGCACCAGCCACCCGGAAGACTACGTCCGCCGCAGCACCGCAGCCATGGCCGAGCACGTGCGCGCCATGCTCGCCTTCCAGGCGTCCGGATCGGTCACCTTCGACTACGGCAACAACATCCGCCAGGTCGCGAAAGAGCACGGCGTCGAGGACGCCTTCGACTTCCCCGGCTTCGTGCCGGCCTTCATCCGCCCGCTGTTCTGCGAGGGCAAGGGGCCGTTCCGCGTTGCTGCTCTGTCGGGCGATCCGAGCGACATCGCGGTCATCGACCGCGCGCTGGCCGAGCTCTTCCCCGATGACGCCGGCCTGCAGCGCTGGCTTCGCCTGGCGGCGGAGAAGATCCCCGTCCAGGGTCTGCCCGCGCGGATCTGCTGGCTCGGCTACGGCGACCGGGCCACGGCCGGGGTGCGCATCAACGAGCTGGTGGCCTCGGGCGAGATCACGGCGCCGATCGTCATCGGGCGCGATCACCTCGACGCCGGCTCGGTGGCAAGCCCGAACCGCGAGACCGAGGCGATGCGCGACGGATCGGACGCGATCGCCGACTGGCCGATCCTCAACGCCCTGGTCAACACCGCGGCCGGGGCCACCTGGGTCAGCTACCACCATGGCGGTGGCGTCGGCATCGGCTACAGCCTCCACGCCGGCATGGTCGTCGTGGCCGATGGCACGCCCGAGGCCGCCGCGCGCCTGGAGCGAGTCCTGACGACCGATCCCGGCATGGGCGTCCTGCGCCACGCCGATGCGGGATACGAACGCGCCGTCGAGGTCGCCGACGATCACGGGCTGCGTATTCCGATGCGCCCGTGAGCGATCTGCTGCTGGAGATCGAGTCGGTCGCCGACATGGATCTGGAGCGAGCGGCGATGGTCGGAAGAGCGTTCGACGAGGACCCGGAACTCCGGCCGCGGCGGGTCGGGGGCGATCCGGCCCGCATCAAGGTCGAAGGCGCGCTGGAGGAGCTCATTCGCCGTACCGGTCTTCCGGTCGACTGGCTCACCGTCCGGACCAACTCGCGCCGCGATGGATTCGAGGGAGGCGAGATCGTTCTGCGTCCGGGCCGTGGCGGCTTCGTGGGCTGGCCCCAGCCCGATGGCAGCCACCAGTTCCACCTCGTGCCGAACCGCGTGCAGGCGGGATACCTGCAGAGCAGGTTGGACACCGACGCCGGACACCTCGACCGCGTCGCGGCGCTGTTCGCCCGGTTGGCCGACGCGATGGATGCGTGCTACGGAATCGCCACGCTGCTGCCACGACCGCGTGGCCTGCCGCCGTCTGACGTCGAGCTTGGCGATGTCGGCTGGTTGAATTTCTTCGGTCCAGCCTTCGTCGAACGCTGGCCTCGCCTGGCCGACCCGTCGCTCGCGGGCCAGCGCACCGAGAACGGAGGCGTGATCATCCGGATCGCGGACGCACCCTGGGCCCTGGACGACTCCGTGAAACGGCCGGTCATCGACGCCGTCGGCCCCGAGGCATTCGAGGAGGGGCCACGCCCGATCCGCGAGCGAGGCGTTCGGGTCCCGAGCTACGAGGACCACATGCGGTTCTCGCCGGGCACCGACGAGATGCCCTGGGTGGCGTGGCTTCGTGACCGTGACGAGAAGAAGGCGGAGCGAACGCGCGAACGTCGGTACCAGCGTGCGCGGAAGAAGCGAATCGCGGCCCTCGACGCTCGTGATCGAATCACGGTCGAGCGCGCCAGCGAATGGTCGACCTCGTTCGACGCCGATGACTGGCGGTCGTTCGGGCGGCGCGCGTTCCGTCGGCTGGGAGGCGAGCTGGGCGGTCCGCTCGGAATGGCGCTCCTGGAGGAGGTGGCCATGGCCCCGATCAACCACGAGGAGTCGATCGCCGTGACGACCGACGTCGGGCCGGTCGAGGTGCACTGGTTCATCGACGACATCGACACCGTGGACATCTACTTCCTCGGGCCACCGCACCTGCCGCCGGTGCTTGACGACGTGCACGCGCGGTGGGGCGAGGGATGAGCGCGATGACGCCCGCGCAGTCGCTCCCCGGCGCTCCGGATCCCTGGGCCGCGTCGACGATGCCGGCGTTCCGATCTCGACCGCCGTACGTCATGACCGAGATGATCGCCGCGGAGCCGGCACTCGCCGAGCGGCTGATCCGGCGCCTGCTGCGCGACGAATCGGTGCGCGAGCTCGCCGACGCCGTGGAAACGGCCGCCACCGCCGGCCAGCCGATCCTGGTGGTCGGGTGCGGCACATCCGAGCACGCCGCGATGGCAATCGCGGCGCTCCTCGCCGACGCCCTGGACGTTCCCGCCGGAAGGGAGCCGCGGGCGGTGCAGGCCCTCGAGAGCCAACGCCGCCCACCGGCCGGCGGCCTCCTCATCGGCGTGTCGCACGAGGGCGGGACCAGGGCGACGAACGACGCCCTCCGCGCCGGCCGAGCCGCCGGCGCCCGGACGGCGCTCGTCACGGTCTCACGACGATCCCCCGGGGCCGAGCATGCCGACCTCGTCGTCGAGACCGAGGAGCAGGACCAGAGCTGGTGCCATACCGTCGGCTACCTGTCTCCCGTCGTCACCGGAGCCGTGCTCGCCGCGACCCTGGCCAACCAGCGGGTCGATGCGCGTGCCGTCCGCGCCCTTCTCGACGTGAGCGACGACCATCGGGCGGCCGCCTCGGTCGCTTCGGGACTGACCGGGGTCGATCGCGTGGTGGTCGCCGGTACGGGACACGACGCGATCACCGCCCGAGAGCTCGCGCTGAAGATCGCCGAGGGCGCGCGGCTGCCGGCCGCCGCGTTCGACGTCGAGACGCTGCTCCACGGGCACCTGGCTGCCACGACCCGCTGGACGGGCCTCGTCCTGGTTCGTACCGATGCGGACGGCGAGCCCGAAGGCATCGCGCCTCGCGTCGAGCGGCTTCTGCGCGCAGCCCGACTGGTCGGCATGCCGGCAGCTGGCATCCTCGGGGAGCGCGCGGCGCGATCCATCGCCACCGACGACACCCCGGCCGGCCGGCTCATCCTGCCGAAGTCCGGGCGGGTTCGCCCTGCCGCCGCGGCCCTCATCGGTCCGATCATCCCGCTCCAGCTGCTCACGGAGCGGCTGGCCCGCGCGCGGGGCGTGAACCCGGATACGCTCGCGCGCGAGAACGAGGCCCAGGCCGCCGCCCACGAGTGAGGTCGATGCGTTCCGTCCCGCTCACCGGTCGGCCCGGTTGCGCCGGCCTCCCGCCATCCAGCCACCAGGTTCGTCGCATGCAGCCGGAAGCGCCGGCGCGCAACCCGGTGGGTTCTCCTTCGTCGTGCTGAGCAACCGAGTGGCTGCGCGCCAGGTTCGGCGGAGCATGAAGCCACGCACCCCGGACACGGTTGCTCAGGGACACGTGGGGGCGAGAGAGCGCTCCGCTCGCGAACCCGGTCAGGCCGGCGCGCGCAGGAGCTCGAACAGGCGGACGTAGAACCGCAGGTTGTGCAGCGTCGCGAGGCGTTCGGCCGACAGGTCGCCCACCTTGAACAGGTGGTGGAGGTACGCCGCCGAGTGGCGGGCGCAGAGCGGGCAATCGCACCCGACCTCGATCGGCCCGTGGTCGACCCGATACGGCTGATCATGGATGCGTACGGCGCGGTAGAAGTCGTCGCCGGGGTCGGGGCGTCGCGACGACCAGCCGTCGCGGAAGGCGTAGAGCCGGCCATGGCGCGCGTCCCGGGTGGGCAGGGCGCAGTCGAACAGGGAGTACCCGAGCGCGAACGCAGCGACCACATGGTCGGCGCGCCCGATTCCGAGCGCGTGCTTCGGGGCGTCGGCCGGCAGCGAGTCGGCGACCCAGCGCAGGGGTTCGGCCAGCAGCTCGCCAGTTGATGACAGCGGCCACCCGCCGAAGCCGAAGCCGTCGAAGCCGATCGCGGCGAGCTCGGCGGCGCACTGCCGGCGCAGCGCCTCGACCCGTCCGCCCTGCACCACCGCGAAGATGCGGGGAGGATCGCCGGCGCGCTGGGCCGCCTGGCGGTCGAACTCCTCGCGGCAGCGTCGCGCCCAGCGGATCGTTCGTTCGACCGACCGTTCCTGCTCGACCTCGGGTGCGTCGGCATCGGTGCAGTCGTCGAGGCAGACCACGATGTCGGAGCCGAGCTGGAACTGGAGGTTGATCACCCGCTCGGGGGTGAGGTTCCACTTCTCCCCCGTTTCGGGCTCACGGAAGATCACCTCGTTGTCACGAATGACCCCTCGGTTCGGGTCCTGCCGGATGAGGCTCCAGACCTGGAATCCGCCCGAGTCCGACAGGATCGGGCCCGACCAGTCCATGAACCGATGAATCCCCCCCGCGGCCTGGACCACCCGCGCGCCCGGCCGGCGCAGCAGGTGGAAGGCGTTCACCACCACGCCCTCGATGCCGACGACGCGCAGGTCCTCGCTCGAGACGCCGCGCACGCCGGCACGCGTCGCGTCCGGCAGGAAGGTCGGAACGGCGAGGGTCCCGCGCCGGGTGTCGAGCGGCTCAACCATCGGAGGTCATCGGCTCGAGCTCGAGGACGAAGACGAGCTCGTTCGGGACCGATGTCTCCGTGATGGAGCGCACCCGCCCGCACGCGTCGGTCAGACGGACCATGCGCTCCCGGTACGTGGCCTCCCGTCCGCCACCCCGGCCCCCGAGCGACCGCGCGGCGAAGCTGACCACGGCGTGGCGCACGCGCAGGCCACCGAGGAGCCGATCGGCGGCGGCAGGATCCTGGCGGTCGAGGGTGGTGACGAGCTTGAGAAGCAGGGCAACATCGGCCGGATCGTCCGGGACGTCCCGCGCGAGATCGCGCATGTCCACGCGGTGGGGCTGCCCGACGGCGGCGAGGAATCCCTCGACCGTCGACAGTGCCGCGGCATCGGCATCGATCGCGAGGTAGGAGGCCGCGCCGATTCCCATCCAGGGCAGGGAGAGCGGATGGAGGCCGCATCCGAGGTCGAGGATGCGGGACGGACGCCCGGTCACGGCCCAGATCCCCTCGTGGAATCGATCGAGGGCCGCGATCCGTTCCCGGGTCGAGGCATGTCGGGCCATCGCCCTGAGGCACGCGGCCCTGAGAGACGCGGCGTCCCCGGCCGGCCACGACTCTGGTGCGGCTCGTGCGCCACGGAAGGCACCGACCGCCTGGTGGAGCCGTCGTTTCACGCGCTTCACGGCGTCGTCCGCGCTCCGCGAGCGCGGAAGCTCCTCGGCTGCGAGACGCGCCACGAGTGCCGGATCGACCCCGCGGTAGCGAGTGGACTGCAGCACGCGCTCGACGATCTCGGCGCTCATCGGTCACGCAGGCGGAGCACGGCCGCATAGGCATCGCGCTTCGACATCCCATGCCGCTGCACCAGCAGGTCCTGCACGGCACGCGCGGGAGTGCCGGCCTCGAGCAGGAGCTTGGCGTCGGCTTCCGCATCGGCCGTGGCGCCCGCCGTCTGGTCCGTGCCGCCGATGACGATCGTGCATTCTCCGCGCACCTCGCCCTCGTCCTCCAGCGCAGCCACCAGCTCGGACAACGGCGCGCGCTGCCAGCGCTCATGAGGTTTCGTCAGGTTGCGCGCCAGGCAGGCCGGCCGATCACCGAGGACGGCGAGCGCGTCGCGCAGCGAGCTCACGAGACGATGCGGCGCCTCGAACGCGACGAGCGTGGCCGGGTCCGTGGCGAGCCGCTCGAGCGTCGACCTTCGGGTGCCGGCGGACCGCGGCAGGAACCCGACGAAGCGGAACGGGTGGGGCGGCAACCCCGACCCGGCCAGGGCCGTGGTCACCGCCGAGGGGCCGGGGACGACCGTGACCGGGACGCCGCCATCGAGCGCGGCCCGCAGCAGGCGATACCCGGGATCGCTGACGAGCGGAGTGCCCGCGTCGCTCACGAGCGCCACATCGTCCCCGGCCAGGAGGCGGCCGAGCAGCTCGCGTGTGCGCGACTCCTCGTTGTGATCGTGGTAGCTCACCGAACGCGTGTCGATCCCGTGGTGGCGCGCCAGCGTTGCGAAGTGGCGCGTGTCCTCGGCCGCCACCAGCGCCACGCTCGTCAGCGTCTGCCTCGCGCGCAGGCTGAGATCGTCGGGGTTCCCGATGGGCACGGCGACGAGGTGCAGCGTTCCGGGTTCGGGGGCCATCGAGCTGAGCGTAGCATCGGCGTCCGGGCCGTCGGCGACCCGGCTACGATCGGCGCGTGCCCGGATTGATCGAGTGCGTCCCGAATTTCAGCGAGGGTCGACGGCCCGAGGTGGTCGACGAGATCGCACGCGCCATCGGACAGATCGATGGAGTGACCGTCCTCGACCAGACCAGGGACCCGACGCACCACCGAAGCGTGATCACCTTCGCCGGCAGTGCGGAGCCGGTCGTGCGGGCCGCGACCGCGGCCGTCGGGCGCGCGCTCGAGCTCATCGACATGACGCAGCACCACGGTGCGCATCCCCGAATCGGCGCCGTCGACGTCATGCCGTTCGTGCCGCTCGGCTCGACGCGCCTCGAGGAGTGCGTCGACCTCGCGCGGCGCTTCGGAGAGCAGATCGCGACGCGGTTCGAGCTCCCGGTCTACCTGTACGGTGACGCTGCCCTTCGGCCCGAGCGACGGAGGCTGGCCAACGTCCGACGCGGACAGTACGAGGCGCTCACCGAGGAGCTCGGCACGAACCCGAGCCGAGCCCCCGATTTCGGGCCGGCGCGCCTTCATCCTCGTGGCGGCGCCATTGCGGTGGGTGCGCGGAAGCCGCTGATCGCCTTCAACATCAACCTGCGCAGCGAGGACCTGGCCCTCGCGATTCGCATCGCGAACACCATCCGCGAGTCGTCCGGCGGCATGCCCGCGGTCCAGGCGATGGGCGTCCTGCTCGAGAACCCCGGCCAGCCGCCGATGGCCCAGGTCAGCACGAACCTGGTCGACTGGGAGCGAACCGGCATCGCGGCGGTCGTTCGCGAGGTGCACCGGCTGGCGAAGGAAGCCGGCACGGAGATCGATCATTGCGAGCTCATCGGCCTCGCTCCGACGGGGGCGCTGCTCGAGGTGGCCGCCGATGCGCTGGGCCTCGAGCACTTCAGCGCCGACCAGGCCCTGGAGCTGCGGATCGCCCGGGACCGGTAGCCAGCTGGTGCGCGAGCGCACCACGAGGGGGCGGGCTTGGCACGGTGCGTGCCTATGAGGGCGGCAGGGGGAACCGACTCGACAGCCCACCGTACTGGACGCCCAATCACCGATGAACACCACCACCGCTACCACCGCAAGCCGCCCGAACCGTCTGCTCGTCGCGCTTGCGGCCGCCTGGATGATCCTCAGCCTCGCCGTCGGTGGGGCCGTCACGGCCGAAAGCCGCGCCGAGCTCTCCTCGTCCGGCACCACGCAGGTCGTCGCCGAGCGCTGAGCCCGAGCGACCGAGCTCCGGCGTCGGGCGTTAGACTCGACGCCCCGATGACGCTCCGCACCGACCTGACCACGGCGATCGGCGACGCGCGCGACCGCGCGGCCGCCGCCGGCGACATCGCCCTCCCCGATGGAGCATCCCTGCCCGACATCGGGCTCGAGCAGCCGGCCAACCCGGACCACGGTGACTGGTCCAGCAATGTGGCGATGCAGCTCGCCCCTGTCGCTCGCGCGGCGCCGATGCGGATCGCGCAGGCCATCGTCGCGCACTTCGAACCGCCACCGGCCGTCGCATCGGTCGACATCGCCCCGCCCGGCTTCCTGAACTTCCGGCTCGACCCCGGCTGGGTCGCGGCACAGGTCGGCCCGATCCTGGACGCCGGCGACGGCTACGGCCGGACGGTGACGGCCGAGTCGCGCCGCATCAACGTCGAGTTCGTGAGCGCCAACCCCACCGGTCCACTGCACGTCGGGAACGCGCGCGGCGCGTTCGTCGGCGACGTCCTGTCGCGGGTGCTGGAGGCCGCCGGCCACGAGGTGACGCGCGAGTACTACTTCAACGACTTCGGGACGCAGGTCGTCAACCTCGGGCTCTCGGTCCTCGCGCGGAGGACGGATGCGCCGCTGCCGGAGGACGGGTATCGCGGGGCATACGTGGACGAGCTGGCAGCGCAGCTGCCCGATGATCTCGCCGGGCGCGCGTCCGCCGAGCCCGAGGATGCCGGGATGCTCGTCGGCCGCTGGGCATCGGAGCAGGTGCGCGCGGGGATCGAGGCCAGCCTCGCCCGCCTCGGCGTGCGCTTCGATGTGTGGAAGGAGGAGGGCTCCCTCCACACCGAGGGCTGGGTCGGGCGCGCGGTCGACCGGCTGCGCGAGAGCGGCCACGTGTACGAATCCGATGGCGCAACCTGGTTCCGCTCGACCGCCTTCGGCGACGACAAGGACCGGGTCATCCACCGGTCCAACGGACAGCCCACCTACTTCGCGTCGGACATCGGCTACGTCACCGAGAAGTTCGCCCGCGGATTCGACGAGCTCATCTACATCTGGGGTGCCGACCACCACGGGACCGTGGCCCGCGTTCGCAACGCGGCCGAGGCCATGGGCTACGACCGCGAGGCCGTGCGCATGCTGCTCATCGCCTGGGTCCGGTTCGTGCGCGACGGCGTCGAGATCCCCATGAGCAAGCGCTCCGGGGAGTTCATCACGCTCGACGAGGTCCTCGACGAGGTCGGTGTGGATGCCGCCCGCTGGTTCTTCAGCTCCCGCGCCTTCACCAGCGGGATCGACTTCGACCTCGAGCTGGCGAAGACGCAGAGCAACGAGAACCCCGTCTACTACGTGCAGTACGCCCACGCTCGCGCGGCGTCGATCCTGCGCGCGGCCGACGAGGCCGGGGTCGCGCCGGATGCCGCACGCAGCGGTGGGTTGCTCAGGCATCCGTCGGAGCAGGCGCTCATCCGGCATCTGCTCGAGCTTCCCGATGCGGTCGCCACCGCGGCCGCGCGGCGCGAGACGCACGAGGTGCCTCGCTACGCCTACGAGCTGGCCAGCGCCTTCTCCGCCTTCTATCGCGACTGCAAGGTGCTCGGCGAGGAACGCGAGCTCTCTGCCGCGCGACTCGCGCTGGTGGCTGCCACGCGCTCGGTGCTGGCCAACGCGCTCGGCCTGCTGGGCATCAGCGCCCCGAGCACCATGTAGCCGCGCCTTCCCAGGCAGCAGCGCCTTCCTAGCGGGTGGCCTCCACCGTCCGGCGCAGGATGTCGGTGTCCGAGGCGTGCGCCACCAGCACCGTGTCGCCGTCCCGCGACACGAGAGCGGGGAAGGGCAGCGCCTCGATCACCGTGGCGTAGGCGGTCTCGAACTCGGTCGCATCGGCCTCGCTCTCCCACGCGAGTCGCCAGGCCAGGGCGAAGGCGTCGTCCGGTCCGCGCGCCGTCACCGCGCGGTCCCCGACCCATCCCTCCGAGGCGGTCTGCACATCGAATCCGGACACGCCGAAGTGCTCGAGGATGATGCCGATCGTCGCCTGACCCACGGGAGACGCGTCGACCTGCTCCCAGTCGCTGCCGAGCGCGCCGGCCAGGTCGGGCATCTCGACCGGCAGCGGCTGGACACGGTCGTACCACTTCTGCACGTCCAGGATCTGAGCGGTGGACTGGGGCGGGTCGGCGTACGCGGCGTCCACGGCCGTGAAGTCCGGGCTGAACAGGTCGCCGCTCGTCTCCGACATGATCTCGACGACCCAGTTCTGCCCGGCGAGATACGGGAACATCAGCTGGCTCATCATCCAGCCCGGGACGTCGGCGGTGTCGGGGATCGGTCCGCTGCCGATGCCCACCAGCTCCTGCTGGCTCAGGTGGCGCAGCGCCCAGGCCAGCATGGTGACCGTGGCGTCGCCCTCGATGAGCGAGACGCGCGCCAGCCCGCGGTCGTCCTCGCCGACCGCATCGGTCTCGAGCGAGTCGAGGCCGAAGGCTGCGTCCTGGAGGGCATGGGTGTACTCGTGGGCGTACGTGATCTTCGCCTCGGCATCGAGCCCGGAGTCGGTCACCACCACCATCCTCCGCTCCTCGGTGTCGTAGAAGCCGGCCACCTGGTCGGTGAGCAGCGCCAGCTGCAGATCGGCGACGTTCTCGTCGGGACCCAGCAGGCCGAAGGCCTTCACCACGAAGTCGTCTCGCTCCCGATCCTCGGGTGGGTACTGAGCATCGAACAGCGCCTCCAGCTCGACGGCGAGCTCGGCGCGGGTGAGGATGTCCGCCGGCCCGATGTCGGCCGCGGGCAGGCCGCGGATCTCGATGACCTGCTCCTCGATCTCGGCGAGGACCGCCAGGAGTTCTGCGTCCGACATCGGCGTCGGGCTCGCCGGGGCCGCCGTCGGATCCTCGCTGGGCGCGGTGGTCGGCTCACCGATCGGCGAGGTGGTCGCGGACGCCTCCGGCGTCGGGTCAGGGGTGCCGCCGATCGGACCCCCGGCTCCGCTGAGAAGCACGACGGCGACGATGACGACGAGGAGGACGGCCACCACGAACGCGGCAGCTCGCTGGATGGCGGACATGTGCCGCGCATTCTGCCACGGCGAACCGTGCCGGCCGACTGGCCCATTCGTTCAGGTTTCTTAAGGTGTGGCAAGCCCGCGGTTTAGATCGCGTCCCTACTGTTCACGGTGCGAGATGGAGATCCATCGGGTTTCTACCTCCACCCTCCCTCCTTCGAGCCCCGGTGTCATTGGGCGGGCACCGGGGCTCGTGCTATGTCCGGCGCCGCGCTCCGGGGGCGCACACGCGCCCGGCATCGGCGCTACCATCGGCTGACCGATGGAGATCACCTGGTACGGGCGCGCCTGCTTTCGGCTCAAGGGCAAAGAGGCGACCGTCATCACCGACCCCTGCCCGCCGTCGACCGGCTTCGTTGCCGGCAAGCACGACGTCGAGCTGCTGACGATCAGCCACGAGCATCCGGACCACGCCTACACCCGATCGATCACCGCCGGCCTGACCCTCACCCGTCCCGGCGAGTACGAGTTCAGCGAGCTGCTCGTCACCGGCGTCCGCACCTTCCACGACGGAGAGGCCGGACAGGCACGCGGCGAGAACATGGTCTTCAGCTTCGAGATCGACGGCGTGCATGTCTGCCATCTCGGGGACCTCGGCCACCTGCTCACCGAGGAGCAGATCAGTGAGCTCGGCCCGGTCGACGTCCTGCTCGTGCCAGTCGGCGGCGGCACCACCCTGTCACCGACGGAGGCCGCCGAGGTCGTCGCGCAGATCGGGCCGAAGATCGTGATCCCGATGCACTACGCGGTGGACGGCGGTTCGAAGGACCTCGGCGGACCCGACACCTTCCTGCACGAGATGGCCGTCGAGCCGATCCGCCAGCCCAAGGCCCAGGTCACCCCCAGCTCCCTGCCCGACGAGACCCAGGTCGTCGTCCTCGAGGCCCGCGGCCGCACGTCCTGACCGGGCGCGACCCGTCACTCCGCACGGCAGGTCAACGATCTGGCGGTTTCGTGGTGCGAGCGAGCAACGGTCCCCGGACGACAGTACCCCCACCGATCGCACCTGACCTCACAGCACTTCCCAACGGGCCGCGCACCGGGCTGGCCGGAGTACTAGGCATGGCAGGACCATTGCACTATGCTCGCTTGTCCAGGGCGCTCCTACTGCGACCCACCGAGCAAGGACTTCTTTATCGATGTATTCACAGGAAAGGGGGTACGCATGAGCGTTACCGGGAGGGGACACACCTCCACTCGCACCAGCCTGCTGGTGCTGCTTTCCGCCATCGCGCTGCTCTTCAGCGCCATGGCGCTCGTTCGCCCGCTGGTCCCGACCGTCGGGGCCGCACACGTCGAGCCGATCTTCGTCGCCGGAGCGGCGAACAAGCAGTGTGGGGAACTGACCAACAACGAGTTCGACTACGAGTTCAAGATCGATCCGTTCCCGCAGTCGGCCGGCACGTACAATTACTCCGATCCCAACTCGGACTTCGAGGTTGAGTTGACCGTCTACGCCGACGGATCCTTCGACTTCGAGGCGAACATCGCCGTCAACGCCGTCTTCGTGAAGGGCGGGAACGAGGGTGGCAACCTGTACCTGTACGCGCCACCGGCGATGAGTGACACCGGTCTGGACACGCCGACGGGTCAGGCCATCAGCCACGTCTCGTTCTGCTTCGACGAGCCGCCGATGGCGACGCCGACGCCGACGCCGACGCCGGACGAGGGTGAGGGCATCGTCGAGATCGACAAGTTCTTCTGCATCACCGACGGTGAGGCAGGGACCCAGTACTTCGTGTTCGACCCGACCTTCCCGACTCCGACCGTTCAGGGTCAGGAAGAGGCCGAGCAGCCCGACGAGGGGTGCTGGACCGAGGCCGTGGCCTTCACCATCACCGGTGGTGATCTCGAAGAGCCACTGCACGTGATGACCGGCGAGAACGGGATCATCGAGTTCCCGCTCCCCGACAGCGACGAGCCGTACACCATCACCGAGGACATGAGCGGTGCGTCCGCGCAGTTCTGGGTCGAGGATGGCGCGCTCACCGCGATCCTGGTCATCAACTGGGTCGAGGATGACGAGGGCCTGCTGAAGGTCATCAAGCTGTTCTGCGACGGCGAGGAGGCTTCGGTCGAGTTCGCCGTCGAGGGTGGCGACGTCCCCGTCCCGGTCCTCCAGGGCTGTGATGTGGGTGACGCGACCTTCCTGCTCGGTGACGACATCGAGTTCAGCACCGGTGCCGATGGCCTGGCGCTCCTCTCGGTCGACGCAGGTCTCTACACCTTCGCCGAGCTCCTGCCGAACGCGGCGGAGTACGACGGCATGGTCGAGATCGTCGACGGTGAGATCACGACGGTGGTCGTGTTCAACACCGAAGGCGAGGAGGGCGAAGAGGCGACTCCGACCCCGACCCCGACCCCGACCCCGAGCAGCGAGGGTGTTGCTGGCGGGACGCCGACCCCGACGGGCAGCGCGATCCCTGACACGGCGACCTCGCCGGCGATGAGCGGACAGCTGTCTGCCATGGCGCTCGCGCTGCTGGCGCTCCTCTCGATGGGTGTGCTCCTGTACGCCCGTCTCGCGGAGGCGCGTCGCCGGAGCTGACGCCTGAGCTGACCCGTCACACGACCGAAGAGGCTCCCGGATCCGTCCGGGAGCCTCTTCTCGTTGCGCCGACGGAGCGGCGCCGCCGGCGCCTTCTCACGCGCTCCGACCGGGTGACACCCGGAGGTCCTGGGACCTCGGTGCGTACGGTCACCACCGGTTGGTCCCCTGACTGCTCCGAACCGCACCTGACGGCCCGGCGCTACGTCGTTTGACGGGTACCAAGGTACGGGTCGGGAACCATATACTCACCGCCGAGCTCGTCCGTCCGTCGGGCGAGCGAATGACATCCGGGGGATCGAGCGGCCTGATCGGCCGGAAGGGAAGACCAATCGTGACCGCAACCCGAGCTCGCGGATCCCGCGGGATCCTCGCAGCCCTCGCCTCCCTCGGCCTCGTGGCAGCCATGGCGCTGCCGGCGCTGGCCGGTGAAGAGGACTGGGCGACCGTGACCGGCTATGCGCCCGGCTCCGCGGAGAACAATCAGGCGGAAACGTGGGGCGAGAACTGCGAGAAGCTGGCAACCCCCGGAGGCGGATGGGGTGAGACCTACCTGCTCCCGGACCTGGCCGAGGGGATGGTCTACAGCCTCGTCGTCGTGAAGGCAGGCGCGGACCAGTCCACGGACGAAGGCGCCAACACGCTCTTCGCCGATCCGTCGGCCGGCCAGACCGTCTGGGCCGATACCGTCGCCGATGGAGCGTTCGGCGAAGGCGACAAGCAGATCTCGCACATCATCGTCTGCACCGATGAGGAGTCGGAGCCGACGCCGACGCCGACCCCGACCCCGACCCCGACCCCGACCGAGGACGAGG
>DATHTR010000122.1:0-3375 GCA_035463095.1 Candidatus Angelobacter sp. | reverse complement strand
CCCTCGGCCTCGACGTCGCCGCCGCACGCGACCTGCGCGAGCACACCCTGGCCTGGAAGGCCAGCGCGCCGGGCCGGACCCTGCTGCTGACGACGCACTACATGGTCGAGGCGGAGCAGCTCTGCGACCGCATCGCCATCGTCGATCACGGCCGAATCCTGGCGCTCGGCACGCCCGACGAGCTCCGTAAGCGAGTGCAGGCCGAGTCGATCTTCCGCATCGAGCTCGACCGCCTTCCGGAGGTCGGCGGCATCGACACGATCGCCGGCCTGCCCGGCGTCCTGTCGGCCGTGCGCACCGATGACGGCGCGGGGGGCGGCGGTGGCGCAGGCGCCGACCGGGTCGCCCTGAAGGTCGCACTCGCGGACGATTCGGCGCTGACCAGCGTCGTCACCGCGGTCGCCGATCGCGGCTCGCATCTGGTTGGCCTCGCCAAGTCGGAGCCGAGCCTCGAGGACGTCTTCGTGGAGCTCGTCGGCCGGGGCTTCGGCGACGACGGCGACGGCGACGGATCACGGTCGTGAGCACATTCGCCGCTCCGGTGGCCCGGACCCCGCGCGAGGCCGCCGAGTGGTCACGCGGCCGCGTCATCGCGGCGAACCTGCGGGCAGTGGTCGGCCGAGCGTACCCGCGGGTCATCGGCCTGACCCGCGAGCCCTCCTGGGTCTTCTTCGAGATCCTCCTGCCATTCCTGGCGGTGAGCGCATTCGTCTTCGTCTACCGGGCGCTGGGCGCGCCCGAGGAGTTCGTGGGGTTCGTCGTGCTCGGCGGCGCCGTCACCGCGTTCTGGCTGAACGTCGTCTGGATGATGGCGGCCCAGTTCTACTGGGAGAAGGACCAGGGCAATCTCGAGCTCTACTTCACCGCGCCGATGCACCTGATGAGCATCCTGGCCGGCATGGCCATCGGCGGGCTGGTGATGACGAGCTCCAGGGCCCTGGCCGTGATCGTCATCGGCTCCCTCGTCTACGGGGTCAGCTACCAGGTCGAGCAGCCGCTCCTCCTCGCCGCCGTGTTCGCGCTGACCATGATCCCGCTCTACGGGCTCGGCATGCTCTTCGCCTCGCTCTTCCTGCTCTGGGGCCGCGAGGCGTTCCATCTTGCCCAGCTGCTCCAGGAGCCGATCTACTTCTTGGGCGGGGTGAACTTCCCGATCCGGCATCTGGGCGCGCTGTCCGGCCTGGTGGTGGCCATGCTCCCCCTCGCCGTGGGGCTCGACGCGATGCGCCAGCTCGTCTTTCCCGGCCCCTCGAGCGAGGGCGTCCTGCCGGTCGGCACCGAGATGGTGATCCTGGGCGTGATGGGCGTCATCTTCCTCGTGGGCGCTCGGCTCGCGCTCGGCTACCTCGAGACCCTCGCTCGGCGCGAGGGCCGCCTGACGCTGCGATGGCAGTGACCGACCGCGCCGAGCCGGTGCGGGGCCTCGTCCTCGCCGATGCGTGGCGCACCTTCCGGACCGCCATCCGCCTGGGCTGGGCGATCGAGTCGAACTGGTCCGATCCGTTCCTGTTCGCGGTCTACACCATGGCGAAGCCACTTTCGGCGGCGATGATCCTGGTGGTGATGTACTCGATCATCACCGGCGGCCAGGGTGGCGAGTTTCTCCAGTTCCTCATCGTCGGGGCGGCACTGTGGAACGTGGTCTACGGGGTGATGGCCGGGCTGGTGCAGTCGATCCTCGAGGACCGGGAACGCTACCGGATGATGAAGTACGTCGTCGTCACGCCCAGCTCGCTGTTTCCCTTCCTGCTCGGACGCTCCCTGGCACGAGTCGGCGTGTCGCTCGTGGCGGTCGTGCTCACCCTGGCCGTCGGCGTGCTCTTCCTGGGCGTCGAGCTGCGTCCGAACCTGCTGATCCTGGTGCCGGCCACGGTCCTGGGCCTTGTCGCGGTGATGGGGCTCGGCGTCTTCATGGCCGGCTGGTGCCTCCAACTGCGCCAGGAGGCCTGGTCCTACCCCGAGGCGATCGCCGGAGCGATGTACCTCGTCTCCGGGGCGATCTTCCCGATCAGCGTCCTGCCCGCCGCCGTCCAGCCGGTCGCCTGGGCGATGCCGACCACCTGGTGGCTGGAGGCGTCACGGCGCGGGCTCGTCGGCCACGGCTCGCCGGGGGACATCGGCGCCCTCTCGGACGGGACGGTCATGCTGCTGCTCCTGGCCACCACCGCCGTCGTCGTGCCGCTCGCGCTGGCCGCCTTCGCCTGGTTCATGCGTGTTGCGCGCCACAAGGGCCTGCTCGACATGACGACCGGGAGCTGACCCGGACCGATGCCGGGGCGCTACCGCACGAGCTCGTCGTAGTTCGTCACGACGAAGGTGTTCCGACAGCGCTCGACGCGCTCCGGGACGCAGTTCGCTGCACGCTCGTCGTCGAAGTGACCTTCGAAGACGAGCTGCTGCCCGCGCAGGTTCGGGCCCGCGGCCGTCGCCCGTGCCGGGAAGGGCTGCCGTCGATCGGGCGGCCCGGCGAGCCGGATCCCGTTCTCCTCGAGCTCAGCCTGGGTCACGTTCTCGCTCGGCTGCTCGGGCATGATGACCCGCAGCGGGCAGTCGCGCTGCAGCCAGGCGATCTCGGCATCGGCCCCACCGTCGTCGCCGACGCAGTCCCCCGCCAGCTCGGCGTACCAGCCCACGATGAACCGCTCCTCGTCGCCCCACCGGTCTGCCGGCGGTTCGCCCGCGGTCAACTCCTCGACGGTCAGCGGATTGACCTCCGCACGCGGGGCGCCCAGGTTCCCGACGATGAGCATGAACGCGGTGAACGCGCCGAGGGCCAGCAGCGCGCCGACCCAGAGCCGCCCCTCGCGCGTCACGCGATCACCTCCGCCCAGCGGTCGCGCGTCACGCGATCACCTCCGCCCAGCGGTCCCGCAACAGCTCCATCCCCCGCCTCCAGCGCTCCACCCGATCCGGATGATTGAGCCAGGTGGATGCGCCGGACGGATGCGGCAGGCACAGGACCGATGCGCCCGGCGCCATCTCCCAGCGCAGCTCCCGACCGACGAGATCGTCCAGGCGCGCCGAGGCCCCGAAGGCGAATCGATGCGCCAGGCCCCCGACGAGCAGGACGAGGCCGGGTGCCACGAGCCGCAGCTCCTCGCGCAGGATCGGGCTCCAGCGATCCACCTCCGCCCGCGAGGGCGGACGATCGACCGACGACCCGGGCGCGCGGCCGGGATAGCACTTGCCGACGCTCGTGACGTACCACCGCTCACGGAAGTCCCCGACGCTGATGCCGGCAGCCGCCAGCCAGCCGCACAGCCGCTTGCCGGCGTCCCAGGCGAAGGGGAGGCCGGTCTCGATCTCGCGCCAACCCGGAGCCTGACCGATGAGCATCGCCGGCTCGGTCCCATCGCCCGACAGAACGGGCGCGGC
>DATHTR010000121.1:0-25704 GCA_035463095.1 Candidatus Angelobacter sp. | reverse complement strand
GGCTTCCCGGAGTTCATCGACTCCACGACGGCGAACTCGCGGCTGCGCTCCTGGAGGATCCGCGCGATGCGGTACAGGTACTTCGCGCGCTCGCGACCCGGCAGCCTCGACCAGCTGGACCGATGCGCCTCGCGGGCCGCGGCCACCGCCCGGTTCACGTCCGTCCTGGACGCGTGCGCCACCTTGGCGAGGGGTTCCTCGGTGGCCGGGTTGATGACGGTGAAGGTCTTGCGCGGCTTCGATCGGACGAACTCGTTGCCGATGAAGAGCCCGTACTCGGGCTCGATGCGGACGTGATCGGTCGCCTCGGGCGCCGGGGCGTACTCCCACGGCAGGTCCGTTCCGGCGCCCAGCCCCCAGGACGCGGGCGCCGGGCGGCTGTCGCTCTTCTTGGTCAGGGTCATGCGCGCTCGATTATCGCACCAGCCCGGTCCTCCGGGACCCAGCGCGCCGACGCGAGGACTCCCCACCGGCGAACGCGTCGCACGCATTGCGTGGATTCCCGCGCTGCGTTCGTCAAATGCGCGCTCCGCGAGCGGTGTGGGGGCCTCGCGGCCCGAGCCGAGCGTGGACGACGCCCGCGGAGCCCCCATCGCTCTCACACAGCGCACCCTCCGCGCGTTGCGGGGAACGCGGCCGTGGCGCCGGCTACCCGCCCGCGAGCACCCCCTCGAGCTCGAGGAGGTAGCGCTTGCGATCGAGGCCGCCGGTGTAGCCGCCGAGCCCGCCACCGGCGTGCAGCACGCGGTGGCACGGGACCACGATCGGCACCGGATTCGAGCCGAGGGCGTTGCCGGCCGCCCGGTACGCGTTCGGCGAGCCGGCCTCGGCGGCGACCTCCCGGTAGGTGGAGACGGCGCCGAACGGGATGCGGGACGTCGCACGGAGCACGGCGCCGGCGAAGCCGCGGACAAGGCGCCAGTCGATCGGCACCTCGAACCCCCGACGACGGCCGGCGAAGTAGTCGTCGAGCTGGCGACGGACCTCGTCGGTCCGCTCCGGCGCCGCGAGGATTCGGGGCGAGACACGTGCCGCGAGCTCCCCGAGCTGCACCTCGACCTCTTCGCCCGGATACGACAGGCGGACGAGGCCGCGCGGCGTGACCATGACCGTCAGCCGTCCGAGCGGCGAGTCGAGCGTCCCGTAGGCCACGTCGAGCAGCCCGGCGTCGGCCGCGCGCTCGCTCAGCGCCTGGCGGAAGCGCTCGAGGTCGAGCGCGGGGAGATCGCCCGTGCGGAGGCGGCGCTCGAGGTCATCGGTCATGGACGTCCACCTCCCTCCGGAGCCGCCGCAGGGCGGCGCTCACGTTCTGCCGCGCCGCCTCTTCGCTGATTCCCATCCGCTCGCCGATCTCGGCGTAGGCGAGGTCCAGGGCGTACCGGTGCACCACGGCCACTCGCTGCTTGGGGGGAAGGGCCCGCACCGATTCCCAGAGCCCGTCGTCGGCGCCCTGGTGGGGTGCGACCGCCGGATCGATCCCGTCGAGCGAGGTGGTCGGCCGGCGGGCGCGCCGCCGCAGCGCATCGGTCGCCTTTCGCTGGGCGATCGTGTAGAGCCACGCACGCAGGTGGTCGGCGTGGCGGAGTCGCGGATAGGCGCGGAGCGCGGACATGAAGGTCTCCTGGAGGCAGTCCTCGGCATCTGCCGGGCCGACGAGCCCGACGAGGAACCGATGCAGCTCCGGCGCATGCGCGTCCACGAGCGAGGCAAACGGCGGCAGGTGCACGCTCGATGAAACGATCGGTGAGCGCGGCATGTGAGGTCAGCCGGCGGCCCGGCGCACGAAGTCGTCGATCGCGGACGGGTCGTCGGCCTCGATCCGATAGCCGTCCGCCTCGCTCCAGCCGATGGTGATTCCGGGGTTCTGGGCGTTCGTGCCATCCGGCGCGAACAGGTGGGCCGAGCCGCGAACCTCGTCACCGCGCGCGACCATCCAGTCCGCCATGAGCACGGAGCGCGCACGGCCGTCGTCGAGCGCCTCGGCCAGGGTGCCGACGTCGATCGACTCCACCTCCTGTGCGACCTCGAGAATCACGTGGCGGAGGCTGATGCATCGGCTCTCGGCCCACAGGGCGCGGCGAAGGCCGCGATCGAGCGCCTCGGACGCTTCGAGGGACTGTGCCTTGGCAGCGGCGACAGCCTCCATCGGCGGCAGCATCGTGACCGGCCAGGTCGACTCGGGGGCCGCCCACCGCTGCCAGCCGGCCCGTGGCGCGATGGTTTCCGCGACCGGTGCCTCGAGGTCGATGTGCCAGCGCGGCGTCGGCTCCGAGTTGAACAGCTCGAGCGGGAAGGGGTGGTGGTCGAGACGGACGCGATCCTCGAGGCCGAGGCGCCGGCGCGCGTCCCACAGCCGCCACACAACCACGTGCGACCACGGGCACCCGAGGTCCGACCACACCTGGATGGTCCCCGGCGCGACCCTCACCGCGCGCGCTTCGAACGGCGAGCGGTCGCCTCCTGTCGCGGGTCGAGGCGCATCGGGTCAGTCGAGGGTGAAGTAGTCGCCGCCGCTGTATCGGCCCGTGCGCTCCTTGCGGATCTGCATGAGCACGTCATTGAGCAGGCTCGAGGCGCCGAAGCGGAAGAGGTCGGGCGTCATCCAGCGCGGCCCGAGGGTCTCGTACAGCACCGTGAGGTAGGCGATGGCCTCCTTCGAGGTCCGAATGCCGCCGGCCGGCTTCATCCCGACCACCCGGCCGGTCTGCGCGTGGAAGTCGCGGATCGCCTCGAGCATCACGAGCGTGACTGGCAACGTGGCCGCCGGCTGCACCTTGCCGGTGCTGGTCTTGATGAAATCGGCGCCGGCTGCCATGGCGAGGACCGATGCGCGCCGCGCGTTGTCGTAGGTCTCCAGCTCGCCGGTCTCCAGGATGACCTTGAGGTGCGCCTCGCCGCAGGCATCCTTGACCGCGACGATCTCGTCGTAGACCGATGCGTAGTCCCCCGCCAGGAAGGCGCCGCGGTCGATGACCATGTCGATCTCGTCGGCGCCCATCTCGACGGCACGCCGGACGTCGTCGAGCTTCACCTCGAGCGGCGCCTGGCCGGACGGGAAGTAGGTCGCCACCGATGCGACCTTGACGCCGGAGCCCTTCAGGGCCTCGACGGCGGTGGGGATCATGTTCGGGTACACGCACAGAGCCGCGACCGACGGGATGGTGGGATCGGTCGGATCCGGGCGCCGCGCCTTGCCGGCAAGCGCGCGGACCTTGCCCGGCGTGTCCTTTCCCTCGAGCGTGGTGAGGTCCATCATCCGGATCGCCAGATCCAGGGCCCAGAGCTTGGCGTCCTTCTTGATCGACCGCTTCGCGAGCGACGCAGCTCGTTCCTCGACGCCCACCGCGTCCACCGGCCAGACCCGGCCGAGCAACGAGCCGAGATGCTGGTGGCGGCCGGTCGTGAGGTCCGAGGGGGAGCGGAGGGAAGGCGTGGTCATCGGCCGATCATTGTACCGCCGGGCCGGTGTACGCTCGTGATGCCGTGTCAGAGCCGATCGTCTACTGCCTCACGCGCGACCACGAGCTGGCTCGAGCCGTCGACGAGCGGCTGGTCGGCGGGATCGCATTCTTCTACAACGACGCAGCGCGCCTCCACCAGGCGGTGGCGCTGCGCCGGCCCGATGTCGTGCTCGTCGACACGGGCGCCATCCGCGCCGAGTACGGGGACGCCGGCCTCGGCCCGGTGGCGGAGTTCCTGCGCGCGCGGGCCTCTAGCGCGAGGATGGCCGTCCGGCCGGCGGAAGAGGCGGTTCGGCACCTGGTCGCGGCGGAGGCCGGACCGGACGTGGAACTGCTGCCGTCGGACCTCGATGGGTGCGTCGCGGGGCTGGCCGCCATCTGCGGCACCGCCTGAGGAGACCGCGGTCAGGGGTCCGTCACCAGGTGCTCCGGCACCGGGCAGGCCGACTCCCCACCCTCCTCGAGCGTGTTTCGCGCCGCTCCGCGCCCGAAGCTCCCGACTCGGCCGACTCGCCCGATTCGCCCGATTCGCCCAGGAGGCCAGAGACGCGCCACGACGGTCCAGCGGACGCGGCTGACCGGAATGACGCCGAAGGCCCGAGCGTCGGTGCTCCAGGCCGGGTTGTCGCCGCGCACCTCGATCCCGGCCGGGCCGACCGTCCACACCCGCTTCACGATCTCTCGGGCCGGGTCGCGCGGGTCGGTCGTGATCACGATCTCCCCGATCCTGGGCCGGCGGTGGAGGAGGGCGGCGAGCATGCGATCGCCCGGGAGCAGCGTGGGGGCCATGGACCTGCCACGAACCTCGACCACGTCGAGCTGACGGGCGGCGATCCGCCACGTCAGCGCCGCGGCCCAGCCCAGGGCGACCAGCGCCAGGCAGGCGGCGAGGGGCCCGACCGGGCCCCTCACGTATCGCATCGGCTCAGCGGCCGCTCAGGACGGTCGCCCGTTCACTCGCGTCTTCTCCGGCCCACCGGTCGCCTTCCACATCTCGTCGATGGTGTCGATCATCGACAGGAGCTCCTTCGCCGCGCCGGCGTCGAGGGTGTGCTTCACCTTCGAGGCCTGCTTGGCCGCCTTCCAGAAGGTCTCGTGGAGATCTGGGTACTGCTCGAGGTGCTCGGGCTTGAAGTAGTCGTGCCACAGGACGTCGAGGTGGTGCTTGACGAGCTCCGCTCGCTCCTCCTTGACGTGAATGCACCTGGCGCGGAAGTGCGGGTCGTCGTTCGCCTCGTACTTCTCGATGATCCGCAGGCAGGACTCGGCCTCGATTCGGGCCTGCTCGGGGTCGTAGACGCCGCACGGGATGTCGCAGTGCGCGTCGACGATGCGAACGGGTCGGAACAGGGAGCGCAGGGTGAGCATCGGTCTCCTCTCCGGTGGGGAATCGCTTGGTCGCTCGGACTTCTCATTCTAGGTCCGCTGCAAGCGCCGGGCCGAAACGCGCCGATGCCCGGGACGGTGCCGGGCATCGGCCTGTTCACGATGAGGGGGTCAGCGATCCGCTAGCACCACGGGTAGGTGAAGATGCTGTTGCTGCCTGCCCGATGGTCGGCCAGGATCAGCGAGAACGGCAGCGGGTTCGGAAGCGCCGAGAGATCGGTGTTCTCCGGATCGCGGACTCCGACGCCGGCGCCGACCGCGGCCTCGATCGTCAGTCCATCGCGGGCGACGGCCGCCAGCAGGCCATTCTCGCGAAGGAAGGTGATGCCGGCACGCTGGCACTCGACGTCGGGTCGAGCCGCGGCGACGGGTCCGGCGATGGCGGTGACAGCGAGGGCTGCCGCGGCGACCGCCAGGGTGAGCTTGCGACGCATGGGGTTGATCCTCCAGTGAACCGGCGGCGGGACATCCGTCGCCCTTCGTTGTTGGTCCGTACGAGCGCATCGAGCGGCCGGATCACGAGGTGGATGCGACGAGACCCGGGAGCTGGTCCCGGGTCTCGTGCGGCGGAGGGCGCCGACGACTGATACGGGCCCCGTGGCGCAGCAGATCAGCCGCGTCGGGGGTGGTGCGGGGAGCTCCGTCGGCCTCGCTGCGTCTAGGAGCCCATCACGATGCCGCCGTCGACGCCGATCACCTGGCCGGTGACGTAGCGTGCCTCGTCCGAGGCGAGGTACACGGCGGCGGCGGCCACGTCGTCGACCGAGCCGATGTACCCCAGCGGCGTCATCGACTTCAGCGCCTCGGTGGCGGCCTCCGGCAGATCGGCGGTCAGGTCGGTGGTGATCAGGCCCGGTGCGATGGCATTGCAGGTGATGCCGCGGCTGGCGAGCTCGCGCGCCGTCGTCTTCGTCAGGCCGATGAGCCCCGCCTTGGCGGCGGCGTAGTTCGCCTGGCCCGGATTGCCCATCCGACCGGCTGCCGAGCTCATGTTGATGATCCGTCCCGCTCGGGCCTTCATCATCGGCCGCGCGATGGCTCGCGTCATCCAGAACGGGCCGGACAGGTTCGTGCCGATCACCGCGTCCCATTCGTCGGCGTCCATGCGCATGAGCAGGTTGTCACGCGTGATGCCCGCGTTGTTCACGAGGATGTCGATGCGCTCGAGCTCCGCGAGCGCGGCCTTCACGATCTCCTCGCAGGCCTCGCGACCGCCGGCTGTGTCGCCCTGCACGGTGACCGCCCGACGGCCCAGCTCGCGGACCTGGGCGGCGACCTCCTCGGCCGCGTCCGCGTTGCCACGGTAGTTGATCGCGACGTCGGCGCCCTGCTCCGCGAAGGCCAGCGCGATCGCCCGCCCCAGCCCGCGGCTCCCGCCCGTCACCAGGGCCGCCTTGCCGCTCAGGTCGAACATCAGGCCGGGACCTCCTCGAGCTGTCGCTGCGGCTGCCCGAGCCTGGTCTGGGCGCCCGGCGCCAGGAACGCGCGTGCCGGGTCGGCGGTCCACTCCACGACCGCGGCCGCGGCGGTGAACCCCGCCCCGAAGGCGACCATCAGGATTCGGTCACCGGGCTTGATCCGCCCGGCGGCGACCGCCTCGACCAGGGCCATCGGCACCGAGGCCGCACTCGTGTTGCCGTACGTCTCGACGTTCACGTAGCACTTGTCCATCGGCATGTTCAGCTGCCGCCCGACGCTCTCGATGATGCGCAGGTTGGCCTGGTGGAAGACGAACTGGTCGATGTCATCCATCGTGAGGCCAGCGTCCCGGACCGCCGCGAGCGCGGATTCGGCGAGCTGGCGGGTGGCGTAGCGGTAGACGTCCTTGCCGGCCATGTGGACGTAGTGGCCGCCGTCGGCGATCGTCTGCGGGCTGGTCGGGCAGGCGCTGCCGCCGGCCGGGAAGATGATCCCCTCCCAGCCGGTGCCATCGGTGTACAGCTGGAAGCCGGTCATGCCGCCGGGCTGGTCGCTGGCCTGCATCAGGACCGCACCCGCCCCGTCGCCGAAGAGGACGCACGTGTTCCGATCGGTCCAGTCCAGGAACCGGCTCAGCAGCTCCACGCCGATGACGAGCACGTTCCGGTACATGCCCGAACGGATGAACCCGTTCGCGGTGGCCATGGCGTACACGAACCCGGAGCAGGCGGCCTGCAGGTCGAAGGCGGCCGCGTTCACCGTGCCCAGGTCGCGCGCCACGAGCGTCGCGGTGGCGGGCATGTAGTAGTCCGGCGAGCAGGTGCCCAGGATGATGAGGTCCACCTCCTCGGGCGCCACTCCCGCCACGGCCAGGGCGTCCCGCGACGCATGGGTGGCGAGGGTCGCGGTCGTCTCGTCATCCGCGGCGATCCGCCGCTCGCGGATGCCGGTGCGGCTGACGATCCACTCGTCGGAGGTGTCGACCAGCTGCGAGAGCTCGTCGTTGGTCATGATCCGGGACGGCGCGTACATCCCCCACCCGGTGATCAGGGCATTGGTGGTCGTCATCGATCGTTTCCTCGACAGGGGGCTGGGCGCGTCATCGCGGGTCGATCTCCACCAGCGGCTGACGTCGCTTCACGAGCGTGCCGCTCTCGACCATGATGCGCGTGAGGGTGCCGGATGCATCGGCCTTGATCTCGTTGAACAGCTTCATGGCCTCGATCAGGCCGATGACCTGGCCCGACGCCACCTCGCTTCCCTCGCTGACATAGGGCCGCGCGCCGGGGGACGGCGCGTCGTACCAGACCCCGGTGAGCGGCGCCGTGACGTGATGTCGCCCGGGGTCGGGCACGCCGTATCCGTCATCGGACGGTGCGGAGGCGGGTGGCGGCCCCGAGGTGGCTGGAGCTGCCACCGGCTCCGCGGGCAGGACTGCGGCGATCGCCGCGGGACGGGCGAGACGCACCTGGATCTCGCCGACCGCGAGGTCGAGCTCGTCGAGGCCCGACGCCTCGAAGGCCGGCGCCAGGCGGTCGACGGCCGCCAGGATCCGCTCCGTCCGCCCGTCCATCAGCCGTCGAACCGCCGGAACACGAGTGTGGCGTTGTGGCCGCCGAACCCGAAGCTGTTGCTCATGGCCACCTCGACGCCGTCGGCGAGCTCGCGCGCCTCGTTCGGCACGTAGTCGAGATCGCAGTCCGGATCGGGGTGCTCCTGGTTGATCGTGGGCGGCACGATGCCGGTCTCGATGGCTCGGATCGAGGCGATGGCCTCGATCCCGCCGCCCGCGCCCATCAGGTGCCCGGTCATCGACTTCGTGCTCGACACCGGGATGCGGTAGGCGCGCTCCCCGAAGACCGTCTTGATGGCCGCGGTCTCCGATCGGTCGTTCGGCGGGGTGGAGGTGCCGTGCGCGTTGATGTAGTCGATCTCCTCCCCGGTCAGGCCGGCATCGGCGATCGCGATCCGCATCGACTCCACCGCGCCGCGGCCTCCCGGCGCCGGAAGCGTGATGTGGGATGCGTCGTCAGTGGCGCCGTAGCCGACCACCTCGGCGTGGATCGCGGCGCCGCGGGCGCGAGCGTGCTCCAGCTCCTCCAGGACGAGCATTCCCGCGCCGTCGCCCATCACGAACCCGTCGCGCTCCGCGTCGAACGGCCGCGAGGCCTTCTCCGGCTCGTCGTTGCGCTTCGTCGACAGGGCGCGCATGGCGCAGAACGCGCCGACCGGGATCTCGCCGATCCCCGCCTCCGCGCCGCCGGCGATCATCACGTCCGCCTCGCCGCGCCGGATCGCGTTCAACGACGCACCGATGGCGTGGTTCGAGCTGGAGCAGGCGCTCACCGTGGCGTAGTTCGGGCCTCGGGCGTTGGCGTAGATGGCCACGTACCCCGCGGCCATGTCCGGGATCATGGCGGTGACGAGGAACGGACCGATGCGATCGATGCCGTCGTCGTGCGCCTCGATGATGTCGCGGATCATGGTGTTGATGCCGCCGATGCCGGAGCCGATGATCGCGCCGGTACGCCAGGCCAACGCCTCGTCGGCGATCGGCAGGGCGAGGTTGGCGTCGCGCATCGCCTCGGCCACCGCCGCCCACGCGAAATGGACATAGCGATCGTTGCGCCGGACCTCCTTGCGTGGCATCACCGCCTCGGCGTCGAAGCCGCGCACCTCGCCGGCGATCTTGCTCGGCACGTTGACCGGGTCGAACAGGGTGATGGGGCCGATGCCGCTCCGTCCGTTCACCAGCCCATCCCAGAAGCTCGCCACATCATTGCCGATGGGCGTCAGCGCGCCCATGCCGGTGACGACGACCCGCCGCTCGCCGTCACGCATCAGCGGGGCCTCCGCCGCCGAGGGTCTGGTCGCGCGGGAAGATGATGGACAGGACGGCCTCCACGGCGATCTCGTCGCCGACCGATGCCACCGTCCGCACGCGGCCGAACATGCCGCGCAGCTTCTCGACGGTCGCCTCGAGCCGAAGCGTGTCACCCGGGACGACCATGCGCTTGAAGCGGCACTCGTCGACGCCGGCGAACAGGCCGAGCTTGCCGCGGTAGTCGTCGAGCGTCAGGACCGCGATGCCCGCCGTCTGGGCGAGAGCCTCGACCATGAGCACGCCGGGCATGATCGGTCGTTCCGGGAAGTGCCCGGTGAACTGCGGCTCGTTGGCGCTCACCGCCCTGATCCCGACCGCTCGCCTTCCCGGCTCGAGCTCGACCACGCGGTCGACCATGAGAAACGGGTAGCGGTGCGGCAGGATGCGCATGATGTCGGCCGCCTCGAGTGGCAGCGTCACGGCCTCGGTCGTCATCGGCGCCTCATGTCGTGGTGTCGCTCCATCTGATATACGATATATACTTCGGTGTCGGTCAGGATGCCACGAAGGCCGCGGCACCGACGCGGTCGAGCAGATTCGTACTGACGCGCGCCTCGAGGAACGCATCGTTGTCGAGGATGCCGCGGTGGAACGGCAGGTTCGTCTTGACCCCGCCGATCTCGAATTCCGCGAGGGCGCGCCGGCCGCGTGCGATCGCGATCTCGCGAGTCTCGCCCCAGACGAGCAGCTTGGCGAGCAGGCTGTCGTAGAACGGCGGGATCTCGTAGCCCGGATAGAGGTGCGTGTCGACCCGCACGCCGGGGCCGGCGGGCAGGATCAGCGACTCCACCTCTCCGGTCTGCGGCGAGAAGTTGTCCGTCGGATCCTCGGCGTTGACCCGGAACTCGATGGCATGGCCACGGAAGCGCACGTCGCCCTGACCGATCGACAGCCGCTCCCCGGCCGCGATGCGGATCTGCTCGACGATGAGGTCCACCCCGGTGATCAGCTCGGTCACCGGGTGCTCAACCTGGATGCGGCAGTTGATCTCGATGAAGTAGAAGTTCCCCTCCGCGTCAAGCAGGAACTCCAGCGTGCCGGCGTTCTCGTATCCCGCGGCCACGACGGACCGGATGGCCAGGTCGCGAAGCCGCTCGCGGCTCGCATCGTCCATCGCCGGGGACGGCCCCTCCTCGATGATCTTCTGGTGACGGCGCTGGACGCTGCAATCGCGCTCGCCGAGGTGGATCCCATTGCCGTGGCGGTCGACGAGAACCTGGACCTCGACATGGCGCGACTCCTCGATCCACTTCTCGAAGTAGATGCTGTCGTCGCCGAAGGCAGCCTGCGCCTCGGAGCGCGCCAGCGGCAGGGACTGCTCCATCTCGCGCGGGCTGCGCACGAGCCGCATCCCCTTCCCGCCACCGCCGGCCGACGGCTTGAGCAGCACCGGATAGCCGGCCTCGCCGGCCTGGTCGAGTGCGTCGCGCAGGTCGCTCACGATCCCGCGGCTGCCCGGGACGGTCGGGAGCCCGTTCGCGGCCAGCATGCGCCGCACCGCGTACTTCGACGCGAATCGTTCGAGGACCTCCGGCCGCGGCCCGATGAAGGTCAGCTCGTGGGCCGCGCAGGCTTCCGCGAACGTCGCATCCTCCGAGAGGAACCCGTAGCCGGGATGCACCGCATCGCAGCCGGTGATCATCGCGGCGCTGATGACGGCGGGCTGATTCAGGTAGCTGCGTCGTGCCTCCGCGGGTCCGATGCAGATGGCCTCGTCCGCGAGCCGAACCGCCAGGGTGTCGCGATCGGCCTCCGAGTAGGCGACGACGGCCGGGATGCCGAGGTCCCGACAGGCGCGCAGGATGCGGACGGCGATCTCGCCGCGGTTGGCGATCAGGATCTTTCCGATCATGCGACCGATGCCCCCGCGCCGGCCAGGAGCTCCACGGCCCGGTCGAGCGTCGCCGGGTCGGTGACGGCCACACCGCGGACCTCCGGCGCGATCCGCGCCACCATCCCGACCAGGGCGGCCCCCGATCCGCATTCCACGACGGTCTCCACCCCGTCGGCGACCATACGACGGACCGATCCGACCCACTCGACCGGTGAGCGCACCTGCTCCGCCAGCAGAGAGCGGATGCGACCCGCGTCGGTCTCGGGTTGGGCGGTGACGTTGCTGACCACCGGGACGCGCGGGTCGCGCCAGTCCTCCGCCTCGAAGGCATCGGCCAGCGCCTCGGCCACGGGCGCCATGAGCGGCGAATGGAACGCTCCGGACACAGGGAGCCGCAGGCAGCGACGTGCGCCGGCGGCCCGCATGGCCTCCTCGGCCGCCTCGATCGCCCCGCGCGTGCCCGAGATGACGACCTGCCCGGGGGCGTTGTCATTGGCCACCACCAGCTCGGTCGGCCGCGCCGACGAGGCCACGACCGCGTCCACCGCGGCCCGGTCGAGGCCGAGCACCGCCGACATGGCGCCGCCGGCTCCGGCCTCGGCCATGAGCTCGCCGCGGCGGGCCACGAGGCGCAGCGCCGCCGGCAGATCGAGGACGCCGGCGGCGACGAGCGCCGCGTACTCGCCGACGGAGTGTCCCGCCACCACCGCCGGCGTCACGTCGAACCTCTCGGCGAGGGCGCGCATGGCGGCGATGGAGGTGGCGAGCAGGCACGGTTGCGTCTGGCGCGTGTCGTTCAGGCGATCCTCTGGACCGGACCAGCACGTCTCGCTGACCGACCACCCGAGCGTGGCATCGGCCTCGAGGTAGACCTCGCGGGCCGCGTCCGATGCCTCGGCCAGGGCGCGGCCCATCCCGACTGCCTGGGACCCCTGCGGGCTGAACACCAGCGCCACGCTCATCGGCCCGCCTCCGGCTGCAGCTCGACCACGACCTGTCCGTACTCGACCGCCTCACCACTCTCGGCGACCAGGTTGCGCACGGTGCCGGTCCGCGGCGCCCGGACCTCGTGGCGAACCCCGAGCATCTCCACGTGGCCGAGCGCGTCGCCCGATGCGACGTCGAGCCCCGGCCCGAGGCCATCGGCGTAGACGAAGAAGCCGACCGCTGGCGATCCGACCGGGACCGATGGATCGGCCGTTTCCGGATCACCGGTCGCGGCAGTCACCGGATCCGTGGCCTGGGTCGCGGCCGCGGTCGGTGCGGCCGGTGCGGCCGTCGCTGCCTGCCCCGAGCCGGCACGCACCCGGAGGCGCAGATCGCCATCGGAGATCTCGATCTCGCCCAGCCCGTGGCGGTGAAGCCGTTCGGTCAGGGCGGGCAGGAGCTCATCGGCCACGCGCGTGACGCTGTCGAGCTCGTGATCGGAATCGGTCATGCGCCTCTCTCGTTCTCGTCGTCGCCGCCGTCGCTCGGCCAGATCTCGCTCCAGCGGGGCCGTCTCGGCACGCCGGGCAGCCGAAGGATGCGACCGATGCGGCGGCCCAGCGAGGGCGGCTCCACCGGATGCGCGGCGCCGGCGCCGGTGTCGAGGTAGGCGCCCATGCCGCGCAGTCGAGCATACCGGCTTGCGAGCAGCTCTTCCGTGGTCAGGCTCGTCAACCGCCGAAGCGCCGACAGGATCGCCGCCCGGAGGGTCTTCGCCGTGCCTGCATGATCCGTGTGCGCGCCCTCGCCGGGCTCGGAGACCACCGCGTCGACCACGCCGAGGTCCAGCTGATCGGCGGCGGTCATCCGCATCGCGGCGGCGGCCGTTCTCGCCTCCTCCCTCGAGCGCCACAGGATGGAGGCGCAGCCCTCCGGGCTGATGACGGAGTACACGGCGTTCTCGAGCGCCAGGACCGCGTCCCCGACGCCGATGGCGAGCGCGCCACCGGACCCGCCCTCGCCGAGCACGATCACCACGATCGGGACCTGCAGGCCAGTCATCAGCTTGATGCTCGACGCGATCGCCTCGGCCTGGCCGCGCTCCTCCGCCGCCGGCCCGGGGAAGGCGCCGGCCGTGTCGAGAAAGGTGATGACCGGCAGCCCGAGCTTCTCGGCCAGACGCATGAGCCGCTGCGCCTTCCGGAAGCCCTCCGGATGCGGCGAGCCGAAGTTGCGCAGGATGTTCGATTCGGTGTCGGTCCCCTTCTGGTGGCCGATGACCATCACCGGCCGCCCCTCGAGCAGCGCCGGGCCGCCGACGATGGCCGCGTCGTCCCCGAAGCCCCGGTCCCCGTGGAGCTCGGTGAACTCGGTGAAGATGTGCGGCACGAGGTCCAGGGTCCGCGGACGCTGCGGGTGGCGGGCCAGCTGCACCCGCTGCCAGGCCGCCTCGATCGCCTCGGCGCTCGGCGGCGTCGCCTCCCGGCGCGTGACGGCGTCCGTCATCGCGGCTGCTCCTCGGCCCCGGGCTCGCGGTCGCCGGTGACGGGCCGGATCGCAGGTGGCGGACCACCGTTGCCCGCCGGCTCGGCGTCGACCTCGATCCCGATCGTCTCGCTGACCGCGCCGCCGAGGCGCTCGGCGAACCCGGACAGGGCACCGAGCGGACCCCAGGCGCGCTCGGCGCTCATCGGCCCGTCGGCGTCGTCGTCGGCCGCGACGGGCAGCAGCCGCAGCAGGCGCGACAGGGTCGCGCGCAGCTCCGGCCGGGGGACGACCATGTCGACGAAGCCGTGGTCGAGCAGGAACTCCGAGGTCTGGAAGCCCTGGGGCAGCTCCTCCCCGACCGTGTCGGACGCGACGCGCGCGCCTGCGAAGCCGATGAGCGCCTTCGGCTCCGCGACGATCACGTCCCCGAGGCTGGCGAAACTCGCGAGCACACCGCCGGTCGTCGGATCGGTCAGCACGGCGATGAACGGGATGCCGGCCCGGTCGAGCCGGACGAGCGGCGCGGTGGACTTCGCCAGCTGCATGAGCGAGAGCGTGCCCTCCTGCATGCGTGCACCACCCGATGCGCTGACCACCAGCGCGGGGATGCGCTCCGCGAGCGCCGTCTCGAAGCAGCGCGCCAGCTTCTCGCCCACCACGCTTCCCATGCTGCCGCCCATGAAGCGGAAGTCGAAGATGCCGATCGCGACTCGCTGGCCGTCGATGCGCCCGATTCCCCACACCAGCGCATCGCGCAGGCCGGTCTTGACGCGCGAGGCCTCGAGACGATGCCCGTACGGCCGGTCGTCGTGGAAGCCGAGACGGTCGATCGCCTCCAGTCCGGCATCACGCTCCTCGAAGCTCCCCGGATCCAGGAGCAGGTCGAGCCGCTCCCCGATGGACATGCGGAAGTGATGGCCGCAGCCGGGACAGATCCGGCCACCCCGCTCGAGCTGGCGGTTGAAGACCTGCGCGTCGCAGGCCGGGCACTTCGTCCAGGCGTCCGACGGTCCGGCGCGCCGGCTGAACGGGAATTTGATCGGCAATCGACGTCCTCCCGCTACCGATGGAGCAGCCGATGTGCCGGGCCGGAGCCACGGCGCGTCGTGCGCCAGACCGCGTAGGCGGTGACCCCGACCCCGACCGCGGATCCGACCGCGCCGGTGACGATCAGCCGGCCCGGATGCCGCAGCGCCCAGGCGACCGGGTCGCGAGCCCCCGTCGAGACGCCGGCGAGCCTGGCGCCGAGGCGAGCCTCGAATCGGGGGGCGACGGCGGGAAGGCCGAGCGCGAGCCGCACGGCATCGGCGAGCTCCACGATGCGCCGGTCGGCCGGCGTCACACCGGCCGTGGCCGCGGCGACGCCCGGCGCGAGGCCGTCGAGGAGGCGCTCCACGGCATCGTCGATCCGTTCGGCCGTGGAGGGAGCATGGGCAGTCGTCACGTCAATCGCTAACACCGGCGGGCCCGATACGTTACAGCCAGAGCCGCCGGAGCGCTGGCGTCAGCCGAGCAGTCGCGCCAGGTCCCGCAGGGCCCGATGCTGGAGAACGCGGATCGCTCCCTCGCTGCGGCCGAGCACGTCTCCGATCTCGCGCGCGCTCAGACCGTCCACGAACCGCAGCACGAGCACCTGCCGCCGGTCCGGGGCGAGCGCGGCGAGGGCCTGCCGCACGCGGCGAGCGTCATCGGCGCGGTCGAGCGCGCGGGCCGGATCGATGCCACCGGACGGCTCGGCGACCGTGTCCAGCGGCGTCGTGCCCCGGCGCTTCCGGCTGCGCAGCGCGTTCGCGAGCTGGTTGTGGGCGATCCGGAACAGCCACGCCCGGAACGTCGATCCCGTGTCGCGGAACCGGTCGATGGCGCCGAGCGCGGCGAGGAACGTCCGCTCCGTGGCGTCCTCGGCGTCGTGGTGGTCGCCCAGAAGGTAGAAGCAGTAGCCGTAGACCCGGTCGAGGTACCGCCGGTAGAGGACGCCGAATGCCGCCCGGTCGACCTGGGCGGCGCGGACCGCCGCGAGATCCGGATCTGCCGGGCGGCCGCCAGCGCGACCGGGTGCGGCGGTCACGCTGTGTCCCGGGCGCGCACGGACCGCACCTCGCCGCTGGTGACCGCCACCCGGCCGGCGTCGGTCTCGACCGCGAGGGTGCCGTCGTCGCCGATGTCGACCGCCCGCCCCTCGATGCGTCCGTTCGGCGTGTCGACCACCACCGTCGTGCCGATCGTACGGCACGCGGCACGGTACCGCGGCACCGGCGACGACCCGACCTCGAGGGCGGCGATCTCGTGCTCGAGGGATGCGAGCAGGTCTCGCAACAGCGCGACGCGGTCGACCGGCATGCCGGTCAGCTCCCGCAGGGAGGTCGCGGTCTCGCGCAGCTCCACGGGCATGTCGTCGCTCCGCCAGTTCACGTTGAGACCGAATCCGAGCACCGCGTGGCGGAGTCCCTCGGCGTGGCTGGCCACCTCGACCAGGATCCCGCCGAGCTTGGCGCCGTCGGCGGTCACGAGGTCGTTCGGCCACTTCAGCCAGACGTCCCCTGTCACGGCCCGGCAGGCCTGCCACGCGGCGAGCGCCGCGGCAGGGACGATCTCGCGCGCGGCATCGGCTGCGATCCGGGGCCGAAGGCCGATGCTGACCATGAGGTTGACGCCCGGCGGCGAGGTCCACGTTCGCCCGCGTCGGCCGCGGCCCGCCGTCTGGAGCTCCGCGACCACCGCGACTCCCTCGGGACGTCCGGCGTCGAGGAGCTCACGCGCGCGGTCGTTCGTCGAGCCGATGGCATCGTGCACCTCGATGGCGTGCCCGATGCGCCCGCCCGACCGGATCGCCCGTTGCCACGGCGTGGTCATGGTCTCGATCATCCCGCGCAACGATAGCGGTCGCCCGGCTGCCCGGCCAGCGCCGGGGCGGTACACTCGCCGTCGGTATGAGCCAGACCCTCGACGAGACGGCGGCCGCCGCGCCGGAGACCATCGGCCGCGTCTTCAGCGGCATCCAGCCGTCGGGCGCCTCCCACCTGGGCAACTACCTCGGGGCGCAGCAGAACTACGTCGCGCTCCAGGACCGGCACGAGACGATCTACGCGATCGTCGACTACCACGCGCTCACCACGGTCCACGACGGCGCCGAGCTCCGCCGGCTGACGCACGAGATGGTGCTCGACCTGCTGGCCGTCGGGCTCGACCCCACCCGATGCGCGCTCATTCGCCAGTCCGACTTCCCCGAGCACGCCGAGCTGGCCTGGATCTTCAACACCGTGGTGCCGGTCAGCTGGGCCGAGCGAACCCCGACCTACAAGGAGAAGCGGCAGCAGGGCATCGAGAACTCGATGGGCCTGCTCGACTATCCGATCCTGCAGGCGGCCGACATCGTCATCTACAAGGCCACCCACGTCCCGGTCGGGCGCGACCAGGCCGCGCACCTCGAGCTGTCGCGCGAGGTGGCCCGTGCGTTCAACCGGCGCTACGGCGAGGTGTTCCCCGAGCCGCAGCCGGTCTACACCGAGGCGCCGACGGTGCTCGGCGTCGATGGCCAGGCGAAGATGAGCAAGAGCGCCGGCAACACCATCCCGATCTTCGCCGGGCCCGACGAGATCCGCCGCCTGGTGATGAGCATGGTCACCGACCCGCAGCGCATCAAGCGCACCGACCCGGGGCGGCCGGAGGTCTGCAACGTCTGCCAGCTGCATCGGTTCTTCGGCGGCGACTACCTCCAGATCCAGGACGGCGAGCGGGCCGCCCGGACCGGCTGTGTCGACACGAAGCAGCTGCTGGCCGAGCGAATCATCGAGTTCTTCCGCCCGATGCGCGAGAGGCGCGACCGGCTCGCCGCGGACGGTGGCGTGGTGGAGGAAACGCTCGCAGCCGGCCGCGAGAAGGTGCGTCCCATCCTCGACGCCACCATGGCCGAGGTGCGGGCCGCGGTCGGCATCGGCCGCGGCCGGGAGGTCTGACGCGGATGACCGAGCCAGTCGGGGGACTCGGCACGCGTGAGCGGCGCTGGCTCATCGTCTTCCTGGTCCTCGGCAGCGCCGTGTTCGGCCTCCAGCTGCTCGAGCGTGTGCTCGAGGTCGTCGGCGGGTTCGGGACGATCCTGCTCATCCTCTTCCTGGCGTGGCTGCTCGCGTTCGTGATGGCTCCCGTCGTCGCATGGCTGGAGCGCCGGACCGAGCTGCCTCGCCCGCCGATCGTGGTCGCGACGTACCTGCTCGCCCTGGTGGTGTTCGGCTTCGTGCTCTTCTACACCGGTTCCGCGGTCACGCAGCAGGTGGCCGGACTGGCGCAGGCCTACCCGCAGGCCGAGCAGCGCATGCTCGCGACGCTCGCGTCGTGGGAGGCCGGCCTCCAGTTCGGGCGGCTCGAGATCGACCTCACCGAGCTCTACGAGGGCGCGGCCGCACAGCTCGAGCAGCTCGGCGGCGACGTGGTGGAGCAGGCCCAGGCCATCGCCGGGGTCACGATCGCCGCGCTGGGTGCCCTGGTCCTGATCATCGTGCTGTCGCTGTACCTGCTCATGGACTCGCGCCGGATCCTCGGGCGGCTCCGTGGCGCCGTGCCGCGCCGCTGGAAGGACGAGGCGCGCCTGCTCGAACGCAGCATCGCGCGAGCGTTCGGCGGGTTCCTCCGAGCCCAGCTCATCCTGGCCGTGGTCCAGGCGGTGCTGGTGGCGGTGGTGGGAACCGCGTTCGCGATTCCGTACCTGTTCCTGTGGGGCACGATCAGCGCCCTGGCGATGCTGATCCCGTTCTTCGGGCCGCCGCTGGCCCTGGTGCCGCCGATCATCGGAGCGGCGCTCTTCGCGCCGGATGCGCTGCTGCCGGTCACCCTCGTGCTGCTCGTGGTGCAGACGGTGCTCGTGAACTGGCTGCAGCCGCGTCTCATGCGCGGCGCACTGGGCCTGCACCCGATCCTCGTGCTCGTCGGGCTGCTCCTCGGCGCCCAGGTGGCCGGCGTGTGGGGCGCGCTCTTCGGCATCCCGGTGATCGCCGTGGTCTGGGTCTTCGTCAGCTACGCGGTGTTTCGGGCCGTGCCGAACGCCGCGCTGCCGGAGGAGGAGCGGCTCACGAACGTGGACGAGCACGTGATGGTGGCGGTCGAGAAGGAGCAGCTCGGCGACGAGACGCATCCGCACATCCACGTCACCCGCACTCGCCGCGCCGATGGCACGGAGCAGGTGGAGCTCAGGATGGATCCTCCGGCGGGCGATCCGGGCGAGGCACGCCCCTGATCGCGACCGTCGGGGTCAGCACGCGGCGACCATCGACGGTGACCGCCTCCTCGATCGGGACTCCGAACGCTCCCCGCGCGAGCTCCGGATCGATGGTCCGTCCATCGCGGCCCGCCGGTCCGAGCCGGCCGTCGCGCACGAGCAGGACCCGGTCGGCCAGGCCCGCCGCCAGGTTGAGGTCGTGCAGGACGGCGACGACCGTCAACCGCCGTCCGACGCGGAGCCGATGGAGGAGCTGGACGAGCGCGAGCTGATGCCCCAGGTCGAGATGCAGGGTCGGCTCGTCGAGCAGGAGGAGGCGCGGCTCCTGGGCCAGGGCCAGGGCGAGCAGGACCCGCTGCCGCTCGCCGCCCGAGAGCTCACCCACCGGTCGATCGGCAAGATCCTCGGCGTCGGCGTCGCGGAGCGCCTCGGACACCGCTCGTTCGTCGTCGGGGCCGGCGCCGAACGCCCTCACGGCGTGTGGGATGCGACCGAGGTTGACCACTTCCGAGACGCGGAAGCCATCCGGCAGCTCGGTCGACTGCGGCAGGACGGCCACGGCGCGAGCAAGCTGCGCCCTGGGCCAGCCGACAAGTGGCCGCCCGAAGAGCTCGACCGAGCCACGGCTCGGCACGAGGACTCCGGCGATCACGCGCAGCAGCGTCGTCTTGCCGCTGCCGTTCGGACCGAGCAGGGCGACGAGCTCGCCGGCACGCACCGCCAGATCCACGCCGTCGAGGACGCGTCGCTCTCCTCCGGCGGCCCGGTAGCCCGCGGTCACGCCCCCGAGACGCACGGCGAGCGGCTGCTCAGCGGGCATGGGCCACCAGGGACCGACGCAGCAGCCACAGGAAGAAGGGCGCCCCCACGAGCGCGGTGACGACCCCGACCGGGATCCCTCCGGCCAGCCGCGCCCCGAGGTCGGCGAGCACGAGGAGCGAGGCGCCGAACAGCATCGCCGCCGGCAGGAGCAGCCGGTGGTCCGGGCCGAAGGCGAGGCGCAGCAGGTGCGGGACCACCAATCCGACGAAGCCGATCGTGCCGGAGATCGCGACGCCGGCCGAGGTCGTGAGCGCGGCCAGCCCGGCCAGGATCCGCTTCTCTCGCTCCAGATCGACGCCGAGGTGGGCCGCCGCCTGTTCGCCGAGCAGCAGCGCGTTCAATGTCCGCCAGCGCAGGAGCAGGAGGGTGAAGCTCACCACGATGAGGGGCGCCGCGATGGCGAGGCGAGGCCACGAGGCCCCGGCCAGCGACCCGAGCAGCCACGTGACGACCGCGCTGAGGCGGTCACCGGAGAGGAACATCAGCAGGGCGACGCCGGCCGCCAGGAGCGATGAGACGGCGTACCCCGCCAGCAGCAGCGCGATGACCGGCGTGCCGGACCGTCCCCGCGCCACGGCGAATACCACGGTCACCGTGACGAGGGCGCCGACGAACGCCATCAGCTGAACCAGGCCGATCCCGAGCCAGGCGCCCAGCGCCACCGGAAGGAGCGCGGGCAGCAGGAGCGCGCTCACGGCTCCGAACGATGCGCCGGCCGCGGTCCCGATGATGTACGGGTCGGCCAACGGATTGCGGAGCAGCGCCTGGAAGACCGCCCCCGCGCAGGCCAGTCCGGCTCCCACCACCATGCCCGCGGCGATGCGCGGCAGGCGAAGCTCCCACAGGATCGTCTCCGACGATGACGGCCAGCTGACCGCCCCGATGCCGAGCAGCCGGTGCGCGAGCATGGCGAGCGCCTCCCCCGGACCCACGCCCGAGCTGCCGAAGGCGGCCGCGGCGAGCGAGACGGCCACGAGCAGCCCCACGCCGACGGCGAGCACCAACGTCGTCCGCCCGGGGGTCGGCCCCAGGGCGAGCGGTCGGACGCGGGCTGCGGTCGGCGCGCTCATCGGCTCAGTCGAACCGATCCGGGTGGATGGCTCGGGCCAGGGCCTCGAGACCCTCGACGATGCGCGGCCCCGGCCGGGTCGTGACGATGTCGTCGAGGTAGGGCACCACGCGGCCCTCGCGCACCGCGCGCAGATCGCCCCATCCGGCGCGTGACGCCACGGTCCCGACGGCCACCTCCGGCTCGGTCAGCGATGGGTCGTACGAGGCGGTGCCGAGCAGGATGAGCTCGGGATCGGCCGCCACCAGCGCCTCGGGCGCGAGGAGGCCTTGGGCGTCGCCGGTCAGCGGCTCGGCGCCGGCCAGGTCGAGCAGCGCGGCCAGGAACGAGCCGTCGCCCGCGGTGTAGGTCGTTCCCTCGGCGTGGAAGACTTCGTACAGGGTCAGCGGGCGCTCGACGCCCGCGACCGAGCTGACCACCTCGTCGACTCGTCCGCGCATCTCGTCCACCAGCTCGTCGGCCGATTCGAGCCGGCCGATCGCAGTGCCGATGAGCTCGATGTCGGCGTAGACCTCGTCGAGCGTCTCCGGGTACAGGACCACGACGGTGAGCCCAAGCTCCTCGAGCTGCTCGATGACCGCCGTCGGCGTCAGCTCGTTGCCGGCCGCCAGCACGAGGTCCGGCTCGGCTCCCACGACGCGCTCCACGTCGACGGATGCCGAGATGACGACATCCTCGATGTCGGCGACCTCGGGTGGGTGATCGTCGAAGTCGGTCACCCCGACCAGGCGGTCGCACGCACCGAGCGCGCAGACGATCTCGGTGTTCGATGGGGCGAGGCTGACGATCCGCATCGGCTCGGCCTCGAGCGTGACCTCGCGGCCGGCGTCATCGGTCAGGGTGAGTGGATAGTCGCCGGGAGTCGTCGCCGGCGACGGCGTGCCGGCTTGCGACGGCGACGGATCGCTGCCGGGCTGGGCGGCACAGGCGCCGAGCGCCATGCACAGGACGACCACGAGGGGGACGCGTCGGTGGAGAGCCATGGTGATGCCGTTCCCTTTCACACGAGGGGGGTGACATCGCGACCTGGCTGGTCGACCTGGCTCCCGTGCTCCCGGAGGCGATCCGGGGCGCGGATACAGTAGCGGGACTGCGCCGGCGTCTCACCGGCTTCGCCATTTACCCGTCCGCCTTTCGGGGACGGCACCTGTCGCTGCGTCTTGAGTTGGTGCGCGTGATCCTAGCACCGCCTGACGGCGGCCGGTGAACCTCAGGCCGGAACGGGCTCCTCGTCCGGCGCGTCGACGTGGCGGTAGAGAGGCGTCTCGCGGGCGGCGTCGGTCAGCATCGGGTCGAGCATCTTCTGGAGTGCCAGGGTGTGCGTACAGCCGCCGGCGGTCTCGAACAGGTGGCAGTCACAGCGCCATCGATCGGCGTCGAGGGAGACGGAATGCGTGCCGTTGTCCCCGGCGAACGTCGCCTGGAACGAGGAGAACGTCACCCGGTCGGGCTCGTGCGCGTAGCGCATCGCCTTCTCGACCTTGCCGATCATGCTCGATTGCACGTCGCGGATACCTCCATGGCGCCGGATCCCGGCGCCCTACATCACGTGGCGCCCGTCGGGTCGCTTCCGGTGGCCCTGGCGAGCCGCTCCTTGAGCATCGCCAACAGTGTAACCGGGGTCGGGTCGGTCTGGTAGAGGATCGCGAGATACACGCTCACCAGGTCCCCGTACGAGACGGTCCAGAGCACCCGATCGAGGGGTGCATGGCCCTCGGCGCGGACCTCGGATCGGTTCGTGGCCCGCTCGCCGAGCAGCTCCTCCACCACCCGGTAGCGCTCGGCGATCTCGGCCGGCTCGTCGGGATCGCGCAGTTGCACGACGTACAGGCCGTCGGACAGCTCGCGCGGGTTGAGGCTGCCCTCGATGGCATTGTGGTTCGCCTCCGGCATCGGCTCGTACGCGGCCCAGGCCTTGGCGTTCTCGTTGAGCTGGGTCTTCCAGCGGTGCGCCACCGCCGCCATCGGCCCGTGGCCGTAGATGACCGGGATGCGGCCGAACATCGCCCAGGCCAGCTGCTTGGCCGGGTTCTCGTCGGTCGGGACCGATGGCGCGCAGCGCTCGTGGAGATCCTCGAGGATGGCGACGGCTGGTCCGAGCGCGTCGGGATCGCCGACGAGGCCGAGACGGCCGAGGGTCTCGTGGATGATGCCCACCCCGAACCCGACCGCTGCCCGTGGCTGGCCCCCGGGCTGGTAGCGCGCCACCGGAACGCCGGCATCATCGCCCTCGGTGGCCAGCCGGCCGCCGGTCGCCACGACCAGCAGCGGAAGGCCACGCGCTCGCGCTGCGCGGAATCCGGAGAGGGTCTCGACCGTTTCGCCCGAGTGACTCGCCGCGATGACGAGCGTTCGCTCCCCCGCCCAGGCGGGCAGGTCGTAGTCGCGATGGACGATCATCGGGACTCGGAGACGCGCGCCGGCCGCGGCGGCGACCAGCTCGGCGCCGATCGCCGAGCCGCCCATGGCCAGCACGAGCACCGCGTCGACATCGCCCAGCCGGTCGGGCAGCTCGAGCGCCTGCGCCACCCGTCGTGCCTGCACCAGCTGACGCGGCAGCTCGGCGGCCCGGCCCAGCATCCCCTCGGGATCGATCCGCTTCAGCGTCTCGGGATCGTCGAGCGTGACCGCCTCCTCGAACAGCGGCGGCCGCTCGGCATCGGTGCCCTCGTCCGGATCGGGCTTGCCGGGCTCCTCGTCGGGGTTCTTGTAGCCGAAGAAGTCGCGGGCGTCCATCAGGTCGCGGCGGCGGCGCTGGGTCGCTCGGCGCCGGCGATGCGGCGCCCCTCGGCGAGCAGGGCCTCGACGTCCTCGGGCGAGCGCGCCTCGACGTAGACGCGAAGCAATGCCTCGGTGCCGCTGAATCGGATGAGCAGCCACGAGCCGTCGGACCGATAGAACTTGAAGCCGTCCTTCGTCTCGAGGGTGACGCGGTCGACGACCTCCTGACCCGCGAGCTCGGTCGGAGCCTCGTCCGCGAGCCGGGCCAGCGTGTCGGCCTTGACCTGGTCGTAGCCCTCCCGCTGGAACCGGATGTCGATGCGGTTGTAGTAGCTCGGACCGGCCAGCGCCTGCAGCTCCGCGAGCACCTCGGACGCCTTCGTTCCCTTGCTCAGCCAGAGGTCCATCAGGAAGAGGCCCGATGCAAGCCCGTCGCGCTCGGGGATGTGCATCCCGAACCCGAACCCGCCGGATTCCTCGCCGCCGATGACCGCGTTCGTCTCGGTCATCTTCGGGCCGACGTACTTGAACCCGACTCCCGTCTCGTGTGCCTCGGTGCCGAAGATCTCGGCCAGGCGCTTGGCCATCGAGGTGGTGGTGACGGTGTAGACCGCGGGGCCGATCTGGCCGCGCACGTCGAGCAGGTACCAGTAGAGCAGCCCGTAGACCTGGAGCTGGTTGACGAAGACGCCCTCCTCGGTCGCCATGCCGACGCGGTCGGCGTCCCCGTCGAAGGCGATGCCGATGTCGGCGCCCCAGCGCGGGATCTCGGCCAGCCATTCGTCGACGTTGGGGCGGATCGGCTCGGGGTTGATGCCGCCGAAGTACGGGTTGCGCTCGGTGTGCAGCTCGCGAACGGTGAGCCGGCCGTCCCCGAGCAACCGCGTGTACCAGCCTGCGCCCGAGCCGTAGAGGTTCTCGACCAGCACCCGCCGGTCGGCGGCACGAATGCGCTCGATGTCGACCACGCTGGCGAGCTGATCGCGGAAGGGCGGGAAGGCGTCGAACTCCTCCACCAGGCCGGCTGCCACGGCGTCGTCGTAGTCACGGCGGGGCGGCTTCTCCTCGTCGGGATGCGCATCCATGGTGGCTTCGATCGCGGCGAGCATCTCCGGCGCCGCGGCCCCGCCCGTATCGGCCTTGACCTTGAAGCCGTTGTCGGTCCACGGATTGTGACTGGCGGTGATGACGATTCCCGCGCCGGCGTTCAGCTCGCGCGTGAAGAAGCTGCCGACCTGGGTCGGCACCGCTTCCGCCGGCAGGTAGCTGCGGATGTCGTGCGCGGCGAGGACCTCGACGCAGGCGCGCGCGAAGTGCTCGCTCGCGAATCGGCGGTCCCAGCACACCACCACGCCACGGTCGGCGGTCCCGGTCTGCTGCAGGAACTCGGCGACGCCGCGGGCGCAGCGGCGAACGTTGTGGAAGGTGTAGTCCTCGGCGATGGCCGCGCGCCAGCCGTCGGTCCCGAACTTGATGCTGCTCACCGAACAGAGTGTACCGACCCGCGCCCCCGGCGGGCACCCCGCCCCGGACGGGGACGCACCGTCAGGAGCGCGCGTGCCGGTCCGAGCGTGGATCGAGCGCCTCGCGGAGCCCGACGCCGACGAGGTAGAACGCCGCAGCCAACAGGGTGATCCCGCCGGCGCCGGTGAGCATGATCCACCACGGGGTATCCGCGATCCCGGCCAGGTACCCGGACCAGACCAGGCCGTCGTAGACCATCTGGCCGAAGCCGACATCCTCGCCGACGGCGCTGCGGAAGGACAGGAACGCGTCGGCGATCACCGCGCCGGTGGCGCCGATCATGGCCTGCACGGCAGCGTGCGGATAGAGGTGCGGCAGGACATGACGGCTCACGATCCACGGCCCTCCGCCGCCGGCGACCCGGGCGGCGTCCATGAACCCCTTCGCGACCACGGTCATGGCCGCGGCGCGCACCGTGGCGGTCGCCGGGCCCAGCCCGTAGATCACGCCGAAGCTCAGCCCGACGTGGAGGGCGCCGAACTCCTCGTCGGACCGGCTGATGCCGAGCACGAAGACCGCGAGCATCGCCGGCAGCAGGACCATGGCGTCCGACAGGTGGCTCACGAACCCGTCGACCCAGCCCCGACGGAAGGCGGCGATCGAGCCGAGCACGACCGACACGGCGGCGATCGACAGTCCGGCGCTCAGCGCCACCAGCAGGGTCGGTCGCGTGGCATGGAGCAGCATGGCGAACACGTCACGGCCCAGCGAGCTCGTCCCCAGCCAGTGCGTCGGCGACGGCGCCGATGGGTGCGCGATCGAGGTGTCGAAGCCGAACTGCGGGTCGTACAGCTGTGGCTGACGCGACCAGACGGTTGCCTCGAGCAGGGGCTGGATCACGGCGAGGATCGCGAACAGGACGAGGATGGCGATGCCGGCCAGCACCTTCGGGTGCGAGACGATGAAGCGGACGCCGCGCCGCTGCGGGGCCTCCGGGACCACGGCCCGCTCGGCCAG
>DATHTR010000120.1:0-2911 GCA_035463095.1 Candidatus Angelobacter sp. | reverse complement strand
CGTATCCTGCGCGGGAAATAGGGGTACGAACAGGGGTACGGCGGATTCCGTAGGGTACGAGACGGCCCCGATCCCTACTCAGAACCGGGGCCAAGGATGAGATCTGGTACCGCATACCGGATTCGAACCGGTGATCTCCGCCTTGAGAGGGCGGTGTCCTAGGCCTCTAGACGAATGCGGCACGCATCCATACGGACGGCGCCGAGTCTACCAAGGGCGTCTGGACCGATGCAAACGGCCAACGTTTCACCGCATTCCCACAATGCTCGCCAGGCGCGCAGTATGGGAGGACTCGCCACCGCCAGGACGGGGGCTGAGCACGGCCGGCGCCCTCGCGCCCGATGCCCCTCCCATATCGCTCGTGGAACGAGCGTTGCGGAGAACGCGGCAGCGGGATCCGCGCGGTGCACACACGGCGCGCACCACGACGGACGGGACAGGCGGGACGCGACAGGCGGACCGGGGCAGCCGCCGGCCGCCGGCCTCCGGCCGCTAGCGCCGGGCGCCGACCGGGTGAAGCGCGGCGGCCGCGGCGACCATCGCGTGGCGCCGCTCCTCGAGCCATCCGTGGACCGAGGCGGCGACCTCCGGCCAGGTGTGCTCCCCCATCGCCAGGCCGAAGTGCGACGCCGACGGGAACTCCTCGTAGGTGGCGCCGATGAGGTCGGCGGTGCGCCGCGCCTCGGTCGGGTGGATGACGTCGTCGAGCCCGGCCCCGATCACCAGCGACGGCAGCTCGCGCAGCGGCGTCGGATCGATCGGCACCCCGATCATCCGCTCACGCCGCGCGCGCCCCGACTCGCGAGCGCCGGTGAGCAGCTCGGTCATCTTCTCGATATCGGCCTCGTCCATGTCGGGCATCCGTTCGCGCAGCTGCTCGGGGGCGCCGCTCCAGCCCCACCATGCGGCGTCGTAGACGGCCGGCACGTTCCGCAGCTCGTGCTCGTCGGGACGCCGCGGCAGGACCGCGGCCGGCGGCGACGGCGCGAGCAACACCAGCCCGAGGACCGGGTGCCGTTCGGCGTGCATGAGCGCGGCCAGCGCGCCGATCCCCCACCCGACCAGGATGGCGGGCCGGCCGAGCTGGCGCGCAGCCGCGCCGACGTCATCGGCGTAATCGCGCATCGACACCTCGTCGAGCTCGACCGGAGCGCTCGTGAAGTGGCCTCGCAGGTTCATGGCGTGCGCCTCCCAGCCACGCTCGGCCAGGAACGCCGCCATCTCCGTCCACAGCCACGAGCCGGTCAGGACGCCGTGGACCATCAGCAGCGGCGGCTTGCGGCTGCGGCGCTCGGGCTGGTGGGTCTCGACGTGGATGCCCTCGGGCTCGATGAAGACCTCGTCGCGCTTGATCGCCTGCACCATGGGGTGGGATCAGTCCTCCAACGGGTTGAAGACCATGCCGGTCAGCAGCTTCGGATAGAAGTAGGTCGACTTCTGCGGCATCACGTCGCCGGCGCTCGCGACCTCGGCGAGCTGCTCGAGCGGCGTCGGCCGCACCAGGATCGCGGCGGCGACCTCGCCGGCCGCCACACGGTCGAGCGCGTCGGACGCCGACCTAGTGTAGGCCAGTCGCTCCCCGGCAGCGACCTCCTCGGGGCCGATGCCGAGCCGATCCTCGAGCACGGCGGCGTGGAGGGCCGTCAGGTCCAGTGCCCGCACGGCCGGGCTCGACGCGGTCATCCGCAGCCGATCCGCCAGGGCCGATCGGTCCGCCACCAGCAGCCCCGCCCGATCCGGCAGCACGATGCCGAAGGCGGAATCGTCGTCATGGCGACGAGCTTCCAGGGCGGATTCGAGCTCCCCGGCGTCCATCGGTGTCGCGGCGAAGCGCCGATCGCCGCCATCGAGCAGGGCGCGCAGCGCATCGGTCCCGCCGTCGAGGACGAGCCGATGCGTGGGGCGGATCTCCATCTCGGCGAGCTCCGCGTTGACGAGCATCATCATGATCCAGTCGGCCGACAGCGCCCCGGGTGCCGCCGATGCGAAGCGCGGATCGGACCGCACCTCCGACTGGTACGCGAGCGCGGTCTCGTACCGGTGGTGCCCGTCGGCGATGAAGAGCGTCTGCCGGCCCAGGTAGTTCAGGAGCCGATCATCGGCCTCGATGGCGCACGCCTGGTGCAGCAGCCCGTCGCCGTCTCGGGCGCGCCACTCCTCGCTCCACGGCCGGCTCATCACGTGGTGGTACCGCTCGGACCGGTCGAAGTAGATGGACAGGATCGGGCTCAGCTGGGTGCGGGTGCTGCGCAGGAGGCCCAGCCGATCCGCCTTCGGGCCGGGCATGGTGTGCTCGTGCCGGCGCACGCCCTTGCCCCACGGCTCCAGCAGGACGCGCACGACGATTCCCTCGACGGTCGGCTCGTCCGGGCCTGCGGCGGTGGCATGGCGGTAGTACCAGGCCGCCGGCTCGGGCCGTTGCTCCAGGATGCCCTCCTCCAACCAGGCGCGCAGCGTCGTCGCGGCCGCAGCGTGCGGGTCCGGCTCGGCGCTGAACTCCAGGCGCACCGCGTTGTGCGCGCTCCGCGCCAGCAGCTCCGTGCGCTGTGCCTCACCGATCACGTCGTACGGTGGGCAGGCGAGGTCCGACAGGTCGGCAAGGCTGACGGGCGGCGCGTCACGGTCGTCGGCGAGCCGGACGCGCGAGGGCACGCCGTCGGTGCCGAAGCGATCGAGGGAGTAGGTCAGGCCGCGGAAGGGCGCGACGCGGGGCATGACCCCCAGTCTACCGACGGGTCGCGGCGCCGGCCTCCTCCGCATTCCTCGGTCTGCTCGCCTGGCGTGCAGGGCGGGCACCATGCATCGCTTCCCCCATGCGTCGAGCGTGAGATCGGCCGCACCGACGCGGGCCGCTCGCATCTTGCTCGCCCCACGAGCATTGCGGAGAACGACTCAGCGCAATCCACGCAAC
>DATHTR010000119.1:0-2101 GCA_035463095.1 Candidatus Angelobacter sp. | reverse complement strand
CCAGCGTGGCGCCATGGGCCAGGTGGAGCGAGCATCGGTCCACGCTCAGCTCACGGAGCTGGGCAAAGGTGCGGCAGGCGACGCGCATGAGGCTCCGGCTAGACCGGCACGCCGGTCAGGTAGGTGATGCTGGCCCCGGCGATCGAGCCCGCCATGACGAAGGCCAGGCCGATGTACAGCAGCCCGGTCGAGGCCTGCAGCGACGGGGCACTCGACGCCGCGATGGCCAGGCCGGTCGCCACCAGCGGCAGCAGGATCCCCACGCCGAGCCGCAGCCAGGTGAGCCAGCCCATGCTCCCGTCGATCGGATCGGTGCCGACCACGAGCAGGGCCACCGCGAATGCGACGCCCTGGAGGAGCAGCGCGCCCACCAGGATCCACATCATCCGTCGCAGCGGCGCCGGAGACAGCTTCGGGGTCACCAGGTACCAGTGGCCGAGCAGCATGCCGGCGTTCACCGCGCCGAGCGCGACGGCCGCGATCACGAGCTGCGATGCGAAGAGCGGTGCGCTCCGGCTCCCCCCGGCGGCAGCCAGCACCACCAGCGCCACCACCCCGACCGTGCCCGTCCCCACGGCAAGCCAGGCCCGCGGCCAGCGCGCCATCGAGGCCACCAGGTACGCGATGCTGCCCGCCGCGAAGGCGAAGGTCAGCGGACGGCGCAGATCGGTCGTCGCGGCGGCCTCCGGTCCGAGAGGCAGGGCGAGGTCGCTGAGGACGAGGATGACCGCGAAGACGACGAGCAGCCATGCCATGAACAGCCGATACCCGCGCGTGGTGCCGCCCGTGACCTCCGTGATGCCCACTACCAGGAACGTGCCCGCGGAGAGGGCGGCCCAGAAGATCCAGTTGACGAAGAGGAGCGCGTCGACGGACATCGGAGGCTAGGCGGCGCCGACCGCGGCCAGGCTGCCGACCAGGGCGATCTCGACCCAGCCGTCGGTGACGCGGACCGGGAAGGTCTCGACCGGGTCCACCGCCGGGCGAACCACCGCCGCGCCAGTCCGAACGTCGAAGCAGCCACCGTGCCACGCGCAGACGAGGACGCCGTCGCGCGGGTCGAAGCCGGCCTCGGACAGCGGGAAGTCGCGATGGCTGCAGTTGTTCTGCACCGCGTGGAACTCGCCGGCGTGCCGGACGAGGACGACCGGCGTCCCGTCGATCTCGACCGGGATCAGCTCGCCGTCACGCAGCTCGTCCGCGCGCAGCACGCGCGCGTAGCGGATCGTCGAGGTCACGACGAGGCAGGCGTCCTGGCGAAGGCCAGCAGGCGCGGCTCGGTCATGTCCTCGATGCTCCAGCGCAGGCCCTCGCGCCCGAGGCCGGAGTCCTTCACGCCGCCGTACGGCATCGCGTCGGTGCGCCAGGTCGGAATGTCGTTGACGATCACGCCGCCGACCTCGAGCTCGTCGTGGGCCAGCAGGGTGTGGTCGAGCGAGCTCGTGAAGACGCCGCACTGGAGGCCGAAGCGGCTGTCGTTGATGGCGGCCAGCGCATCGGCGAAGGAATCGACCGGGAACAGGTTGACCACCGGCGCGAAGGCCTCCTCGGAGCAGATCATCGCGTCCCTGGGGACGTCGACCAGCACCGTCGGTCCGTACCACTGCCCGTCGGGCTCGCCGCGCACCAGCGCCCGCGCGCCGGCCTCGAGGGCATCGGTCACCCAGCCGTGGGTGCGCTCGACGGCCTTCTCGTTCACCATCGGGCCCAGGTCGGTTTCGTCACTCGACGGATCGCCGACCTTCACCCGCTTCGCGCGCTCGACGAAGCGACGCTCGAACTCGTCGTACACGGAGCGCACGACGTAGATGCGCTGGACGCTGATGCACACCTGTCCGGCATAGGCGAAGGCGCCGTAGACGAGCCGATCGACCGCCCAGTCGAGATCGGCGGTCTCGTCGACGATGGCCCCGGCGTTGCCACCCAGCTCGAGGACGACCTTCTTCTTGCCGGCCTCGGCCTTCATCTTCCATCCCACGCTCGGCGAGCCGGTGAACGAGAGGAGCTTGAACCGATCGTCGGAGACCATCCGGTCTCCGGTGGGCCGATCCATGGGCAGGATGCTGACCGCGCCGGCGGGCAGGTCCGTCTCGGCGAGGTA
>DATHTR010000118.1:0-24641 GCA_035463095.1 Candidatus Angelobacter sp. | reverse complement strand
CGAGGTCCCCGGCCGACAGCTCGGCGAGGCCGCGTGCCCCGAGGATGGGGATGGCAGTCCACAGCGCGCCGGTGGTCCGCACCAGCTCCATCGCCTCGTCGGCGCCTCGGCGTGCCGCGCCAAGGTCCCCGAGGTGCGCATCGATGAGCAGCTGCGCCGAGATGACACGCGTTCGCATGCCGGTCTGCAGAGCCCAGCTGCGGGCGCGGCGCGCGTGTCGGCTCGCCTCCTGAAGGTTCCCTGCCAGGCACTCGACCTCACTGAGCTGCGCCAGGGAGACGGCCGGCGCGTTGGCGTCGCCCACCTCGTCCGCGGCCCGCAGCAGTGCCCCGTACATCTCTCGTGCCTGGTCCAGCTCGTCGACCGCCATGAGCATCTGGGCCAACGCGAACCGCGGACGCACGAGCATGTCGGCCGAGGTCCACCTGCCACGGTCCTCCTCGGCCAGCGCTCGACGCATGAGGTCCCAGGGGACACCGCCGCGCAGCTGAAACTCGACGAAGCCGAGCGCCTGAAGCGTCTCGGCCAGGATCTCCGGCTGGGCCAGGGTCTCGGCGAGCGCCAGCGCCGTCCGCGCGTGACGCCTCGCCTCGCGGAGGCTGCCGGTGAACAGGGAGGCATACGTGAGGCCGGCCTCCAGCCGAGAACGCCGCCCCGCGTCGTCGCCGGCGTCGCGGGCTGCCGCTTCGAATGCCAGTCGTGCCTCGGCCCACCGTTCGTCCGCGGCCAGGATGCGGGCGTGAAGCTCGTGCGCGCCGGCGCGCTCGCGGCCAGGATGCAGCTCTGGCAGGAGCGCCCGAATGAGCGCCCCGGACGCGCGTGTGTCTCCGGCGTCGAGCAGACTCTCGGCGTGCGCGATGCGGCGACCGGGAAGCCTCGCAACGGACGACGGACGCTCGACCGGCGTGAGACGGCACGCCAGGTCGAGCAGCTCCGCCGCGGCATCCGGTGCGCCCCTGGCTCGTGCGTGGGCCGCCGCGCTCTCGAGCGCTGCGGCGATGTCCTCGTCGGGCTCGACCACGCCGAGCGCGAGATGGCGGGCTCGCTCCTCGGGCGTCTCCACCTGCGAGGCCAACAGGCGGTGCACCTGCCGGCGCTCCTCGGCCGTTGCGTCCGCGTACACCGTGGACCCAATGAGCGGGTGCGCGAAACGGATGCTGCCCTCATCGGCCGTGAGGATCCCGTCGCGCTCCAGCGACGTGAGCAGATCAGCCGCGGAACCGTCCGGGTAGACGCGTTCGAGGAGGCGCATGGTCGGCCGTGACAGCGCGGACACGACCAGGAGCAGCTGCCTGGCCTCGGCGCCGATGCCGGCGAGCCGGGCGCTGATCAGCGCGTGGAGGTTGGGCGGGACAGGCAGCTGCTCGGAGGCGGACAGCGCCGCGGGGTCCTGCTGCTGCGCATGCTGCACGATCTGCAATGAGTAGAAGGGATTGCCGGCCGTCGCACGGTACAGGTGGAGCAGCGCCGGACGGGTGAGCGTCACCCCGAGCCGGCTCCGGATCAGCTGGTGCAGCGCATCGACGTCGAGACCACCGAGCTGGAGCTCCAGCGGCTCGCTCGTCGCGAACAGCCGCGTCCCGGGCGCGCCACCCGACATCGACTCGCGTCGATGGACCGTCACGAGGCGCACCGGTTCGGTGCGCAGGCGCCGCATGACGAACTCGAGGACGCGAAGCGTCGAGTGATCCGCCCACTGAACGTCGTCGATCCCGATCAACAGAGGACGCTCGGTCGCGATCGTCCGGACCACGCCGAGCGTGGCCATCGCGACGGCCCGCTGGTCGACCGGGGAGTCCCCCGGATCCGCCCGCAGCAGCGCGACGGACAATGCCCGTGCCTGCGGTTGCGGGAGCTCGTCGAGGATCGGCAGGTACGGCTCGATCAGGTCGGTCAGCACCGAGAAGTACAGCAGGCTCTCGGCTTCGGCCGCGCGAACGGAGGCGACCGCCATCCCACGCGTGGTGGCGAGGTCGAGCGCCGCTGCCCAGAGGGTGGTCTTCCCGATGCCGGCTTCACCGCTGATCTCGAGGACCGCAGGACCGCTCGGCGTCGCCGCCACGAAGGCCGCGACCGTCGCGCCCTCCTGATCGCGCCCGAAGACCTCGACACCCATCGGTCAGCACCTGCCGCCCACGTGGCTCGCAATCGTACGCGACCGTGTCTCACGGCTCGGGCTGTGGGACGAGGCTGCAACGGTCGAGATGCACGAACGCCGCTCGCGGAGGCGAGCGGCGATAAGTCAGGCGAAGGGAAGGTGGTGCCCAGGCCGGGACTTGAACCCGGATGGATTTCTCCATACGCCCCTCAAACGTACGCGTATACCAATTCCGCCACCTGGGCCCGAGGGACTCGATCTCGAGTTGGTACCGAGGGAGGGACTTGAACCCACACGACCTTGCGGTCACTAGGTCCTGAACCTAGCGCGTCTGCCTATTCCGCCACCTCGGCACGGCTACAGCCGGAGCGGACTCCGACTGCGACCGGGATGATAGCACGCCGCCCGGGTCGGGTCAGTTCTGCGGCAGGAGGTTGAGCAGGCTGAAGGCGACGAACAGCACGGCGAGCACGATCGTGAGGCGGAAGAGCGTGCGCTCGATTCCGCGCCGGCTCCGATACGCCGTCACCTCCCCACCGAACGCGCCGCCGAGGCCGGTCCCGCGCTGCTGCAGCAGGATCGAGGCGATGAGCGCGATGGCGAGGATCATCTGGGCGAGAAGGAGGGGGGTCTGCATGTCCGGCGGAGGATACCAGAGGTCCGATCAGGCGTCGCGCAGCAGGCTGGTGCCATCCATCTCCGGTCCGCGCGGGATGCCCATCAGCTCGCACAGGGTCGGCGCCACGTCGGCCAGGATGCCGTCACGCAGCCGCGCATCGCGGTGCGCGATGCTGACGAGGACGAGGGGGACCGGCGCGGTCGTGTGCTTCGTCTGCGGATTGCCGGCCGGATCGCGCATCTCCTCGATGTTCCCGTGGTCGGCGGTGATGACGAGGGCGGTATCGGTGCCGATGGCCGAGCGGGCCAGACGGCCGAGACACCCGTCCACGAACTCCGCGGCACGCACGGCCGCGTCCCACACACCGGTGTGGCCGACCATGTCCGGGTTCGCGTAGTTCGCGACGATGAAGTCGTGCTCCTCCGCCTCGATCGCCGCCACGAGTGCGTCGGTGATCGGCCCGGCGCTCATCTCCGGCGCCAGGTCATAGGTCGGCACCTCCCGGTTCGACGGGACCAGGATGCGGTCCTCCCCGACAAACGGCTCCTCCACGCCACCATTGAAGAAGTACGTGACGTGGGCGTACTTCTCCGTCTCCGCGACATGGAGCTGGCGTTTGCCGAGCCGGGACAGGTGGGCGGCGAGGGAGTCGATGGCCAGCGGTGGAAACGCCACGCGCACCGGCAGCTCATCGGGCTCCTGGTACTGCGTGAGCGTGGAGACCGAGACCGATGGGGCGGCGGTGCGCTCCCACCCGTCGAAGTCCGCCAGCGCGAAGGCCTGGGTCAGCTGGCGCGCCCGATCAGCACGGAAGTTCAGGTGGACGATCGCGTCGCCGTCGACGATCGGCGCCGCGGCGGGCAGGACGGTCGGCTCGATGAATTCGTCGCCTTCACCGCGCCCGTACGCGGCGGCGATGGCATCCGGGACCGTAATCGCCGCATGACCGACGCCGGAGACCAGCGCGTCGTACGCCCGCCGCGTCCGCTCCCAGCGCCGGTCACGGTCCATGGCCCAGTAGCGCCCGGTCACCGTCGCCACCCAGGCGAATGCCGCGAGGCGGGCCTCGAGCTCGGGCAGGAAGCGGTCCGCCGACCGAGGCGGCGTGTCCCGGCCATCGGTGAAGGCGTGGAGCAGCGTTCGATCTCGCGGCATGCCTTCCCGATGAGCGAGCTCGGCCATGGCCACGAGGTGCTCGTCGACGGCATGGATGCCGCCCGGCCCGACCAGTCCCATGAGGTGGAGCCGGCCGCCGCGGTCACGGACCTCGCGGACGCTGGCCCGCAGCACCTCGTTGTCGAAGAAGGTGCCGTCCTCGATCGCCGCCGTGATGCGCGGCAGGTCCTGCAGGACGCGGAACCCGGCACCCAGGTTCAGGTGCCCGACCTCGGAGTTGCCCATCTGGCCGGCGGGAAGCCCCACCGCCTCGCCCGACGCCTCGAGGCGACAGTTCGGAAACTCGGTCCGCAGTCGATTCCAGTTCCACATGGACGCGGCGAGCAGCGCGTTCCGCGCCGGATCGTCGCTCAGCCCGAAGCCGTCGAGGACGACGAGCGCGACCCTCATGCGCCGGCGCCGCCCCGGTCCGCGGCGGCCCGGAGGATGGCGGCGAACGCATCGGCCTTGAGCGACGCGCCGCCGACGAGTGCCCCATCGATGTCGGGCTGGCCGAAGTACTCAACAGCGTTGTCCGGCGTGCAGCTCCCGCCGTACTGGATCGGGACCTCGTCCGCACCGTCTGCGTCGAGCTCGTGGAGGATGGCCCGGATCTGGCCCGCCACGGCCTGGGCATCCGACCCCGAGGCCGCGTCACCGGTGCCGATCGCCCAGACCGGCTCGTACGCCACCACCAGGCCGGTCCCACGGACCCGCTCCAGGCCCGACAGGGCCGCGCGGAGCTGGCGGTCGATCACCGCGGCGGTCATCCCGTCCCGTCGCTCCTCGGCCGTCTCGCCGATCGCGGCGATCGGTCGCAGTCCGTGGGCCACCGCCGCGGCGACCTTGCGTCCGACCTTCTCATCGGTCTCGTTGTCGTGCTGCCGTCGCTCCGAGTGTCCGATGATCACGTACTCCGCCAGCCTCCCGAGCATGGCCGGGCTCGTCTCGCCGGTGAAGGGGCCCGAGTCCTCCCAGTGCATGGTCTGCGCACCGAGGTGCAGACGGCCGCCGCCGGCGGTCCGCCGCACGTCGGCAAGGAACACCGTCGGTGGGCAGACGACCGTGATCACGCCCGGGAGCCGATCCGCGGCCTCGCGAACGGCGAGCGCAAGCCTCGTTGCGTCCTCGAGGTCGGGTGGGTTCATCTTCCAGTTGCCGGCGATGACCGGGGTGCGCATCACTCCTCCTCGTCGCTGGCGAGCTCCACGAGCCGGCGCAGCCGGTGGTTGGCGGCCGATCGACTGACGCCGAGTGCCGAGGCTAGGGTATCGAGATCGGCGTCGGGCATGCGGCGTCGGACCGCGGCGGCCTCCCGAAGGCCCTCGGGCAGGCGTCGCAGGCGGCCGTCGGCATCCAGGGCGGCGATCGCGCCCAGCTGCCGATCCGCGGCGCGCACCGTCCGCCCGAGGTTCGCCTCCTCGGCGTTGAGCAGCCGGTTCAGCCGCGCGCGGACGTCGCGGCCGACCCGCAGTGTCTCGAGCTCGAGCACCCCACGGTTCGCGCCGACCAGCCGGAGCAGGCCGGCGATCTCTTCCTGGCCCTTCAGGTACACCACCGACCTGCCACGTCGTTCCACCAGCAGCGAGCGCACCTCGAGCGAGGCAAGGGCCTCGCGCACCGTCCGCGCGGCCGGCGGTGCGGACAGGACGAACTCGACGTGAGGGCCGGACGCGCTGAACGAGAGTGAGCCGGAGGCCAGGAGCACGCCGCGCAGGAAGGCCCGACGGTCACACGTCGTCGCCGCGCCGCCCTCCCACCTCCCGAGCACCCGCGGGTCGAGCTCGACGACGAGGTGATGGCGCCCGCCCGGGCGTCCTCGCGCGCGCTCCGGAGACGCCGGTCGGGGCGGTGCGACGTCCATGCCGAGCGAGGACGCGAGCGCCACCGCGATCCTCGCCACGGCGTGGTCGAGCGTCCGCAGCTTCCCGTCATCGCGTCCGTGCAGGAGGCCGAGCAGCTCCGCTCGGCGGCAGCACGCTCGCGCGGGCTGGATGCGAGCGAGCTCGCCCTTGACCTCCCCGGGGACGAGCACCGACGCTACGAGGCCCGGCTGGACGGTCGCGCAACGCGGCGCTGACGCGGCTCGAGCCGATCCTCCTGCTGAAGCCGGATGAGCGCCGCGGCGAGCTTCGCCGGATCGTGGCGGTGCGCGTTCACCGGGTCGATCACGTCCTCCTCGATGATCACCACCGGCAGGCGCTCGAGCTCCCGCACGTCCACCTCCACCGGCTGCGCGCGCCACCCCTCGGGCGCCCGGCCCGGGGCACGGTTGACGAGGACGTAGTCGACGAGGTCGGTGCCGACATGCGCGAACAGCGCCGTCAGGTGTGCCGATGCGGTGAGATGGTCCGTCTCGCCCGGCTGCGTGGCGACGTTGCACACGTAGACCTTCAGGCCGGGGGCAGCCGCGAGCGCGTCCCGGACGTCGCTGATGAGCAGGTTCGGCAGGACGCTGCTGAACAGGCTCCCCGGCCCCAGCACGATGAGATCGGCCTCGAGGATGCGCTCGAGTGCCTCGCGCGTGGCACGCACGTCGGCGGGCTCGATGGAGACCCGCTCGATCGGCTCGTCGGCCTGCGCGATCCCGACCTGCCCGTACAGGGTGCGGCCGGACTGGAGGCGTGCGGACAGGTTGAGCGGCACCGACGTGGCGGGCAGGACCTGGCCCCGCACGGCGAGGACCCGGTTCGACTCGCGGACCGCCTCCTCGAAGTCGCCCGTCACCGCGGTCATGGCGGCGATGAACAGGTTCCCGAACGCGTGGTGGTCGAGGCCGGATCCCGCGGGGAAGCGATACTGCATGAGCTGGGTCATCAGCGGCTCGGCGTCGGCGAGGGCCGCGATGCAGTTGCGGATGTCGCCCGGCGGCACGATGCCGAGCTGCTGGCGGAGCTGGCCGGACGATCCGCCGTCATCGGCCACCGCCACCACGGCCGTGATGTTCGCGCTGTAGCCCTTCAGGCCGCGCAGGAGGGTCGAGAGGCCGGTCCCGCCGCCGATGGCCACGATCCGCGGACCGCGCGCCAGGTAGCGCTTCGTGTAGAGCACCTCCATGACGCTGTTGCCGCGCGCCACGAACGGCGAGATCACCGAGCGCATCAGGCCCCACATCCCGACCCCGGTGAGAACGATGCCCAGGCCCGCGACGAGCACGGCGCGGACGCGCGGCTCGAGCCACGCCCCGGTCAGCCAGTAGACGACCGCGATCTCATCCGCGTCGGTCGCCCGGTACAGATCGCGGAGGAAGATCGCGGCGCCCAGCCCGAGGATCGCGATCCCCAGGAAGAGGAGCAGCAGCCAGCGCTTGAGGTGCATGCCCGGGTAGAGCCAGCGTGGGAAGCGCGTCCGCCTCATCGCTCCAGCTCCCGATGGTAGACCTTGACCGACGCGTCGGGCAGCTCCGCGAGCCGGGTCCGGAGCTCTTCGGCCAGCGCGATGGAGCGGTGGTAGCCGCCGGTGCACCCGAGGGCGACACGCAGGTGTTCCTTGCCCTCGGCCCGATACGCCGGCGCCGTGAGCTCGATGAGCTCCGTCACGAGCTCCAGGAAGCGACGTGCGGCCGGTTGGCCCAGCACGAAGTCTCGCACCGGCGCCTCGAGGCCGGACAGCGGCTTGAGCTCCGGCTCCCAGTACGGGTTCGTGAGGAAACGGACGTCGAACACGAGGTCGGCCTCGAGCGGAATGCCGTACTTGAAGCCGAAGGTCACGACGTCGATCTGCAGGGCGTCCTGGCTCACCTCCCGCGGCAGGATCGAGAGCAGCCGGTCCTTCAGCTGGCCGATGGACAGGCCCGTCGTATCGATGAGGTGGTCGGCGAGCTCACGCGTTCGTGCCAGGCGGGCGCGCTCGTCGGCGATGGACGCCTGGAGGCCGCTGCGCGTCTCCTCGAGCGGATGGCGGTGTCGGGTCTCGCTGAAGCGGCTCACGAGGCTCGCGTCGCTGGCCTCCAGGAAGACGAGCTCCAGCCCCGATCCCTCGTCGGCCAATGCGTGCCGCGCCCGCTCGATGGCCGGCGCGGGATCGCCGGCCCGGATGTCGAGCACGAGTGCCGCCTTTCGGTACCGCTCCTCGTCCCGCCGCCTCAGGTCGAGGAAGTGGTCGAGCAGCTCGGGCGGCAGGTTGTCCACGCAGGCGTATCCGAGGTCCTCGAACAGCTTGCTCGCCTGGCTCTTGCCGGCGCCGGAGAGGCCGCTGATCACGACGAAGTGGCGGTCGTCGCCACTCCGCGGGCGCCGGGCGTCGGCCCCCTCGTGAACGTCGGCGTCCGGGCTCGTCCCCGGCTCGATCGGTGCGGTGCGCGACACGATCCCCTCCTTGCTCAAGCGCAGGCTGATCGAGTATAGCCCGAGCTCACGCGACCTCCGACTCGGCCCGGCCGGCGAGCAGCCCGGCAACAGTTGCGGCCGCCGAGGCGCGCAACGCGTCGAGATCGTAGCCACCCTCGAGCGTGAGGGCGATACCGCCGAGACCGAGGCGAGCGCCGAGCGCCCCGAGCAGCCGCGCCACCTCCCGGTAGCCATGCTCGGTGACGAGCAGGTGCGCCAGGGGGTCGGCCCGGTGCGCGTCGTAGCCGGCGGACACGACGATCGCCTCCGGCTCGAACGCCTCGACGATCGGAAGCAGCTCGTCACGCCACGCAGCGACGAAGTGGTCGTCCCCGCTCCCGGGGGCGAGCGAACGGTTGTGCTTCGTGCCGGCGGCGATCCCGATGCCCCGGTCCGCTGGATCGCCCGTCCCCGGGTACAGAGGTGATTGGTGCGTCGAGGCGTAGCAGAGGTCAGGATCGGGGTCGAAGATCGCCTGGGTCCCATCCCCGTGGTGGGCGTCCCAGTCGACGATCGCGACGCGACGGCGCCCCGCGCGGCGGAGCGCGGCGACCGCGATCGCGACGTTGTTCAGGAGGCAGAAGCCGCTGCCGCCCGCACGCGAGGCATGATGCCCGGGCGGTCGCACGACCGCGAAGGCGACGGCCGCGCGGCCGTCGAGAGCGGCGAGGGCAGCCTCGACCGTGGCACCGGCCGCCAGGCGCGCGGCCTCGCCGGACCCTTGAACCAGGTAGGTGTCGGGATCCAGCCAGGCGCCGCCGTTCTCCTCGATGCGGCCCAGCGCGGACAGGTAGTCCGGGTCGTGCACCTCGGTCACGAGCTCGGCCTCCACCGGAGCCGCAGTCCTCGTCTCCAGGCGGTCCAGGGCCGCATCCCGCACCCCGGCAGCCACCGCAGCTCGTCGATCGGGCCGCTCCACGTGTCCGGGCGCATGGTGGCGATCCGTTCGCGCATCGGTCAGCAGCAGCACCGCGTCGGTCATCGGCGGCGACGCATCCGCATCAGCTGGAGCGTGGCCTCGAACAGTCCGTACATCACCAGCGACAGCGTGCCGGAGCTGATCGGGTCACCCCCGGGCGTGATCATGATCGCGATCACGACGATCAGCACGATCACGTACCGACGCCTGGCCGCCAGGAAGTCGTACGTCAGGATGCCGACCCGGTTGAGCAGCAGCATGATGACCGGGAACTGGAATGCCAGCCCGAACGCGACCATGAGGGTGGTCACGAACCCGATGTACTCCCCGATGTCGAGCATCGGCGGTACGCCCGGCAGCGCCAGGTCGAGCAGGAAGGCCAGTGCGTTCGGAATGATGAGGTAGCCGACCGTCAGGCCGGCGGCGAAGAAGACCAGGGCCATCACCAGCAGTGGCCACAGGAGCCGACGCTCGCGGCTTGTCAGCCCGGGCGTGACGAAGGCCCACAGCTCGTAGAGGATCACCGGCATCGCCAGCGCCAGGCCGATGAGGAGCGAGAGCCGAAGCCGGACGCCGAGCCCCTCGAGCACGCGAAGCTGGATGAGCTCGGTCCCGTCGGGGAGCGCGTCCTGGAGCAGGCCGAGCACCGGCTCCGCGATGAAGAATCCGGCGACGGCGGCAACGCCGACGGCGAGCGCCACCACGATGATGCGACGGCGCAGCTCGTCGAGGTGCTCGACGACCGTCATCGTCGCCTCTTCATCGGAAGGGAGGGTCGGCGTTCGATCCTCGGTCGTCACGTCAGGCGGCGCCGGCGCGTGTCGCGCCGCTCAGGCGATCGGATCAGTGGGTGCGATCCGCGGGCTCGTCGGCCGGTCGCTCGTCGCGCTTCTTCGACTCTCCACGGACCGACTCCTCGAGATCGGTCGACGCGCGTCTGAACTCGCGGATCCCCTTGCCCACCGCGTTGCCGATGTCGGGCAGCTTGCCGGGGCCGAAGATGATCAGGACGATCACCAGCAGCAGGATGAGCTCCCAGGGTCCGGGAACCGGCATCTGGTCAGGATCCTCCTCGTCGTGCAGGGCCGATCGAAACGCCCGACGAGTGTACCACCGCGTCACGCATCTGCCGGCGGAGGGCCCGTGCCGCGGCCGAGGCCGCCGCCACCCAGTCGTCTCCGGCCGACGCGCCCGCGATGCCGCGCGAGATTGGGACGAGCCCCGGGGCCCAGAGCCCGTCGCAGGCACGGACGGCGGCAGCCAGATCGCCCGCCTGCGCCCCGACGCCAGGGACCAGGAACCCTGGGCCGGGAACCGCGGCCCGAGCTCGGTCGAGATCCTCTGGCGCGGTCGCCCCCACCACGAGACCGACTCGTCCGCCCGGCCAGCGCTCGGCGGTCCAGCGGGCCACGTGGAGAAAGAGCGGATCGCCGTCGGTCTCGAGGGCCTGGAGCGTCGGAGCCGAGGGGTTGCTGGTCCGGGCGAGGACGTAGACGAGGCGGTCGTCGTACGCCAGGAAGGGGCTGATCGCGTCCTCGCCCAGGTACGGCGAGAGGGTGACCGCATCGGCCGCGAGATGGCCGAACAGCGCCTCGGCGTACCGCTCGGCGGTCGGGCCCATGTCGCCACGCTTCGCGTCGAGCAGGCAGATCAGATCGGGCGGCACGTCGTCGCGCACGCGCTCGAGCGCCGCCCAGCCGGCGGCGCCGAACGCCTCGAAGAACGCCACGTTGATCTTGACGGCTACCGCCTGGTCCGCGGCGGCCTCGATGAGGCCGCGGGCGAATCGCTCGATCCCCTGCGCCGAGGGGGGCAGTCCCGCGGGCAGCGAGGCCGGGTGCGGGTCCACGCCAAGGCAGAGCGGCGCCCCGAGCTCCGCCGAACGCCGTCGCAGCCGGTCGAGCGGCGTCATCCCGCGCGTGCGAGCGGCATCGTCGTCAGACGCCGGGCCTGAAGCGGGCTGGCGGCGCCGTCCGCAAAGTCGAGGACGCGGAGTCGGAGGCGAGGCAGGCCGCCGAAGGTGTCCCGCTCCAGCGTCCCGACGAGATCGATCAGCGTCTCCGGCCCGGGCAGCGGACGGTCGGCCTCCAGCCCGAAGGCGACGGCGTCGAAGGTCTCGACTCCGCGTCGGAGACGGAACGCGACGTGCGCCTGCGTGGCACCGACGCGGCGAACGTCGCCCACGCGCATGCCGGTCACTGCCAGGACCGGCTCGACGTGCCCCGGCCCGTACGGCGCGAGCCGCTCCAGCTCGTCCGCGAGCGCCCAGTCGACGAAGCGGGCCGGGAGAACGAGGTCCACCACCTGGCGGCCAGCACGCTGCGGCACCGCTCCAGGTGTCGACGGATAGGGTCGAGGCAGCGAGCCGAACGCCGCGATGAACGCCTCCCACGCGGCAGGATCCAGGCTGAACCCACCGGCCGCGGCGTGCCCGCCCCGCTTGGTGAGAAGCGCATCGCATGCCTCGAGGGCCGACGCGACGTGGAAGTCCTCCGGGGCGCGCACCGACCCGCGCACTTCGCTGCCCACCGTCGTCGCCACGGCCACCGGGCGCGCCAGGGAGTCGGCCAGACGTCCAGCCACGAGGCCGACGAGCCCGGGTGCCCACCGGTCGTCGCGCAGGACGAGCGGGCCGTCACCGGGGGACGCGGCCGCGAGCGAGCGCGCGGCCTCCACCGCCACCTTCGTCAGCTCGCGCCGGCGGTCGTGGATCGCCTCGAGCTCCTCGGCGCGCGCCGCGGCCCGCCCGGGGTCGTCCTCCAGGAGCAGGGCCATCGCCAGCTCGGCGTCCGCGATGCGACCCGCGGCGTTGATCCGCGGCACGACGCCATAGCCGAGGTCGCGCGCGGTCGGCTGCCCGGGGCGTTCGCATGCTCGAGCCAGGAGGGCCCTGAGGCCTGCGTGCTCGGTCCGGGCCAGCTCATCGAGTCCGAGGCGCACGATGGCACGGCTCTCCCCCGTCATCGGCGCCAGATCGGCGACGGTGCCGATGGCGGCGATCGCCGCCAGCCCGTCGGTCGGAACGCCATGGCGAGCGAGCAGCGCCGACGCCAGCTTGTACGACAGCCCCGCACCGGTGAGGTCCGGGTCGGGGTACCGGCAGTCCGGTCGGTGCGGGTCGACGACGGCGACCGCTGCCGGCAGCGTGGCCGGCGGGAGATGGTGGTCGGTGATGACGACGTCCATCCCCAGGGCCCGGGCGACCTCCACCTCGGCCGCGTTGCTGACCCCGCAGTCGCAGGTGATCACCAGGCGCACCCCGCGCCCGGCCAGATCGCGCAAGCCCGGGACGGAGAGACCGTACCCCTCGGAGATGCGCGACGGGACGTAGCGGACGGGATCGGTCCCGAGACGGCGGAGAGCTAGGACCCAGGTCACGATGGCGGTCATGCCGTCAGCGTCGTAGTCGCCCCAGATGGCGATCGTCTCGCCGTGGTCGATGGCACGGTCGATCCGGTCGAGCGCGACGGCCGCATCGGCCATGCGGGACAGGTCGTGGAGGGCTCCCGCGCCCGCTTCGAGGAAGTGGCGCAGGTGATCGTCATCCCGGAACCCGCGGCGGGCGAGCAGCGTGGCCACCGGCCTCCCGAACCCCGTGAAGGCCGGAGGGTCCGGCACCGGCTCGGGGAGCAGCCACTCCAGGCTCGGGACGATCACGCGGCCATGGTAGCCGCGCCGGCCGCTCGGCCGCTTACCGTTTGGTTACCGCGCTTCCTAGCGAGCCGCGGCGGCGGCCCGGCGCTTCCGGCGCGCCGCCCACTCGTGCCAGTCGACGAGGATCTGGGCGGCGTTGAAGATCGACGAGTACACGCCGATGCCCATGCCGAGCAGGAGCGTCAACGCGAACCCGCGGATCGTGGCCGGCCCGAGCAGCACGAGCGCCGCGATCGGGACGAGGAGCGTCAGGCCCGTCAGCAGCGAGCGCCCCAGGGTCTGGAGCAGCGAGTGGTTGACGATCGCGCCGAACGGCTCGCTCGACCGCCGCACGCGGTTCTCCCGGATGCGGTCGAAGACCACGATCGTGTCATTCACGCTGAAGGCGATGATGGTGAGCAGCGCGGTCACGAACAGCGCATCGATCTCGACCGCGAAGAAGTAGCCGAGGATGGCGAACACGCCGACCACGAAGAGGACGTCGTGGAGGAGGGCGATGACCGCCGCCGTGCCGTACCGGAACCCGAACCGGATCCACAGGTAGCCGAGCATGAGCAGCTCGCCGATGATGATCAGGATCGCGGAGTTGCGGATCAGCTCGGCACCGATGAGCGGTCCGACGGTTCGGGCCAGCCGGATGTCGGCCGTGCCGAAGCGATCCGCGAGCTCGCCCTGCAGCTCGGCGAACGGCGTGCCCTCGGTGATCGTCGGGCCCGCGGCCGGGCTCGGCGACGGCTCCTCAGTCGGTGATGCGGTCTGGTCCGGCGATGCCGTCGCATCCGGAGAACCGGTCGGCGATGGCGATGGAGACGGAGTCGCCGACGGCGCCGCCACCTGGGGCGGCGCGAGATCGATCGGCCGGGTCCGCACACGCACGAATCCGTCCTCGAGGTCGCTCACCGTGGCGTCCTCGTAGCCGAGGTCGGCCAGCGCGTCCGCCAGCTCACCGGCGGTCGGCTCCTCCGCGTGGCGAACCTCCCACTCGGTGCCACCGGTGAAGTCGATCGACGGGCGCAGGCCGCCGAGGAGGATGAACAGCAGCCCGGGAACGATGAACAGCGCGCTCAGGACGTAATACCAGCGGCGCCGGCCGACGAGGTCGTACATGGTCAGCGCTCCACGTGGTAGTAGCGCATCTGCCGTCCCCACGATGTGCGCGTCACGTAGCGCAACAGGGTCCTGGTGACGGTGATGGCGGTGAACATGCTGACCAGCACGCCGATGATGAGCACGAGCGCGAAGCCGCGGACGACGGTCGAGCCCTGCCAGTAGAGCCAGCCGGCGACGAGCAGGGAGCTGACGTTCGAGTCGATGATGCTCGACCAGGCGCGGTTGAAGCCGGCCTCGATCGCCGGGCCGAGCGTCTTGCCGGCGCGGATCTCCTCCTTCATCCGCTCGAAGATGAGGATGTTCGCGTCCACGGCCATGCCGACGCTGAGGATGAAGGCCGCCACGCCGGCAAGGGTCAGGGTGACATGCAGCGTCCGGAAGATGGCGTAGATCAGCAGCGCGTAGAAGATGAGCGCCAGGGCGGCCAGCACGCCCGGCAGCCGGTAGTGGAAGACCATGAACAGCATGACCAGCAGGATGCCCACGAATCCGGCGACGAGGGCCTGGGCCAGGAAGTCCGCGCCGAGCGTCGGTGCCACCGACTCGACGCCCTGCTCCTCGAGCCCGACCGGAAGGGCGCCGAAGCGCAGCGTGTTGTAGAGGCTCGTCCGCTCGACCTCGTTCTCCGGCGTCGCGCTGCCCACGGTGATGATCGTGGTCCCGCCACAGATCGGCTGGTTGATGTCGGGCACGGTGATGACCCGGCCGTCGAGCGCGATCGGTCCGGGCCGATTGACGTTCGCCGTGGTGAACTGGCACCAGATGTCGCTTCCCTCGCTCGACAGTGAGAAGCTGACGCCGATCTGGTTCGCCTGGCCGACGTCCGGCGCGACGCTTCCCGGCTCGATCTCGCCACCATCGAACAGGACGCGAACCGCGCCATCGTCGATGAGGCTGCGGATGTCCTGGTCGCGGATGAGCTGCTGACCCTGGGGGTCGATGAACTGCAGCTGGCCGGTCGAACCGACGAGGTCGCGCACCTGGTCCTGGTCGCTGACGCCGGGGACCTCCACCACGATGCGCCGGGTGCCGTCACCGGCGGTCTCGGTGCGCACCTGCGGTTCCGTGACGCCGATGCCCGCCACGCGCCGCTCGATGATGTCCCGCGCCACCTCGACGTCTTCGTCGGTGATCTCCTGGTCGGCCCGCGGCTGCACCTCGAGCGTGACCCGCAGACCGCCCTGCAGGTCGAGGCCCAGCACGGTCCGGAACTCGATGCCGGCCACCTCGCGAGGCAGCCAGTCGAGGCCGAGCGTCTGCCTCGGCAGGTTGATGAAGAGCGTGAGGAGGGCCATGAGCCCGATCACCCACGGGGCGATGCGACGCCAGGTCATGCGGTGCCGTACGTCCTCGAAGTCATGCTGGTCGTGGCCGGTCGGGCGTGACGCGGACACGAAACACGCCGCTTCACCAGCGGCGGGCGCGAGGAGTATAGACGACCGACGACATCAGGCCAGCATGCCCTCGCGGGCCAGGTGCGACTTCAGGCGTTCGGCCAGGTCCCGGCTGATGCCGGGCGTGGCCGCCACCTCGTCGAGTGACGCCTCGCGAATGCGCCGCACCGATCCGAAGCGCTTCAGGAGCGCCTTCTTCCGGCCGGCGCCGATGCCGGGAATGTCGTCGAGCTCCGATCGGAGCGCCTTCTTGCCTCGCACGTCGCGGTGATACGTGATCGCGAACCGATGCGCCTCGTCGCGAATGCGCTGGACGAGGTACAGCGCCTGCGAGCGTCGAGGCAGGACGACCGGGGCGGCCCGTCCCGGCACGAACAGCTCCTCGAACCGCTTGGCGAGGCCGGCGAGCGGGACATCCGTGATGCTCAGCTCGTCGAGCACACCGACCGCGGTCGACAGCTGGCCCTTGCCCCCGTCGACGATCACGAGATCCGGTACGGCCCAGGCGGCGTCACCCGCCCGCCCGCGTGGCGTCTCGTCATCGGGCTCGTCGGCCGTCTCCGGCGCCTCGTCGGCGCCGACCGCCGCGAGGGAGAGCGCGCCCGTCTCCGCCCGCAGCTTCGCCACGCGGCTGAACCGGCGGCGGAGGACCTCCCCCATCATCCGGAAGTCGTCCGGGGTGTCCCCGGATCGAATCCGGAACCGTCGGTACTCCTTCGGCTCCGGCTTCCCGTCGATGAACACGACCATCGACCCGACTGCCGCGGTCCCCTGGATGTTGCTCATGTCGTAGCACTCGATCCGTTCGGGCACGCGGGTCAGCTCGAGCGCTTCGGCCAGTTCGGTCAGTGCCTCGTCACGACGTGCGGCGTCGGCCATCCACTCCGTGCGCTCGCGCTCGAGCGCCTCCTCGGCGTTGCGGGTCGCGAGCGCGACGAGCCGGCGCTTCTCCCCGCGCTCGGGGACGCCGATCGTCACCCGGACGCCCCGGCGGTCGGCAAGGTACCCGGCCAGATCATCCGCCTCGGCGGGCATGTGCGGCGTGAGGAGCGCGCGCGGGACCGCATCGGTGCTGGCGTAGTACTGCTGCAGGAAGGAGCCCAGCACCTCCCCGGCGGCGACGTCGCGGGCGCCCTCGACCACGAAGTGCTCACGGCCGATGAGCTTACCGTTCCGGACCTGCATGACCACCACGCATGCCTCGTCCTCGGCGCGGGCGAAGCCGATGACGTCGTGCTCCGCCCGGCTGAAGGCCGTCATCTTCTGCTGTTCCATGGTGCGCTCGACGGCCCGCAGCTTGTCACGCGTTGCGGCTGCCTGCTCGAAGCGCAGCGCCTCGCTGTGCCCTTGCATCTCGTGGCGCAGGTCGGCCGCGATCGGCTCCTGCTTCCCGTCCAGGAAGTCGACGATCTGGCCGATGGTGGCGCGGTAGTCGTCCTTCGGCACGGCCTGGATGCAGGGGCCCTGGCATCGGTTGATGTAGTAGAGCAGGCATGGGCGCTCGAGGACCCGCTTGCCTTCCGGGATGTCGAGGTTGCAGGTTCGGAACGGGAAGATCTTGCGCAGCAGCTTCAGCGTCTCGTCCACGCTCGAGGCGGATGCGTAGGGGCCGAAGTAGCGGCTCCCGTCCCGCGCCAGCTTCCGCGTCCTCACGATCCTCGGGAAGTCCTCGCCGAGGGTGATCTTCACGAACGGATAGCTCTTGTCGTCCCGCAGCCGGATGTTGAACCGCGGCCGATGCTGCTTGATGAGGTTCGACTCGAGCAGGTACGCCTCCGACACGGTGTCGGTGACGATGTACTCGACGTCCGCCACCTCGGCCACCATGCGCCCGATCCGCGCGTCCTCGGGACCGCGAGCGCCGAAGTACGAGCGCACCCGGCTGCGCAGCGAATCGGCCTTGCCGACGTAGAGCACCCGGCCGCCGGCGCTCTTCATCAGGTACACGCCCGGCCTCGTCGGCAGCCGGCGCAGCACGGCACGCAACGAGTCGGGGAGGGCGCGCTGGGGGCTCATGTGTCGATTCTAGGCGTGCCGGCCTCACCGCTCAGAGCCCGAGGTAGACCACCTCGTCTCCGGCCGTGTCGATGATGCGGAGCAGCTGGCTCAGCGGCTCGGAGGTCTGCTCGATCTCGTCGCGTGCCACCCAGCCTGCCTCGGCGATCTCCCCGAACTGCGGCTGGAGCACGCCGCCCAGGACGTGCCCCTCGAAGACGAACGAGACGTCCCGTCCCTTCCGCGCATCCACGAGCACGAGCCGATCGACGGCGACCTCGATGCCCGTCTCCTCGAGCGTCTCGCGTGCGGCACCGTCGTGCGGGGTCTCGCCGCGCTCGATGCGGCCGCCCGGCAGCATCCAGCCCGGACCGAGATATGTGGTGCGGACCACGAGGATCCGGTCCTCGTCGTCCGCCACCAGCACGTGGGCTCCCTCCGTCCGGCGGTACCGACCGCCGAACAGCCCGGCGAACTGAACCGCGCCGCCGACCAGCAGCCGTGGCAGGTCCCGGGCGCGCAGCCGCCGGCTACGGCGCATCGGCATCGGGCCCGTCCGCGTCCACGGGCGCCGCGAGCTCACGCTCGAGGTAGCTCCGCAGGCCGCCGTACGCGCCCGGGCCGGTCCAGTCGCTGGGGATGAGGATGTACTGCCCGATGGTGTTCGTGGTGGCGGTCAGGACCACCCCCTCGGTGAGCTCGATCCGCCGATCGGCGGAGAGATGCCCCGCCAGCAGGAACAGGTCGATGGCCGACACGTTCGTGAGCATCCGACCTTCGAGCGCGTCCATCATCTGCAGTCCGGGGAGGATCGAGGTGATACCGCCCTCACCGAGCTTGGATCGCAGAGCCCCGATGACCCGTGCCTGTCGCGCCGAGCGGGCATAGTCGGTCGATTCCTGCTGGACGCTCGTGAAGCGGGCGCGGCTGTACATGAGCGCGTCCCGACCGTCCAGCTGGAGCTCGCCCGCAGCGAAGGACCCCCGATCCCATTGCCCCGCACGGTGGGCGGCCTCCGTGACCGCGTAGCTGAAGGCGCGCGGGTTGTCGACGGTCACGCCCCCGACGGCGTCGACCATCTCCTGGAACCCCTGGAAGTCGATGCTGATCCAGTGCTCGATGTCGAGGCCGCTGACCTCGCTCACCACATCGGCGAGCAGGTCGCCGGCGGCCTCGAGTCCCCCGCGCACCTCGCCGGTGCTGTAGACCTCGTTGATCTTTCCGTTCTGGGGGTAGGCCGCCACGCCTTCGATCCACAGGTCACGCGGGATCGGGATGGAGGTCGTCGTGTCCGTCTCGGGATCGATCGACAGGATCTGGATCGAGTCGGCCAGGTAGGCGCCGTCATGGTCACCGCCGCCGTACCCGACCATCAGGACGTTGACGCGGTCGCTGCCGTTGAGCGGGCCGAAGAGCGCCGTCGAGGGAAAGCCGGCCGTCGACACGGTGGCATTGAACGCGGCAGCCCGGACGCCGGCCAGCACGATGCCGATGACCGCCAGCACGAGCAGCAGAAGGAGGATCGTGCGCAGCGTCCCGAGGAACGAGCCACGCCGCCGTGGGGGGCGCTGCGGCCGAACCCGGCGTGCCTGTCCGCGCGGTGGCGGTGGGCCGGCACGGCCCTCGCGCCGGGAGCGCTGCGCGGACACTCCACCGGATCGGATGAGCTCTCGGTCGTAGGGCAGGTCCTGGCGGCCGGCGAACTGTGCCTGGCGCCTCACACGGGCCTCATCGGTGCAGCGGATCCTCACTCGGGTGCGGGCGGCAGGCCACAGGATACGGGCTTCCGGTCCGGCGCGCCGTCGAGCCGGTAAGCCGCCGATCACCGGCGGGTAAGCGGCCCGCGTCAGCATCGGTCCATGACCGTGACGGTGCGGCCGACGCTCGATCTGGGGCCGATCCTCGACGCTCTCGATGCCGAGCAGCGTGCCGCCGCCCTCCTCCCCGACGGTCCGGCCCAGATCATCGCGCCCGCCGGGAGCGGGAAGACGACGACGATGGTTGCCCGCCTGGCCGTGCTCCTCACCCGAGGCGTTGCGCCGGAGCGGATCTGCGTCGTGACCTTCAACCGTGACGCCGCCCTGGACCTCGCGGCCCGCGTCCAGCGGCGAATCGTCCCGTCCGTCCCCGACGCCGCGTCGATCGAGATCCGCACCCTGCACGCCCTCGCCCGGCAGGTCCTGCTCGACGCCGGCGAGGGGCGGCGCATCGTGGCGGACCGGCTCCCGCTCCTGCGGGCCGCGCGACGACGGGCCGGTACCGGCGACGAGCCGCCGCCGGAGGCCGCGCAGCTCGACACGGAGCTGTCCGCCTGGAAGGTCGAGCGGCGCGAGCCGAGCGCCGCCGCCCGTCCGATCCTCGAGGCATACGCGGACCTGCTGCGCGTTCGCGGCGCGGTGGACTTCGACGACCTCGTGGTGCGTGCCGGTGATCTCCTGGAGACCGATGCTCGTCTCCGGCACCGCTGGCAGTCGCGCTTCGCCCATGTCTGCGTGGACGAGTTCCAGGACGTCGACGCCGCGCAGCTCCGCCTCGTCCGGCTCCTGGCGGCGCCCGAGGACAACCTCTTCGTCGTCGGTGACGACGACCAGACGATCTACGCCTGGCGCCTCGCGGACGTCCGCCGCATCCTCCGCTTCTCGAACGACTACCCGGCCGCGCGTCGGGTGATGCTGGCGACCAATTACCGCTGCCCGCGCGCCGTGGTCGAGGCCTCGGCACGAATGGTGAGCCTCAACCGGGAGCGCTTCACGAAGCCGATCCGGGCTCCGGGCGACTCTCCGCCCGCGGCGACCATCAGCGCGTGGGGCACCGCTGATCCCGGCTGGCCCGATCTGATGGCGCGCTTCGCCGCGGCCGAGGATGTGGCCGGGCGCAGCCTCTGCTTCCTGGCGAGGACCCGGAGCGAGCTCATGCCGATGCTGCTCGCTCTCGTCCGCGGCGGCGTCCGGCACACCACGGCCATCGAGCCGATCGTCGAGGCCGCGCCGGTCGTCGCGCTGGTGGACGGGCTGCGCAGCAGCACGGGACGTGCGGAGCATCCGTTCCACCTGCTGCGGCGCCTGCGCGCCGGCCACGGCTGGAGCCGATCGGACCCGACCGCCGACGCGCTCGCCGACGAGGACCACGCCGCGCTGGACGCGCTGCTCGGGTGGTCTGCGGCGTACCGCACGGCCGACGCGTACGTGGCCGGCTACGACGAGGCTCGGGCGCGCATCGCGTCGCTGCGAGACCCGTCCGCCCCGGTGGAGCTGGCGACGGTGCACGCCTCGAAGGGGCGGGAGTGGGAGACGGTCGTGCTCCTCGGCTTCGAGGACGGCCGAATGCCGAACCGTCGCTCCCTGCAGGAGGCCAGCGATCCGGCCCGGGCGCTCGAGGAGGAGCGACGGCTGGCCTACGTGGCCCTGACCCGTGCGGGTCGGCGGCTCATCCTGGCCTTCGATCCGGCGCGGCCATCACCGTTCCTCGCCGAGATGGGCTTGCTCGCGCGTGAGGCGTGAGCGGTCCTTCGTTGTCCAACGTCGGTGTCCGCGGCATCAGCCGCATCGGCCGAGCCATCCGGCCTCGGAGTCGCCCACCGCGTGCGGCAGCCGCCTACCCGATGGCTCTGGCTGGCTGGCGCGACCGACGCGGTTCGCGCGCGCTCGACACCGCGGCCAACGGTCCGAGCACCGGGCGCAGGTAGCGGCCCGTGTGCGAGTCGGGTGTCGCGGCGACCTGCTCGGGCGTCCCCGACGCCACCAGGTGGCCGCCCTTGTCACCGCCCTCCGGACCGAGGTCGATCACCCAGTCCGCGGTCTTGATGACGTCGAGGTTGTGCTCGATGACGACCACGGTGTTCCCGCTCTCCACGAGCCGCGACAGGACCTGGAGCAGCCTGGCGACGTCGTCGAAGTGGAGGCCGGTCGTGGGCTCGTCCAGGATGTAGAACGTCTTCCCCGTCGCGCGCTTCGACAGCTCCGTCGCGAGCTTCACGCGCTGCGCCTCGCCGCCGGAGAGGGTGGTGGCGGGCTGGCCGAGGTGGATGTAGCCCATCCCGACGTCGGACAGCGTCTGGAGCTTGTTCCGGATGCTCGGCACGGCATCGAAGAACGAGAGCGCCTCCTCGACGGTCATCTCGAGGATCTCGGCGACGTTCTTGCCCTTGTAGTGGATCTCGAGCGTCTCTCGGTTGTAGCGCTTTCCCTTGCAGACCTCGCACGGAACGTAGACATCGGGCAGGAAGTGCATCTCGATCTGCACGATCCCCGCGCCCTCGCACGCCTCGCAGCGGCCACCCTTGACGTTGAAGCTGAAGCGGCCCGGCTTGTAGCCGCGCAGCCGTGACTCCGGCACGGCCGCCAACAGCTCCCGCAGGGGAGCCCACAGGCCGGTGTACGTCGCGGGGTTCGAGCGGGGGGTGCGGCCGATCGGCGACTGGTCGATCTCGATCACCTTGTCGATGAGGTCGATCCCCTCGATCCGATCGTGCTTTCCGGCAGGCTCCCGGGAGCCCCAGATCCGCTGCGCCAGCGCGGGATGGAGGATCTGCGTCACGAGGCTGGACTTGCCCGAGCCCGACACGCCGGTCACGGCCACGAAGCGGCCGAGCGGGAACGCGACGTCGATCCCCTTCAGGTTGTTCTCCCGCGCCCCGCGGACGACGATCGCCTCGCCCTTCCCGTTTCGTCGCCGCTCCGGGATCGGCACGGCCTTGTCGCCGCGCAGATACGCGGCGGTGATGGACCGATGGCTCTCCAGCAGCTCCGGCAACGGCCCGGAATGGATGAGCCGGCCGCCGTGCTCGCCGGCGGCGGGACCGATGTCGATCACCCAGTCGGCGGCCCGGATCGTCTCCTCGTCATGCTCGACCACGAGCAGCGTGTTTCCGAGGTCGCGGAGCCGCACGAGCGTGGCGATGAGGCGGTCGTTGTCGCGCTGATGGAGCCCGATCGACGGCTCGTCGAGGATGTAGAGCACGCCCATCAGGCTCGAGCCGATCTGGGTCGCGAGCCGGATGCGCTGCGCCTCGCCCCCGCTCAACGTGCCGGAGGCGCGGTCCAGGGTCAGGTAGTCGAGTCCGACGTCGACGAGGAACCCGAGTCGCGCGCGGATCTCCTTGAGCACCTGGCGGGCGATCTGGTTCTCGCGGTCGTTCAGGCGCTTCGGGAGGCGGTCGTACCAGGCGAGCGCATCGGTCACCGAGCGCCGCGTCGTCTCGATGATGTTTCGGCCCGCGATCGTCACGCTCAGCGACTCGGGCTTCAGCCGCATGCCGCCGCAGGTCGGGCATGGCTTGTTCGTCATGTAGCGCTCGATCTCGGCACGCATCGCCTCCGAACCGGTCTCGCGGTGGCGGCGCTGGAGGTTCGGCACCACGCCCTCGAAGGTCGTCTTGAAGGTGTGGATGTTGCCGTTCCGCGCCCGGTAGCGCACCGGGATCCGCTCGCCGCGATTGCCGGACAGGAGGATGCGGCGTGCCTCGTCGCTCAGGTCGCGGACGGGGACATCGGTCCGAAAGCCATAATGCTCCGCGACCGCGTCGAGGATCTTGCTGAACCACGAGTCGCTCGTCGCCATCCGCCGCCACGGCAGGATGGCGCCCTCGTCGACGGACAGATCGTCGCTCGGCAGGACGAGGTCCGGATCGATCTCGAGCCGGGAGCCGAGCCCCGTGCAGTCCGGGCAGGCGCCATGGGGCGAGTTGAAGCTGAAGTTGCGCGGCGCCGGCTCCTCGAAGCTGCCCCCGTGCTCGGGGCAGGCGTAGCGCTCGCTGAAGAGCCGGTCCTGCTCTTTCGGTGGGGCGTCGGGCAGGTTGACGAGCAGGAGGCCGTCGGACAGGCGCAGGACGGTCTCGATCGAGTCGGCCATGCGGGAGGCATCGGGCCGAGGCGCACCGTCGTCATCGGCCTGGCGAACGACGAGACGGTCGACGACCACTTCGATCGAGTGCTTGTACTTCTTATCGAGCTTGATCTCCTCGTCGAGATCGCGGAGCTCGCCGTCGACCCGAACACGGACGAAGCCGCCGGCCTTCGCGCCGGCGAGGAGCTTCTCGTGCTCTCCCTTTCGATCGCGCACGAGCGGCGCCAGGAACATGACGCGCGTACCCTCCGGCAGCGCGTACACCTGGTCGACCATCTGCTCGACGGTCTGACGCTCGATCTCGCGGCCGCAGACCGGGCAGTGCATCCGGCCGATGCGCGCAAAGAGCAGCCGCAGGTAGTCGTAGATCTCGGTGACCGTGCCGACCGTGGAGCGTGGGTTCCGCGACGCTCCCTTCTGGTCGATGCTGATCGCGGGCGAGAGCCCGTCGATCTGGTCGACGTCGGGCTTCTCCATCTGCCCCAGGAACTGGCGTGCGTAGGCGGAGAGCGACTCGACGTAGCGGCGCTGACCCTCGGCGTAGATCGTGTCGAAGGCAAGGCTCGACTTCCCGGACCCGGACAGCCCGGTGATGACGATGAGCCGATCGCGCGGCATCTCGACGTCGATGTTCTTGAGGTTGTGCTCGCGGGCACCGCGAACGACGATGCGATCGGAGGGCATGCGCCCGCCATGCTAGCAGGAATCCAGGCGATGTGAACGCGTGTTCGGTTTGGGGTCAGATTCAGCGGACCGGTGCGGTCCGGGCCGGAACGGACGGCTTCCCATGGGCGGCAGCCGGGCGCATCCTTGTGCCCACCCGGTACCCGGGGAGTACTTTGGGCAAGAGGGCAGCATGATCTCGGTCGCGGTCAAGGGCTACGGCATCGTCATCTGGGACGCGGATGGCGAGTGGCGGACGTACACCGCCTCCGACCAGCTGTCGGCTCTGCTGGCCACGCGCGTCGAGATCGCCCTGCATGAGCACGGCGCGGTGGCGACCGATGACGACGCATGCCAGGCGCTCCTGACGATCGACGGTGCCCACCTGCTGGCGGTCGACTGCGACCATGGGCCGGGTGGCTGCGAGGGCGAGATCGGCCACAACTGAGGGGCCTCTACGTCCTTTGACGTATGGCGGAGGTCGTTAGCAGTGCTAGCATTCGGCTCCCGCCCGCCGACCGCATGAGGTCCTCCCCGCTTCCGCATGCCCGACGACCTTGCCATTCACGCCCGCGGGCTGACCCGCGTCTACAAGGCCAAGCCTGATCCGGTGATCGCGCTCGACGGCGTCGACCTCGACGTCGAGCCGGGCGAGTACTTCGGGCTGCTGGGGCCGAACGGCGCCGGAAAGACCACGCTCATCAAGATCCTCACCACGCTGCTGCTCCCGACCAGCGGCACGGCCCGGATCGCCGGATTCGACGTGGTCGACGAGACGGCGAAGATCCGCCGCGTCATCAACATGGTCGCCGGCGGCGAGCAGTCCGGCTACGGCCTGCTCACCGTGCGCGAGCAGCTCTGG
>DATHTR010000117.1:0-8316 GCA_035463095.1 Candidatus Angelobacter sp. | reverse complement strand
CGGCTCGTCGGAGACGATGCCCGCGTCGGCGACGAGAAGCTGCCCTTCCCCCAGCAGCGGCAGGTGTGGAGGCGCGGCACGCGTGCGATCGACACCGCGGACCGGGCGGGCAAGCCGCTCCGGCGCGCCCGAGACGAGGCGCGCGGCTGGATCCAGCCAGCGCCACAGGTCGAGGGCGCTCGTCATCGAGTCTGCTCCAGGCGCGCTCGGAGGCGATCGAGCTCGTCGTCGGGTCGGTCGAATCGCTCCCCGCGCAGCAGGAGCCGCATCCCCGCCCCCGCCGGTCGAAGCGTGACGCGCCGTCGCGGGAGCCAGAACCCGGCCGCCAACGAGAGACACAGCATGGTCGCGCCCGAGAAGAGGATGCCCAGTCCGGGATCGCGCCGCGACAGCAGGGTGACCCACGCATCGAACCGTTCGAGGCGCACGTTGACGGGGCCGAGCCTCGCCTCCTCACCGGCCTGAAGGCGCGCGGTGTCGACCAGACCGTCCCCGCCCACCAGGGACAGGCCGAGCACGCCGGCCCGGGCATCGGCGAGGGCCAGGCCCAGGCTGGCGCCCACCGTCGGAAGCTCCAGCGCTCCGACCGGGACGCCGGCGCGCTCCTCCGGCAAGGGGACCGCGGCATCCACGAGGGGGCTGCCGGACAGGGTCGTGATGCGAAGACGCGCGGATGGCCCATAGGTCCACGGGTGGACCAGGTAGCCGTCGAACGCAGCCGGCTCGTTCACGCGAAGCACGCGCTCCTCGACCGGCGCGCCGTCTCGGAGGAGCGTGACCGCGGTGTCGAGGCGGCGTGGACGTCCGTCGGCGCCGAACTCGGCGTCGAACGACTCCAGGCGGACGGCTGCCGTGAACCCGGGGCGAGGCGCATCGAGGAGGGCGCTCTCTCCGGCATGCAGCGAGAAGCGAGTATCCGCGCCGAACGCGGCGCCGACGGCCACGCCGACGACCACCACGACGATCGCCAGGTGCGTCAGCTGGGCAGCGAGCCGGCTCCAGCCACGACGCACGCCGTGCACCGCCCACCGGCCACGTCGGCGCTCGATGGTGACCCGATAGCCCGCGCCGGCCAGTCGTCGGGAGAGGGCCTCCGGATCCGGCGTGGCAGCGATGGCGGCCGAGAGCGTCCCAGCGCCCGGCCGGATCTGACCGGGACGGCGCCACTCGCGCCAGGCGGCCGGCGCCCGCACGGCGACCGCCGCGAACCCGCTCAGCGCGAGGATGCCCAGGAGCAGGGCGTACGGCCAGGCGTCCAGCGCCCGCGGACCGTCCGGCAGGAGGGCCGCGACGGCATTGGCGGCGCCGGTCGCAAGGAGCAGCACCAGGCCGACCCGCACGTCACCGAGAGCACGGAGGACGCGCTCGCTCAGGCGCGGAACGAGGTCGGCACGCCGGGCGGCCGCGGCCGCCGGCCGCGGGGTCATGCCTCCGCGCGCGCGGCGCCGACGAGGTCGTCCACGAGATCGGCGACATCTTCGAGGCCGACCGAGATGCGGACGGTCCCCGGACCGAGCCCGGAAGCCGCGAGCTCGCCCTCGTCGAGCTGGCGATGTGAGGAGCTCGCCGGGTGGCTGACGAGTGACTCGGCACCGCCGAGGCTCGTGGCGTGGACAGCCACCCGGACGCGGTCGAGGAATCGCTCGCCGTGCGGCCGCCCGCCGACGAGGTCGATGGCCAGCATGCCGCCGGCCCGGCCGCCGCGCAGGGTGCGGATGGCAAGCTCGTGCTGGGGATGCGACGCCAGGCCCGGATAGCGGACGGCGGCCACGCCCGGGGCCGCCTCCAGCGCCCGTGCGACGCTCAGTGCGTTCGACGAGTGCCGCTCCATCCGCAGATCAAGCGTCTTCAAGCCGCGCAGGGCCAGGAACGCATCCCAGGGCGATCCGTTGCCGCCGGCATTCAGCATGATCTTCCGCGCCGCGAGCACCCGATCGGCCGATCCGACGACCGCTCCGCCCATGAGGTCCGAGTGCCCGCCGATGTACTTCGTGGTGGAGTGGACGACGAGATCGGCGCCGCTGGCGAGGGGCGTGGCCAGGGCCGGCGAGGCGAACGTGTTGTCCACGACGACCACGACGTCCCGGGCATGAGCAAGGTTCGCCAGCGCCGTCACATCGGCCACCGCGGTCGTGGGGTTGCTGATCGTCTCGAGCCACAGGACGCGGGTCTTCGGCCCGATCGCGGCGGCGACGGCATCCGCGTCGGTCGTGTCGACCGCCCGCACCTCCACCCCGAGCCGGCGCAGAACGGCATCGGCCAGGCCGACCATGCCGCCGTAGACGGCGCGAGGGATGAGCAGCTCGTCTCCGGCCCGCACGAGGGAGACCACGGCCGCGTGGGCCGCCGCCATCCCCGACGCCGTGACGAGGCCTGCCTCGCCGCCCTCGAGCTCGGCGAGGGCGCGTTCGAGCGCGTCCAGCGTCGGGTTCGAGTGGCGCGAATACGAGTGGCCGGAACGCGCGAACTCGAGCAGATCACCGAGCTCGGCGGCATCGGCCACCTCGAAGGTGCTCGAGGCGAAGATCGGGACGTTGAGCGGTGGCTGCGGCGTATCCGGGACGCGGCTGGCCGCCCGGATCGCCCGCGTCGAGAAGCCGGGCATCGAGCCGAGTCTACCAGCGCGCTCACCCGGCTCCGCCCCAACCGCTAGGATGGCGGGCGCATGCACCGTCTCCAGTCGCGCCCGGTCCTGCTCGGGCTGGGTCTGCTCCTGGTGGTCGTCGTCGCCCTCGGGACCACCCTCGCCGTTCTGAACGCAACCCCCGAGCCCACTCCGACGCCGATCCCCACCCCGTCGCCGACGCCAACGCCGACCCCCACCCCGTCGCCGACGCCAACGCCGACTCCGTCGCCCACACCCACGCCATCGCCGACGCCCACCCCGGAAGCGGTCTGTCCGTTCACCGGCGAGAGGTTGGCCGATCCCGAGCTCGCCGAGCGAGTGCCCATCCTGGTCACCATCGAGAACAATCCGGTCGCCCGTCCACCATCCGGCCTCAACCTGGCTGACCTCGTGGTCGAGGCCCCGGTCGAAGGCGACACCACGCGCTTCGGGGCGATCTACATGTGCCGCGAGCGGGTCGAGGCCGCCGTGGGCCCCGTCCGCTCACTGCGCTACTTCAACCTCGACCTGTGGCAACAGATGCGCGTGCTGACCTTCCACTTCGGAGGCGCCGCAAAGGTGATCCGGACGCTGCGGGACGAGGGCATGCCTCGCGTCAACGGCATCAGCGGGGAGTGGCCGTACTACTTCCGCGCCGGTCCGTGGGGTGCGCCGCACGACGTGTTCTTCGACGTCGACGCAGCTCGCGACGACATGGAAGAGGGCGACCGGCTCGATCGGCAGGTCCGGGCCGCCGGCGAGGCCCGCGCCCCGTTCGATTTCGCCGCTGACGCCGACCTCCCCGACGGGCGCCGCGTCGGCTCCATCGGCCTGTCGACCTCGAGCTTCTGGCACTTCGGCTGGGTGTGGGACGCCGATGCCGGCCTCTGGCTGCGGACCGACGGTGGCGGGCCGAACTCCGACGCCGTCACCGGGACGCGCATCAGCACCGATACCGTGATCGTCCAGGTGGTGCGTCAGGAGGTCCTCATCGGCGAGAACGACCCCGGCGGCTTCCCCCGCCGTCGGCAGTTCCTCGTCGAGCGTGGCGAGGGTCGGCTGTACGTCGATGGCCGGGGCCACGACGTGCGCTGGGCGCGCGACGCGGCGGAGGACGTCACGAGCTGGACGTACGCGGACAGCGGCGACCCCGTGGTGCTCCCACCGGGCCGCGTCTGGTGGGAGATCGTCCCGGTCGGGAGCGCCATCGTCGAGCGTTGATTCGCGCGTCCCGGCGCTCGGTGTCCCGCGGCCCGGGCGCTCAGTGATCGGGAGTCGTGCGGTCCGGCTCCGTCGGCACCGAGGACGGTGAGAAGAACGCGTCCATCGCCCGTCGGACCTGGTGGTCCGGATCGAAGGCCCGGCTGGCAGCCGCGATCTGGCGACGCACCTCCTGGGGATCGGCCTGATCGTCCTCCTCGGCGTCCGGGCGGCTCGGCGGCTCCGCCACGACCACCGGGCCGAGCTCCACCGCGACGGCTCGGTCGTCACGCGGCCCGGCCACTCCGTTCCCGTGGCGAGCCGCGGGCTCGTCGGCCGGCCCAGCGGCCGGTGCTTCCGCTGGTGGTTCGGGCGCAGGCTCGACGGCGGCCGGCTCCGCGGCCGGCTCGGTGGCAGGCGCCGTGGCTCGTCGCCCGAGGAGGGCAGGCCGCGGCCTTGGGTTGCCGCTGATCTGGTTCTTGCCGAGGCGCTTCGCCTGGTACATGGCCCGATCAGCGGCGATCATGAGCTCGTCGGCCGAGACGCCGTCCTCCGGATGCGAGACGAGGCCGATGCTCACGCTCGTCACCGGCTCGGCGCCGGCGACGATGGTCGAGCCGACCTCTTCGGCACCGATCCGGATCTTCTCGGCCACCACGAAGGCGCCGATGATGTCGGTCTCCGGGAGCAGCACCACGAACTCGTCCCCGCCGAAGCGGTAGGCGCTGTCGACCGCTCGGATCGATCCGGTGATGATCGCGCCGATGGCGCGCAGGACCTCGTCCCCGCGCAGATGCCCCGCCGTGTCGTTGATCGCCTTCAACCCGTCGAGGTCGATCATGAGCACGCAGAAGCCGCGGTCGCTGCGCCGCGTTCGGCTGACCTCGCGCTCGAGGGTGGCGTGAAGCTGTGAGCGGTTCGAGAGGCCGGTCAGCGGGTCCGTCTGGGAGAGGGTGATGGCCTGCGCCATGCTGCGGCGGAGGTGGGCCGCGTACGCGATCGCGACGAAAGCCAGCAGCCAGGTGGCCACCAGCCCGAGCGAGAGGCGCAGCGCGTCCTCTGGGCCGTACGTCGCGAGCCGCGGGTCCGCCAGCAGCACGCCCGCGTACGCGAGCGTGGCCAGCCCCGCCGCGGCGAGGCCCGCGCGCGGGCCGTAGGCCAGGGCGGCGGCGACCGCCACCAGGGCAAAGAGCATCGCGAACGGCGACGAGGCAAAGCCGGTGAGCGCCAGCAGCCCGCCGATGAGCGCCACCGCGACCACGAGTTCCGCGGGACGCAGGAACGGAGCTCGTCGGGCTCCACCGAGCTCGTGGAACAGGACCACCGCCACGACGGCCGCGGCGCCGAGCAGGAAGATCGCGCCCTGGCCGCCGGCGAACGATCCACTGATTCCGACCCCGAGCAGCACGATCGTGACCGTCAGCCACCAGACGACGCGGAGCGTGCTCTCCGCCTGATGCTGCTCGCGCTCGGCAGCCACGGCGTCCCTCGGGGGCGAGGCGTGCGGCACGGGGACGGGAGCTCGGGAACCGTCCCGGTCGAGGCGGGCGTCACGACCTGCCAACGTGATCCCGACGAGGAACAGCCCGGCCAGGAGCGCGGTGACGGCGATGATCGTGAGCTCGATCGGCACAGGCTCCCTCATTCCCCCGGTGTGGTGGTCATCGTCGCGCGGCCGACGGGTCGGCCCGGCCAGTATCGGCGTCGGGGAGGGGTGGTGCAAACGTACTAACCCACCCGTACTACCCAACCGTGGACAGGACGCACCGGCAGCAGGCGTCACTCGGTCGGCCGAGCGGACTCGACCCGGCCCGATGCTACACTCGGCGCCCTCCATGGTGAACGACGCGACGGTACCTTCGGCCGCTGCACGATCGCCCCGGCCATGGCTCGCCGCCGTGCTGTCCTTCGCCTTCCCGGGGCTCGGACAGGCGTACTCGGGCCGGCCGCGGGACGCGCTGCTGTTCGCATTCCCGGTCGTCGTGCTCGTGCTCGCTGGGATTGCCCTCGCGACCGGCATCGCGGGAGATCGGAACAGCCTGCTGTCGCCCGAGTTCCTGACCGCCGTCATGGCCGTCAACGGCCTGCTGCTCGCCTGGCGCCTCGCGGCGATCATCCACGCCGGGCTGGTCCCGGCGGCACGGATCGCCGGCCGGCATCGACGGATCGCGGTGACGACGGTGACGGCGCTGCTGGTGACCAGCGTCGCGATGCACGCCTGGGTCGGATTCGTCGTGGCCGAGCTCGAGGGTGCGCTCACCCAGGTCTTCGCTCCCGATCCGGATGACGATGCCGCAGCGCCGGCGCCCACGGAACCGCCTGACCCGGGAGCAGCGCCGACTCCGGCGCCGATACCGAACCGCTGGACCGAGGCGGACCGCATCAACATCCTGCTGCTCGGAACCGACGCGACGCCCGGGCGGGACAGCGCGCGGCCGGACGTGGTCCTCGTCGTCAGCATCGACCCGGTGGACGAGAGCGCGGTGTTGATCTCGATCCCACGCGACACCGGGTGGCTTCCGCTCCCAGACCGCCGCCTCTACCCGGACGGGCTCTACCCGAACCGTGTGAACCAGATTGCGGTCGATGCCGCGGCCGCCCCCGGGCGCTGGTGCCCCGACATGCCCGATCGGTCTCCGGACCGGTGCGGGCGGCAGGCACTCGAGCGGTCCGTGGGCCTGTACCTCGGGCTCGAGATCCATCACTACGCGGTGGTGGACATGGCGGGCTTCGCGGACATGATCGACGCGGTGGGTGGACTCCGACTGTGCCTGCCGGGCAGGCTCGTGGACCCCGAGTTCGACGGCAGCCTCGAGAACCGCGGGGCCGGTGAGCCGCTGATCCTGCCGGCAGGCTGCCAGCACTACGACGGTCTCGACGCGCTGGCCTATGCGCGCAGCCGGAAGGGGTGGATCGAGATGCCCGACGGCGAGCGGGTGATCCAGACGGACTTCGACCGCAACGAGCGGCAGCAGCAGGTGCTGCTCGCGTTGCGCCGCGAGCTGGCGCAGGCCGATACGCTCTTCGAGCTCCCGGCGCTCATCGGAGCCATCGGGCGCACCGTGAGCACCGACGTTCCTCGCGAGCAGGCGGGTGACCTGGCCGGTCTCCTGCCGCTCATCACGGGTCCGAACATCGAGCGCGTGGTCCTCGGGCACCCCGACTACGTCGATCTTCCGGTGGATCCGGAGGTGAACTACCTGCTCATTCCGAAGCGTCCGGCCATCCGCGACGCGATGGTGGAGCTCTTCGGTCGCGACGAGCTGTCCGGTTGGTACGTCGGAAGCCTCGCCTCCGGGCCACCCGCTCTTCCGGACGAGGACCCCGTCCCGTGACCTAGCGCTCGCTCAGCCGATGGGCGATCACCGCCAGCGTGGCGAGCGCCGAGGAGACCGCCGTGAGGATGAGCATCGCGTCGCGCTGAGAGAGACCCTGGCGCAGGAGCTGGTGGTGGATGTGCCCGCGGTCGGCGGCGAACACGGCGTCGCCTCGCGCGGTGCGACGCACGACGGCCCAGATCGTGTCCAGGATCGGCACCCCGAGGGCGATCATCGGAATCCATGGCGCTGACGGTGACAGTCCATCCTGGGTGAGCGAGATGCCGATGGCCGCGACGACGAAGCCGAGGAACATCGAGCCGGTGTCGCCCATGATGATCGATGCCGGGTGGAGGTTGTAGGCGAGGAAGCCGACGGCCGCGCCACCTGTGGCGGCGATGATCGGGAGGGTCGGGTCCACGCCATCGGCGGCGGCCAGCAGGCCGAAGGCGGCCAGCACGGAGAGCACGACCGCGGCGGCAAGACCGTCGAGGCCGTCGATGAGGTTCACGGCGTTGATGACGCCCACGATCCACGCCACCGTGATCGGAAGCGACAGCCAGCCGACGTAGACGACACCCCAGGGCCCGATCAGCGCCTCGACGCTCAATCCCAGCCACCAGGCGAGGACGGCCGCGGCGACCTGGAAGAGGAGCTTCACGCTCGCGCGCATCCCTCGCGTGTCGTCGATGACCCCGACCACCAGGAGGACGCTGACGCCGGCCAGGATGGCGGCGGCGCGGTTCGGCCTCAGTCCCTCGGTCTCGCCGAGATCGGGTGAGACGAGCGTGGCGGCAAGGATGGCGACCCCGAAGGCGATGGCCATCCCCACCCCGCCCAGGCGCGGCACGGGGACCTGGTGGACCTTCCGTCCGCCCGGGTAGTCGAGCAGCCCGTAGCGGTGAGCGACCCCCCGAACGATCGGCGTGATCACGAGCCCCACGACGAGCGCGGCGGCGAAGGTGAGGGCGGTCAGCATCGGTGAGGCCGATGGTAGCGTCCCGGCCGGTGGCGGCGGTGGTCGGGGCGGCCGGATTCGAACCGGCGGCCTCCTGCTCCCAAAGCAGGCGCGCTGCCAGGCTGCGCCACGCCCCGTGCGGCCGATCCTACTATGCGGGACCTCCGCGGGCACACATGCGGCCGACGATCTCGAGATACCGCGACTTCTGAACCTCCCAGTCGTAGGCGGCCGCC
>DATHTR010000116.1:0-38381 GCA_035463095.1 Candidatus Angelobacter sp. | reverse complement strand
GATCAGCCCGACCGCGCCGAGCTCGTTCCAGGTCATGCCGGCCACGCCGACGATGTTCACCCCGCGCTCCCCCAGCGCCTCGCTCAGGTCCGCCAGGCTCCCAGGCTCGTTCTTCAGCTCCACGATGAATGCGCGCATGGTCGTTCACCTCCGTTCGACGCGCAGTGTATGGCAGCCGATGCGCCGATGATGGTCCCGTGCGCCGAGCACAAACGGCCCCGTGTCGTGCCGTGCGAGCATCACGCGAGAAGACGCTTGCGCCACCTCCTGTGGAGCGCCGCGGGGAGACGGCCTCGTCGGCCTAGAGCTCCGAGTCCGGGAGCGCCAGATCACCGAGCGCGTCGCGCGCCGCCGCTGGCACATCCACCACGAATCCGATGATGCGGTTGCCATCGCGAACGCCCATCGGCACGACCGCCCGGATGTTGATGTCGCGGTCCGCCAGCCGGCGTGCGGCCGCGGCGAGCGCGCGCGGGCGGTCCTCGAGCGCCGCCGCGACCAGCTCCACCACGCGATGTTCGGCATTGCGCTCCTCGAGGACGGAGATCATCGCATCGGCATCATCGGTGGTGAGGGCCACGGCACCCCGCTCTCCCCAGGTCGTCGCCGAGATGCCGCTGATGTTGATGTTCTGAGCCCCCACGGCGTCGCAGAGGTCGGCGAGGCTCCCCGATCGATCCTCGAGCCAGACGATGTGTGCGCGCACTGCCCGTTCCTCCCGCATGCTCTCCGGCTCGGCCGTTTGCCCGGCGGCGATGGCTCGTGCCGGCGGGTCAAGTGTACGACCCCATTCCATCGGCACCGGCTCGACGGCCCGCCGTTGCACCCTGTTCACCCTGCTCAGCGACGGGATGCGGCGCCGGGCCAGTCGGTGGCCTGCGCGCCTGGCTCGACGTGGTCCCGCCGCGCTCAGCGACGCTTCGACAGGATCCCGATCACGGAGCGCAGGATCGTGTTGAAGGCGCCGGACCGAGCGAATCGCGCCCCTTCCTGCACCCAGTCCACCCCCCGCTCCGGCGCCTTCGTCGGCCGCATGCGGCCGCTCCCCGGCGGCGGATCCTCGACGCCCTCCAATGCCTCGGTGCCGGTCGCCTCGGCCTGTTTCATGCGGGCGGCCAACAGCTCCTTGGCCGACTCCGGGTCCGTGTCGACCGCGTACGTCCTGACCAACGGCGAGGCTGCGGCGACCGACGCGAAGGTTTCCGGAGACACCTGGGCCATGAGCGACATGGGCGGCCGCATCATCGTCCGCGCGGTCGGCAGCGGCCGGCCCTTCAGGTCGAGCGCGGTGACGAGGGCTTCGCCGGTGCCGAGCCGCGTGAGCTCCTCCTCCACGTCGTACAGGTCGGTGCGCGGGAAGGTCGCGGCGGTGGCCCGCACGACCTTCAGATCATCCGGCGTGAAGGCCCGCAGCGCGTGCTGGACGCGATTGCCGAGCTGACCGAGCACCTCGGCCGGCACATCGGTCGGCGCATGGGTCACGAAGAACACCCCCACGCCCTTCGAGCGGATGAGCCGCGCCACGAGCTCGATCTGCTGCATGAACGTCTTGTTCGCATCGCGGAAGAGCAGGTGCGCCTCGTCGAAGAAGAAGACGAGCTTCGGCTTGTCGGGATCGCCCACCTCGGGTAGCGACTCGTACAGCGAGGCCAGCAGCCACATCATGAACGTGCTGAACAGCGCAGGCCGATCCTGCATGTCGGCCAGCTCGAGGATGCTGATGACGCCGCGGCCGTCCTCGGTGGTGCGCAGGAAGTCGGCGACCTCGAACTCCGGCGAGCCGAAGAAGGCATCGGCCTCCTGCTGCTCGAGCTCGACGATCTTGCGGATGATCACGCCGACCGTCGCGGTCGCCACGCCTCCGTACTCGGCCATCTCGGACTTGCCCTCGTCCGAGTTCAGGTGGTTGAGCAGCGCCCGCAGGTCCTCGAGGTTGAGCAGGGGCAGCTTCTTGTCATCGGAATACTTGAAGGCGAGCGCCAGGACCGACTGCTGCGTCTCGTTCAGGTCGAGCACCTTCGAGAGCAGGATCGGGCCGAAGCTCGAGACCGATGCGCGCAGCCGCACGCCGGTGCCCTCGCGGTCGAGGGTGAGGAACTCGACCGGGAAGGACTTCGCGGCGTAATCGGTGAAGCCGATGGACGCGGCGCGGCCGGTGAGCTTGTCGTTCAGCTCGGCGGGGGCGGCCAGGCCGCTGATGTCGCCCTTGATGTCGCTGATGAAGACCGGGACGCCGGCGTCGCTCAGCTGCTCTGCAAGAACCTGGAGGGTCTTCGTCTTGCCCGTGCCGGTCGCCCCGGCCACCAGGCCGTGTCGGTTCATCATGGCCAGCGGCACGCGGATCTGGGCGCCGGGATGCGCATGTTCGCCTTCCATGCCGGCGCCGAAGGTCACGGCGGGGGCGTCGAACCCGTAGCCCTCGCGAAGGGCGATCTCAACATCGGACATGGCCGGAGTGTAGGGCCTACCCGCGCTTCGGATCGATCTTCGGCAGCCTCGTCTTGCCCTCGATGAGGAAGTGACGGAACCACTCGTCGATGAGCCGCAGATTGTCCACCCGTCGGAACGGCGTCCCGGAGCGGGTGAGCTCGTGCGTCTCCTCGGGCACGCGCATGAGGCGCACGGTGCGCCGCAGCGAGCGCAGCACGGCGAAGAGCTCCTCCGCCTGGGTGATCGTGGTCCGCAGATCGCGCTCGGAATGCTGGATCAGCAGCGGCGTGTCCATGTGCTCGGCGTATGTCAGCGGTGAGTGGCGCCGGTACAGATCCCAGTCCTCCCAGGGCAGGACGGCGTACGCGTACTCGCCGAAGGTCGGACCGCCGATGTCGCCCGACAGCATCTGGCTCGTCATGTCGTTCACGCTGCGGCACGTCACGGCCGCCCGGAACCGATCGGTGTGGCCGATGATCCACGACGTGAGGTAGCCCCCGTACGAACCGCCGGTGACGCCCATCCGGTCGGCGTCGACCAGCCCGTCCGCGACGAGCGCATCCAGGCCGCCCATCACGTCGCGCATCGGACCGTCGCCCCAGTCGCCGACGTTCGCGGACACGAAATCCTGCCCGTACCCCTGCGAGCCGCGTGGGTTGCAGGCGTAGACGCTGATGCCGTTGGCGGCCAGCACCTGCCATTCCCACATCGGCGACCAGCCGTAGAGCGTCGCCGGGCCGCCGTGGATCTGCGCCACCACCGGCGCGGGCCGGCGCTTCGTGCTCTTCGGGGATTCGAGGAACCAGCCCTGGATACGCCGGCCGTCGACCTCGTGCCATCGCTCCTGCGGCTCGACGAGCCTGACGTCGGACCACGCCTCGCCCATGAGATCGCTGATCCGGCTCAGGTCGACCGGCGTCGACCCGAGACGGCCGGCCGGCAGGTCGCCGATCACCACGTCCGGGGCCTCGGTCGCGCTGGCGCGCACGGCGGCGACGCGGCTCCCGCCGCGCGGCAGCGCCGCCAGGCTGACCCGGCCGAGGTAGTGGCGGTCGTTCGTGAGGCGCTCCACCCGTCCGTCCTCCACGCCGACCCGCCACAGCTCGAGGCTGCCCTCGATTGCCGCACTGAACACCACCCAGCGACCGTCAGCCGTCACCGCGACGGCCGGCGGGCCACCGCCGAACAGGTCGGAGTTCATGGCCGACGCCGCCTCGAGGTCGGCGCCATCGGTGAGGTGCTCGGCTTCGCCATCGGCCACGCGGAAGCGCCAGACGGAGCTCTGCGGCACGATGCCCTTGGTCCACTCCCGGCTGCCGATGACCGCGACCCACGCCGAGTCCGGGAACCAGGCCGGTGCCCCGAACGCCTGGCGTCCGCCGCCGGACGTGAGCGGCGTCACCCTGCGATCCTCCAGGCCGACCATGTACACGTCCGAACGCCAGGTCAGGTCCGGGTCACGGTGCCGATCGGACACGAATGCGATCCGCGTTCCGTCCGGCGACCAGCGAGGGTCGGTGTCGTGGTGGTCGCCGCGGGTCAGGAGCTCGGCGTCCCCGCTGTCGACGTCGACGAGCCACAGGCGGCTGAAGGCGTCGTGGACGAAGCCGCGGCCGTTGAACTGGTAGCGGAGCGCGTCGATGAGCCTGGTGTCCGGCGCCGGCGGGTCGCCCGGGCTGCGTTCGGGCTGCGGATCGGGCTTCGTCGAGCTCGCCCCGCTCACGACCACGAGACGCGTGCCATCCGGCGCCCAGTCGAGGCCCTCGACGTTCTTCGGCAGGTCGGTCAGCTGGCGCGCCTCGCCGCCGTCACCGACGGGCAGCAGCCAGGCCTGGACCGCCCCGTCCTTCGGGGCCTCGGCGGGACCGGGGCGGGAGCCCGCGCCGCCTGCCTGGAGCACGGCGCCGCGGTCCGACAGGAAGGCAATGACGCGCCCGTCAGGCGACCAGCGCGGCATCGCGTCCGTTCGGGCGCCGAGCGTCAGCTGGCGGGCCGGGGCGCTGGCGTCGGTCGGCGCGAGCCAGAGCGAGGTCCGGTATCCGTCCTTGCCGGGCGCCACGGCCAGCACCGAGAAGGCCACCCAGCGGCCGTCGGGCGAGATGGCGGCGTCGGTCGGGACGCGGAGGTCGTACAGGTCTTCGGGGCGCGGCGCGCGAGCGGCCATCGGACTCCTTCTCAGGCTCGTGGTCAGGTCGTTAGTCTAGTCAACGATCGTCGCGAGCGCGTCACGCCATGGTGGCGGGTACCGTGGAACGCGACCGGCCAACCGGCGCCTGGTCTCGCGCCGTCCGATGGCCGCTGGTCCCATTCAAATGCCAATGGCCGCGCCGAGGGGCCACCGACGAGGCGCGGCCGGCCCCATGGCCACGCCTACCAGTTCGTGGCGGTCGCTGCCTCGATCTCTCCCACCGAGGCGAGCCAGCGCTCGGCGTCGATCGCCGCCTTGCAGCCATCCCCGGCAGCCGTCACCGCCTGGCGGTAATGCGAGTCGTGGACGTCCCCGGCGACGAAGACGCCCTCGATCCCCGAACCGGTCTCACCGTCGACGATCTCGAGGTAGCCGCCCTTCCCGACGGTGAGCTGGTCGGCGAACAGGTCGGTGTTCGGCTTGTAGCCGATGGCGACGAACAGGCCCTGGACCGGCAGCTCGGTCGTCTCGCCGGTCGCCGTGTCCCGCAGCGTGAGGGCGTTCACCGTCATCTCGCCCTTGACCTCGGCGACCTCCTTGTTCCAGAGCACCTCGATCTTCGGATCTCGCAGCGCGCGATCCTGCATGATCCTGGAGCCGCGGAACTCGTCACGCCGCACGAGCATCGTCACCTTGCTGGCGAAGCGGGTGAGGAAGGTCGCCTCCTCGAGCGCGGTGTCCCCGCCCCCCACCACGGCGATCTCGCGATCGCGGAAGAAGAAGCCGTCGCAGGTCGCGCAGGCGCTCACGCCGCGCCCGCGGAACTCCTCCTCCGACGGCAGGCCCAGCCACAGGGCCGAGGCCCCGGTGGCCACGATCACGGCGTCCGCGCGATACTCGTCGTCTCCCACCCAGATGCGGAACGGGCGCTCGCTGAAGTCGACCTTCGTGGCGTCCTTCTCGACGATCGTGGTCCCGAAACGCTCCGCCTGCTCGCGGAAGTGCTGCATCAATTCGGGGCCCTGGACGCCGTGCGGGAAGCCGGGGTAATTCTCGACGTCCGAGGTGATCATGAGCTGGCCCATCGGCGTGTTGCCGGCGATGACCAGGGGCTCGAGGTTGGCGCGCCCCGCATAGATGGCGGCGGTCAGGCCGGCGGGCCCGGAGCCGATGATGATCACCTTGCGGTGGCTGGTGTCGGTGTGGTCGTGCGTGGGGGCGTCGGTCGACGGAGGAACGGTCGCGGTCATCGTGCTCCCAGTGTACTCCGACGAGCGTCGACGTTTGCCGGATCGGGCGGCGCAGCGGAACATGCGCGTGATGGCGCGAGTGATGGGCCGATGGTGAGCGCGACGCGCAACCGTGGAGGCCGCCTCCCGCTGTCCCGCCGCAGCGACGCGCTCGAGCTGCTCGACCTGGGGCGGGTCGCCGGCGATGAGCTCAGCACGAACCTCGCCGACCTTGCGCGCCTGAACCGGCTTCCGGGTGGCGTGGCGGCCAGCGTCGACGCCGTCCGGGATCTCGTCGGGGGAAGGGCCGAGGCGACGATCGTCGACGTGGGAACCGGCGCCGGCGACGTCCCGCTGGCGTTCGCCCGACGCGGCTGGACCGTCCATGCCGTCGACGCGGATCCTGCCGTCCTGGAGGTCGCGCACGCTCGCACGCGCGGAGCCGACGGCATCCACCTCGCGCCGGGGGATGCCACCGCCCTCCCGTTCGCCGATGGGAGCGTCGACGTCGCCCACGCATCGCTCCTGCTCCACCATCTCGATCCGGAGGCGGCAGTCACCGCACTGGGCGAGATGGCCCGCGTGGCCCGGCTCGGGGTGGTGGTCAACGACCTGCGCCGTGGCGTCCTGCCGCTGCTCGCGACCGGGGTCGCGGTCGTGGCGCTCGGCCGATGCCGGACCACCCGCCACGATGGCCTGCTGTCGGTGCGTCGCGCCCATACCCTGCCCGAGCTCGACGTCCTGCTGGCCGAAGCCGGACTGCGACTCGTTCGCCGCTCGGCCGCCTGGATGCCGCGCGTGGTGACCACCGCGGTTCGCGAGGCACGGCCGTGACCCGCCGGTTCGACGTCGCGGTCGCGGGTGCGGGTCCATCGGGGGCGGCGCTCGCCGCGGCGCTTGCCCGCCGCGGCGCATCGGTCCTGCTGGTCGAGGCGGCGGAGCATCCACGACCGAAGGCATGTGCGGAGTACGCCAGCCCCCGGATCGCCGACGAGCTGGCGCGGCTCGGCATTCGGGCCACTGCGTGGCAGCCCGCCGCTCGGCGCCTCGACGGCATGGATCTCCATGCCGGGGGGCATCGGGTCCGCATCGCCGCAGCGGATGCTCGAGGGCCGCGACCGGCCTGGGGCCTCGATCGTCGCCGATTCGACGCCATCCTGGCCGCGCATGCCTCCGCCTGCGGCGCCACGCTGCAGGAGCGCTCGCGAATCGTCGGCCTGGTCACTGAAGGCACCCGCGTTCGCGGCGTCCGCGTCCGGCGCCAGGGAAGCGACGAGAGCGTGCGAGCGGACATCGTCGTGGGCGCGGATGGCGCCAGGTCGACCGTCGCGCGGCTGCTCGACGTCGAGGCGCCGGTGCGCGCGCCCCGCCGGCTGGGCCTCGTCGCCCACTACGAGCCGCTGGACGACCTCGTCGACCACGGTGAGATGCACGCGGCCACCGGCTGGTACGTCGGGCTGGCACCGATCGCCGGGGCCCTGAACGTGGGCATGGCGCTGCCGATGTCACCGGCCCGTCCGGCGGAAGCGCGGTTCGCCGAGGCCGTCGCTGCCCTGCCAGCCGTCGCCCGCCGCCTGGCGGCGAGCCGGCGGATCGGACCGATCCGCGGCGCGGCGCCGATCGGTCACCGCGTGCGCGAGGTCGCCGGGTCGGGATGGCTGCTCGTCGGCGACGCCGCCGGGTTCGTGGACCCGTTCACCGGGGAGGGCATCCACCGCGCGCTCCGCGGTGCGCGCGCAGCGGCCGATGCGATCCTGGCCGGCGGCGATGTCGCGGCCGCGTACCGTCGGGAGCGGCAGCGCGCCTTCGCCGCGAAGGAGGTGCTCAGCTGGATCGTCCAGGCCGCACTGGCGGCGCCCGGCGTGCTCGGCCATGCGGTCGGCCGGCTGGAGTCCCGGCCCGTGGCCGCCCGGCGCCTCGGATCGGCCCTCGGCGACTGCCGTCCCGCCGCCGATGCTCTGTCGCCACGGGCCGTCTGGGAGGTGCTCGGACCATGAAGAGCCGGATCACGCAGCCGATGCGGGCGCCGTTCGAGCGCATCTTCACCCTGGCCGCCGACGTGGAGCGCTGGCCGGAGATCCTGCCGCACTACCGCTACGTCCGCGCGGTGCCGGATCCGAACGACGAGCGCCGATTCGCGATGGGCGCCCGCCGCGGGCCGATCCCGGTGAAGTGGGAGGCGATCCAGCGGCCGAAGCCAGGGCAGCGCACGATCGAGTTCGTCCACACCGGCGGGGTGACGCGCGGCATGTGGGTCGCCTGGCGCTTCGAGGAACGTCCGGACGGCGTGGTCGATGTCAGCATCGAGCACCGCCTCGAGCTGCCCTGGCCGTTGATCGGCGGGTTCGCCGCCGAGCGAGTCATCGGGCCGCAGTTCATCGAGGCCATCGCGGGGCGCACGCTGCGCACGATCCGCCGCCTGGCGGAGGCGCCGGGCCGATGAGCGTCCGACGCGTCGTCGTCACCGGGATCGGCGCGGTCACGCCCATCGGCACCGGGTCCCGCGCCCTGTGGGATGGCGTCCTCGCGAACCGATCGGCCGTGCGCACCATCGACCGATTCGACGCCTCGGGCTTCCCATCCCGGATCGCGGCACAGATCGACGACTTCGAGCCGGCCGATCACCTCGACGCGCGTCGGGCTCGCCGGCTCGACCGCTTCAGCGCGATGGCCGTGGCGGCGTCCCGATTGGCGATGAACGATGCGCGCCTGACGTCGCCGAACGGGGATGCGAGCCGGACCGGAGTCTGGATCGGCTCGGCCCTCGGCGGCATCGCGTTCGGCGAGGAGCAGCACGACGGATTCGTGGCACGGGGCGTCCGCGGTGTCGCCCCGACCCTGGCGCTGGCCGTGTTCGGCGGCGCCGGGGCCAGCAACGTGGCGCTCGACCTCGGCATCACCGGACCGGCCGTCGGCAACGCGAACTCGTGCGCCTCCGGTGCGGTGGCCATCGGCCAGGCCTTCCACGCCATCCGAGACGGCACCGTGGACGCCGCCCTGGCCGGCGGCGCCGAGGCGCCGCTCGCACCGCTCACCTTCGGCGCCTTTGCCCTCATCCGCGTGCTCTCGCAGCGGAACGACGACCCCGCCACCGCCTCGCGTCCGTTCGACCGGGACCGCGACGGCTTCGTGATGGGCGAAGCGGCCGCGATCCTCGTCCTCGAGGAGCGGGAGGCCGCACTTCGCCGCGACGCGCCGATCCTCGCCGAGCTGCTCGGCTTCGGCGCCAGCAACGACGCCTATCACATGACCGCACCGCGCCCGGACGGGCGTGACGCGGCTCGCGCGATCCGCATCGCGCTCGACGATGCGCGCGTCGGCGCGGGTGAGATCGGCTACGTGAATGCCCACGGATCGAGCACGCCGCTCAACGAGGCCGCGGAGGCGCGAGCGCTCCATCTCGCGCTCGGGCCGTCGGCTCGAGGCGTGGCCGTGTCGGGGACGAAGGGCCTGTACGGCCACGCGCTGGGCGCGTCGGGGGCGGTCGAAGCGGCAATCACCGTCCTCGCGCTGCACCACGGCCGGCTTCCCGGCACGTGCAACCTGGCAACGCTCGATCCGGAGGTCGATCTCACCGTGCTGCGCGTCGCCGAATCCCGCCGCGTGGGAGCCGCGCTGAGCACCTCGTTCGGCTTCGGCGGAATGAACGCGGCACTCGTCTTCGGGGGCGCCCCACCGGCTGGCTGAGCGCTCCGGGGCTACGCCTGGCGGGCAGCGTCGTCGGCGAAGGCCCACGAGAGCGCCGACTCGAACGCCACCGTCCCGGAGGCCTTGTCGACCAGGCGCGTGCGGGCATCGCTGCGGATCATCGCCGGCAGCGACTCCGCCGCGCTGCCGGTCCAGTAGATGACCGGCAGCTGTGGGTGACGGTGCCTCGTGGCGAGGAAGAGCGCGGCGCTCAGCTCGTGCTCGAGCCGCCAGTCGAGGATCACCGCGCTCGGCTGATCCGCGGTGCGCAGGGCGGCGAGGTACGGGAGCGGCGCGCGGAACACGGTCGCCTCGGCGCCGGATTGCTCGCACAGCTCGGCGGCCAGCGTCGCCGCCGCCGGCTCGTCCTCGACGATCCAGATGCGTCGCCGGGCAACCGCATCCGCCGCCTCGCTGGAAGTCACGTCGGATCGGTCGTGCACGCCGCGTGCCGATACGAGCGCCTCGCTCTACCATGCATGGCGATGCGCATCCCCTCACGACGGCCCTCGACCACCGTGCTCGTCGGCGGCGTGCCGGTCGGCTCGGACCACCCGGTCGTGGTGCAGTCGATGACGAACACCGACACCGCCGATGCCGATGCCACCGCACTCCAGGTCGCGCAGCTGGCGCATGCCGGATCCGAGCTCGTGCGCATCACCGTCAACAACGACGAGGCCGCTCGCGCCGTGCCGGTCATCCGCGACAAGCTCGATCGCCTCGGCGTGGAGGTCCCCCTGATCGGCGACTTCCACTACAACGGGCACCTGCTGCTCACGAAGTACCCCGAGGCGGCCGCCGCTTTGGCGAAGTACCGCATCAACCCCGGCAACGTGGGCACGAAGCGCCGGGACGAGCAGTTCACCCAGATCATCGAGGTCGCCATCGCGAACGGGAAGCCCGTTCGCATCGGCGTGAACTGGGGATCGCTCGACCAGCAGCTCCTCACCGAGATGATGGACGCGAACGCCCTCCTGCCCGAGCCGATGGACAGCCGCGAGGTCATGATCGAGGCGATGATCGAGTCCGCCCTGCGCTCGGCGCGCCTCGCGGAGGAGGTCGGCCTCGGTCACGATCGGATCATCATCAGCGCCAAGGTCTCCGGCGTGCAGGACCTGGTCGAGGTCTATGCGCGCCTTGCCGAGCGGTGCGACTACCCGCTCCACCTCGGCCTCACCGAGGCCGGCATGGGCGCCAAGGGCATCATCACCTCGGCGGCGGGCCTGGCGATCCTGCTCCAGCGCGGCATCGGCGACACCATCCGCGTCAGCCTCACGCCGGAGCCCGGCGGGGATCGGACCCAGGAGGTCCAGGTCGCTCAGCAGGTGCTCCAGAGCATGGGCCTGCGCTCGTTCCTGCCCCAGGTCTCGGCCTGCCCCGGCTGCGGGCGCACGACCAGCACGTTCTTCCAGGAGATGGCGCGCGATATCCAGGCCTACCTGGTCGAGAACATGCCCTCCTGGCGGGAGACCCATCCGGGCGTCGAGGAGCTGCGGGTGGCGGTCATGGGATGCGTGGTCAATGGTCCGGGAGAGTCGAAGCACGCCGACATCGGCATCAGCCTGCCCGGGACGTTCGAGGAGCCGGTCGCGCCGGTGTTCGTCGACGGCGCGAAGACCGAGACGCTGCGCGGCGACGACATCGTGCCGCGCTTCCTGCGCATCCTCGATGACTACGTGGCGCGACGCTACCCGCCGCCCGCAACCGGAGGATCGCCCCGTGGCAATTGACCCGCGACTCGAGCTGCTGAAGACCCTGCGCGCCACCCCGATCGTGGCCGAGGCCCTCATCGGTTCCTTTCCGAACACCGAGAGCCTGCGCCGTCGCCCGGCAGCCGGCGCGTGGGCCGCGGTGGAGGTCGTCGGCCACCTGGCGGACACCGAGGAGCACGCGCTGGCCCGCGTCCGCCGCATGGTCGACGAGGACGAGCCGACCCTCGACCCGTTCGATCCCGAGGCGCTGGCGATCGAGCGGCGCTATCTCGACCAGGATGTCCACCATCAGCTCGGGCGGCTCGCCGCGCTCCGGTCGGAGCACGTCACCCTGCTCGAAGGCCTCGACGACGCCGGATGGAACCGCGTCGGGATCCATGGCGAGCACGGCCGGATGACGGTCGAGCGATACGAGACGCATGTCGCCGCCGAGGAGGTGGACCACCTCGCCCAGCTCGCCCGGCTCCTGACCTGATCATCGGCGTCGCGCGAGGTCCTCGGGCCCAGCGCCCTCAGCCGCAAGCACCGATCGGTCGTGCGACGGCAGGAGGCTCTTCCGTGGTGTAGACCATCCGATCCGGTCTGGTCACGCTGCCGTCCTTGTGGACGACGACACGGACAAGGAGGTACCCGCCAACGACGCCCGCACCAACGTCACCGCTGATTTCGTCGTCGGCAACCCGGATGCGATACGCACCCCCAACTTCGTTCAGGTCAATGGTTCGATGCTCGCAGCCGGCGACCTCGGACGCCGCGTCGCCGATGATGTCGCCCGCATCCCAGTCAACTGACACTCGCAGCGATGCGTCGGTGTTGTTGATCACTTCCAGGATGAGGGTCGGCCCAGCCGGACCCGGTGGGGCAATGCAGCCGACCAGGACCGCCGCCAACGCAATCGTCCGTGCACCCCCCATCGCCATCAGCGACGCGGCTCCCAGCTGAAGAACCGCAACGCTGCGATGACGCCGATCGCTCCCCAGGCGGCGATGACGCCGATCTCCATCCACGGCCAGCCGGCTGCGGCGCCATCGCGGTAGATCGCGAGCATCGCATCCGCGAAGTGGCGCACCGGGAAGAGGTGGCTGATCGTGTCGAGCCACGCCGGCGCGTTCGACATGTCGATGAACACGTTGCTGATGAAGAGCACCGGCAGCACGATGGCGTTCACCACGGCCGGTGCGGCATCGGCGCTCGGCATGACGCCGGCGACCGCCATGCCGAGCGCGCTGAAGGCCGCGGCCGACACGAACAACACGACGAGCATGGCGGGCAGCGCGTCCCACGGCACCTCGACCCCGTAGAGCACCGCCCCGAACGCCGCCACGATCACGACCAGCAGGAAGGCGATGAGGACCGCGTGGCCGATGCGGCCGGCGAGGTATGCCCAGGCCGGGAGCGGCGTGCCGCGGACCCGCTTGAGGATCCCCTCGTCGCGTGCGATCGTCACGGTCATCGCCAGGTTCGTGAAGGTGGCCGTCACCACGCCGAAGACGATGATGGCCGGCGTGAAGAATCGGGCCGCGCCCTCGCCGAAGAGGACGTTGAAGACGACCATGAAGACCAGCGGGAAGACGAACGTGAAGAACGCCGCCGGCGGGTTGCGCCAGAAGGCGCGGTTCTCGTACCGAACCTGGCGCGCGGCCAGCGCGAGGTCGCTCACGTCAGTCCCCCTCCGCCTCGGCGGTCAGCTGCAGGTAGACCTCCTCGAGCGAACGCCGATGGACCTCGAGGTCGCCGAGCTCGACGCCTGCGCCGAGCGCCCAGGTCGTGAGGTCGTGGAGCGACCGCGTCGGCGACGCCGTCCGGAGCACCCATGCCCCGTCCTCCGGGTGCGCCCCCAGCCCCTCGGGCGGAGCCGCTCCATCGGTGAGCCGGAATCGAACGCGGCTCGTGTCGCTCGACCGCCCGATGAGCTCGTCCGCGGTGCCGGTGGCCACGAGCGCACCCCGGGCGATGACCGCCAGGCGGTCGGCCAGGGCCTGGGCCTCGTCCATGAAGTGCGTCGTCAGGAAGATCGTCTTGCCGAGCTCCGCCAGCCCGCGAACGGTCTCCCAGGCCTGCCGCCGAGCGGACGGGTCGAAGCCGGTCGTCGGTTCATCGAGGAAGAGCAGCTCCGGGTCCCCTGCCAGTGCGACCGCCAGGTCGACCCGACGGCGCTGGCCCCCGGAGAGCTTCTTCACCCGGCGTTCGCCCTGCTCGGCCAGGCCGGTCAGGGCCAGCACCTCGTCGACGTCCCGCGGGCGCGGGTAGTAGCCGCCGACCATCTCGACCGCCTCGCGGACGGTCAGGTACGGGTCGACCCCGGTCTGCTGCAGAAAGATGCCGACGCGGGACTTGAGGGCGCGCGGTTGCTCACCCGGATCGTGGCCCAGCACCCGGACGTCGCCGCTGTCGCGGTTTCGATGGCCCTCGAGGATCTCGACCGTTGTCGTCTTGCCCGCTCCGTTCGGTCCGAGCAGCGCGAAGACCTCACCGCGCTCGACGCGCAGGTCGAGCTCGCGCACCGCGTCGATCGGCCCGTACGACTTGCGAAGCCCCCTGATCTCGATGGCCGGCCCGAGCGCCATGCCCCGATTCTACCGCCGCCGAGCGGGCGCTCGGTCGCTCGGCGACCTCCGCCGGTGTCGTACGGCGCGAATCAGAACGCCGCGTGCAGGAAGGTCCAGGCGGCCATCACGAACGCCACCAGGACGAAGGCGGACAGTGCCAGCGGCAGGAACGCCACGTTGACCGGGCGGGGCGCCGGCTCCATCGGCTCCTCGGGGCTGGCCCCGGCGGCCGCGTCGTCCTGCGTCGCGGGAAGGTTGCGCTCCATGCTCACTCCTCGTCGATGATGGCTGCCAGGTGCGCCTCGAGCGAGGCGGCGGAGAACTGGCCGAACTGGCGCGCCGCGATCGTCCCGTCGCGCCCGATGAAGAAGGTCTCCGGCGGCCCGAGGATGCCATAGCTGGCGGCCACACGGCCACCCGGGTCCATCGCGGCCTGCCACGTTCCGCCGTTGCGGGTCATGAACTCGCGCGCCGCCTCGGATCGGTCCTGGTACACGATGCCGATGACGACCAGTCCATCGGCGGCGTGACGCGCGGCCGCCTCGCGGAGGAGCGGGAACTCCTCCACGCATGGCCCGCACCAGCTGGCCCAGAAGTTGACGACCACCGGACGGCCCTCGAGCGCCGACAGCTGAATGGGCGCGCCATCCAGGTCGGTCAGCGTGAAGTCGGGCGCGGGAGCGCCGATGCTCGTGGCGGAGCCGAGCGGCCCACGCACCAGAAGCGCCACGCCCAGCAGCGCGAGCAGCGCGATCGGGAGGGTGGCTGCCAGCACGAGATGACGAAGTGGCAGACGCCGCAGGTCGGGGCCGCTGCGGACGGCCGTGCCGGCGGTCATCGGGCCCTCAGTGCGCGGCCCCGTCGTCGTGATGCGAGCCGTGCTCGACCTCGTGCCACTCGCGGTTCGCGGCGCGCACCCAGAAGACGATGCCGGCCACCAGGAGCAGCACGCCGGGGGCGAAGATCCACGGGTTCACCGGCCAGTCCTCGAGGCGGAAGGCCAGGCCCGCCCCGATGAGAACCATGGCCACGCTGAAGACCACCGGCAGGTAGCTGGGACCGGGCATGTGAACGCCGGCCGGGGGCTCCGGTGGCTCGCCACGCGGCCCGCCGCGAGAGGCGAGGACGAAGACGATGCCCAGCACCACGAGCAGCGCGATGCCGAGGAGCAGGAAGCCCAGGGCGGCGTCGGTCATCGGTTCGGCTGCCTCCTAGCGCAGGAAGTAGATCGTGGTGAACACGCCGATCCAGACCACGTCCACGAAGTGCCAGTACATGCTGACCGCCTCGACGGCGACGTGGTTCTCGGCACTGAACTGGCCCTTGAGGGCACGCGCCAGCACGATCGTGAGGCCGACCGCGCCCCCGAACACGTGCGCGCCGTGGAAGCCGGTCAGGGTGTAGAACGTCGTGCCGAAGACGCCATCGGCGATCCCGAAGCCGAGCTGGCTGTAGTCGTAGATCTGGCCGATGAGGAACACGATGCCCAGCACCAGGGTGATGCCGGTCCACAGCTTCAGGCCGCCGGTGTCCCCGCGGCGGATGGCCCACACACCGAACTGCATCGTGAAGCTCGACGCCACCAGGATCACGGTCAGGACCGCGGCCAGCGGCAGGTCGAGGTGACCGCCCGGGGGCGGTCCCCACTCGCCCGGCCCGAAGGCCGATCGCGCGTTGAAATACGTCGCGAACAGGCCGCCGAAGAACATGACCTCGCTGGCGATGAACAGGAGCATCCCGACCAGGGCGGTCGGCATCCCGCCGTCGACGTGCGGGACCTTCTCGAATGGCTGCTCGCCGGGGCGCGGGGCCTGGATCGTCGGGGCGGTCATACCTCGTCCTCCCGCCGCTCGACGTCACCGGATTCCACCGGCGGGTCTGCCGGCTCGTCGAGGTCCTCGGGACGCTCGGCCGGGTGGCCGTGGCCGTGGGTCAGGAAGAAGAGCGGACGCTCGGAGTGGATCGGCGGCAGCCGGTCGAAGTTGTGCGGCGGCGGTGGCGAAGTCGTCGCCCACTCGAGGGTGTTGCCTTCCCACGGATCGTCACCGGCCCGTTCGCCGTTCACGAACGTGGCGACCACGTTGATGAGGAACGGGATGATGCTCACCGCGATCATGAACGCGCCCACCGTCGAGATCGAGTTCAGCAGCGTCCATCCGCCCGGGTCGGTGTAGTCGGCGATCCGGCGCGGCATCCCGTCCAGGCCGAGGTTGTGCATCGGGAAGAAGGCCAGGTTGAAGCCGATGAAGTGGATCCAGAAATGGACCTTGCCGAGCGGCTCGTTCAGCTTGCGCCCGAACATCTTCGGGAACCAGTAGTACATCGCGGCGAAGACGCCGAACACCGATCCGCCGAAGAACACGTAGTGGAGATGCGCGACCACGAAGTACGTGTCCTGGACGTGGAAGTCGAACGGCGGCTGTCCGAGCATCACGCCGCTGATCCCGCCGATGAGGAACATGCTCAGGAAGCCGAGGGCGAACAGCATCGGCGTGGTGAGCATGAGCTTGCCGCGCCACAGCGTGCCGAGCCAGTTGAACATCTTGACGCCGGTCGGGATCGCGATGAGCGTGGTCATGAACGCGAAGAACGGCAGCAGCACCGCGCCGGTGGTGAACATGTGGTGCGCCCAGACGCTGAAGCTGAGCAGGCCGATGCCGATCGTCGCGAACACGAACGCCTTGTAGCCGAACAGCGGCTTGCGGCTGAAGACCGGCAGCACCTCGGACACCACGCCCATCGCCGGCAGGATGACGATGTACACCTCGGGGTGGCCGAAGAACCAGAAGATGTGCTGCCACAGGATCGGGTTGCCGCCGACGCTCGGGTCGAAGAACGAGCCGCCGTAGTTGCGGTCGATGAAGAGCGCGATCAGCCCGGCGGTGAGCACCGGCGTGGCGAGCAGGATGAGGACGGCGGTCACCAGGATCGTCCACACGAAGATCGGCATCCGGAACAGCGTCATGCCCGGCGCGCGCATCTTGAAGATGGTGGCGATGAAGTTCACCGCGCCCAGGATCGAGGCGGTGCCGACCAGGGTCAGGCCGATGAGCCACAGGTCGGTCCCGACGTTCGGCGCGTACTGCGCGTTCGAGAGCGGGGCGTACATCGTCCAGCCCTCGGCCGCGGCGCCGCCGAACAGGTAGCCGGAGAAGATGAGGCCGCCGCCCAGCGGCAGGAGCCAGAAGCTGAGCGCGTTGATCCGCGGGAAGGCCATGTCCGGCGCCCCGAGCTGGAGCGGGACGATGTAGTTCCCGAACCCGGCCAGCACCGGCACGATGAACAGGAAGATCATGATCGTCCCGTGCATCGTGAAGGCCTGGTTGTAGGTGTCGTAGTCGAGGAACTGCAGGCCCGGCACGGCCAGCTCGGCACGGATGAACAGCGCCAGGATCCCGGCCGCGAAGAAGAACAGGAAGCTGTTGACGATGTACAGGATGCCGATCTTCTTGTGATCGACGGTCGTCAGCCAATCGAGCACCCAGGAGCGACCGACGGCGCCGGCGCGGGGATCGAGCGTGGTGGTGGCCATGGGTCTGTCTCGCGCTCCGTTACTCGCTCGTGACGATCACGTCGCCCACCATGTCGGTCGGGTGCGCGTCGCAGATGAATCGGTACTCGCCTGCCGGCAGCGCGTCGACCTGGTAGGTGATGCTGCCCGCCTCGTTCAGGAAGTCGCCGGTGAACAACGCCTCCTCGCCATCGTAGATGGAGACGTTGTGCGGCACGTCCTCCTGGTTCTCAAACGCGATGCAGAACGCCGTGTCGGCCGGCACCTCGAACTCGGCGATATCGAACTGCGTGTTGTTCGCGGCGATCTCGACAGTCACGTCGCACTCCGCCTCTCCGGCGTCCGGCGGCGGCGTCTCGCCGGCGGCGAGACCGGCCAGGAAGGCGTCGTACTCGGCACGCTCCAGCGCCCGGACGGTGAAGGTCATCTCGGCATGCAGGCTGCCGCAGAACTCGGCGCACTGGCCGGAGTAGGTCCCGGCCTCGGAGACGGTGAAGCGCAGCTCGTTGTCCGGCATCTGCCCGCCGAAGTCGATGAGGTCGCGCTTGAGCAGGAAGTCCGGCACGTAGAACGAGTGGTTGACGTCGAGCGTGGTCAGCGTGAGGACCACCGGCTCCCCGACCGGCACCACCAGCTCCGGCGGATCGGCAGGGCTGCCCACGATCTCGACGGCCGGGTCCTCGTAGATGAAACGCCAGCTGAAGCGGAAGCCTTCGACCCCGATGGCGACGCCCTCGTCGCCCTCGACCCGTGCCTCCACCTCGGCCAGGCTCAGCATGCTGAACGTGAAGAGCACGAGGACGATGACCGTCGGGATCGCGGTCCAGATGATCTCGATCAGGTTGTTGCCGTGGTGCTGCTCGGGAAGCACGTCGTCGCCCGGCTTCCGACGGTAGCGGAAGATCGCGTAGAGGATGAAGCCCTCGACGCCGATGAACACGACCGCGGCGAGCGCGAGCGTGATCAGGTACAGGTTGAAGACGCTGCGGCCAGCCTCGGTCTGCGGCTCGGGCGGCAGCAGGCAGCCGGCGAGCAGGACGATGAGGAGCAGGGGAGCCCCGACGCGGAGCACGGTCCGCAGCCGGGATCGGGGCGCCGGGGATGGCATCAACTCGTCTCGAGGCTCCTGAGTTCGACCGACACGGGGATGCGAGCGCGCGGGCTCGGCCGCTCACGGCGGCACGCGCAGCATTGTAGCGAAGGCCGTCCGGAACCGGACGGCCATTCGCGTCGGTCCGATCAGGCCCCGGCGAGGGGCGGGCAGGCCGTCTCCTCGTGGGGAAGCAGCGGACGCGGCATGACCGAGAACCGTCGGTCGCCGTCATCGCTCCACAGCGTGTTCTGCTTCGCGGCGCTGAGGGCCTCGAGCCACGCCCTCCCATCGTCGCCCTCCACGGCACCACAGCGGGTGCCGTTCCCGAAGAAGGGCTGCTCCTCCCCGAAGGCTGCCGGATCGCCCTCGACGGGCCACTCCATGACCTGCTGTGGCATCTCGCCACCCTCCACCGGCTCGCCGGTGACGTCGCGGACGTAGAGGCGGAAGCGCTCCGCCTGGTACGGCTGCCAGCCATCCGTCGCCCAGGCCGACGCAGGCAGCCAGCTGTCGAGCATCAGCAGCTGGTCCTGGAGCGCGAAGAGCGTCTCGTGCGCCTCCATCTCGCCGGCAGGCATCCCCGGCGGCGGCTCCATGTCCGGCATGAGCGTCCCGAGGCCGTAGATCGAAACGATCACCTCGCGCCCGCCGGCGTTGACCGTGAAGACGGTGTCGGACGCATCGGCCACGACGTTCATTGCACCGCGCAGCTCCCTGCTCGTTCCGAAGGCGTTCGTGTCCTGCACGGCCGCCAGGACCGCCTGGATGCCCTCGGGGCTCAGACGTCGCTCGACGAGCGCCGGCAGCGCCGGGCCGGGGAACTCGAGGGTCTGCATGCCCTGCTGGACCACGGTCCCGTCGCCGTACAGCGCGAACGACGGCAGCTGGGTGACCATGAACTCGAGCGGCACGAAGCCGCCGGTGGACTCGACCAGCAGGATCGGCTCGTCGGCGCCGGTGGGATGCTCGATCGCACCGTCCCCGCCCCCGCCGCCATCGTCCGAGTCCCCCGGGCTCGCGGGGCCTGTCGGGCCCGGAACCTGGCCGGAGGCGGCGCATGCCGCGAGGAGGACGACGACGATCAGGGCAGCCGCAAGCGGCACGGTGCGATTCATGCCGCCCTGACGCCGATCGGCGCGCGGCAGTTCCATCGGATTGGAGCCAGAATGGGACCGATGCGTCGCCTGTCCCCGCTCATCGCCCTCTCCAGTCTCCTGCTCCTTCCCGGCCTGGCCCTCGGGCACGGCGTGGATGCGCCGACGCCGACGTTCCCGGCCGTCCTGGCCCGGTGGAGCTTCGACCCCCTGGCCGTGGTGAGCCTGGTGCTCACCGGCGGCCTGTACCTGTGGGCGGTTCGCCGCGTGGACGCCGCTCACCCGGCCAACCGGCACCCGCGCTGGCGGACCTGGCTGTTCATGGGCGGACTCGGCGCGCTGGGCGTGGCACTGCTGTCGCCGATCGAGGCCTACGAGGGCCTCCTGTTCAGCGTCCACATGGTGCAGCACATGCTGCTGCAGCTCGTCGCCGCTCCCCTCCTCCTGGCCGGGGCACCGATCACGCTCGCCCTTCGGGTCGCGTCGCCGGCGTGGCGCGCGCGGCTCCTCGGCGTGCTGCACTCGCGGGTGGTCAGGGCGATCTCGTTCCCGGTCGTGGCGTGGGTCGTCTTCGCGGCCACGAACTGGGGCTGGCACTACTCCACGCTCTACAACGACGCGCTCGAGAACCAGGCCCTGCACTACCTCCAGCACGTCCACTTCCTGGGTGCCGCGCTGCTGTTCTGGTGGCCGGCGATCGGTGCCGATCCGTCTCCCTGGCGTCTCCCGCACCCGGTCCGGCTGTTCTATCTCTTTCTGGCGATGCCCCAGCAGTCCTTCCTCGGCGTCTCCCTGGTCCAGACTGGCACGGTGCTCTACCCGCACTACGTGACGAACCTTCGCGACTGGGGCCCCAGCCCCCTCGAGGATCAGCAGATCGGCGGAATGGTCATGTGGGTCTTCGGCGATGTTGCCTTCCTGGCCGGCATGGCCGTCGTGCTCATCCTGTGGATGCGTCACGAAGAGCGGCGCACCGCTCGCCTCGACGCGCGGCTGGCCGCCGAGCGCGCAGCGCGCGGAGAAGGCGGGCCGTGACCGCGCCTACGCCAGCGGGATGCGGATGACCGCGTCGGCGGCGACGGCGGCGAAGAGCAGCGTCAGGTAGCTCACCGAGTAGCGGAAGAGGTTGATCGCCTCGCGGCCCTGACCCCTCGCCCGCTGCAAGCGCACGGCGCCGAGCACGTAGAACGCGCCGAGCACCACCGCCGTCACCAGGTAGATCCAGCCCATCTGCGCCGCTGGCGCCAGGAGCAGGCTGACCGCCACCAGGGCGATCGTATAGAGCGTGATCTGCCGCGCCGTCTCGACCTCGCCTCGGACCACCGGCAGCATCGGGACGTTGGCCGCCGCGTAGTCGCCGCGATACCGCAGGGCGAGTGCCCAGAAGTGCGGCGGAGTCCAGTAGAAGACGATGGCGAACAGGACGAGCGCCGGCAGACCGACCTCGCCGGTCACGGCGGCCCAGGCCACGAGCACCGGGACGCAGCCCGCCGCCCCGCCGATGACGATGTTCTGCGGCGTCGAGCGCTTCAGCCACATCGTGTAGACGAAGACGTAGAACGCGGTGGCGCTCAGCGCCAGCGCGGCGCTCAACAGGTTGACGGTGACGGTCAGCCACGCGAAGGCGACGACGCTGAGCACGATGCCGAAGACCAGCGCGCTGCGCGGATCCACGGCGTGCCGCGGCAGCGGACGGTGTCGCGTTCGACGCATCACGTCGTCGATGTCGCGGTCGACGACCATGTTGATCGCGTTGGCGCCGCCGGCCGCCAGGGTGCCGCCGATGACGACCGCGGCCATCAGCCACAGCGACGGGATGCCGCCGTGCGCCAGCACCATGGTCGGGACGGTGGTGACGAGGAGCAGCTCGATGATCCGCGGCTTGGTGAGAGCGACGTAGGCGCGGACCGTGTCGCCGGGTCCGGGCTCGCGCGCCACCGCCTCGGGCGCTGCCGCCTGCAGCTCGGCGCTCCGGAACCGGCGCGCGGTCAGCAGGAGCCAGACCGACAGTCCGAAGATGGCGGCGCCGACGGCCAGGTGCGGGACCACGAACAGGGCCGACAGGCGCGACCAGACGTTCAGCCCGCCGAGCAGGATCTGGACGACGATGAGCACCGCCATCCAGTGGGCCAGCCGGCGCGGCAGCCGTGCGTCCGTCGCACGCCGTACCGCGACGAGCGTCCAGACGATGAGCGCGACGAGCACCACGCTCATGAGCCGGTGGGCGAAGTGCGCGGCCTGCTCGCTGCCGACGATGGCCGGCAGCAGCGAGCCATTCATGAGCGGGAAGTCGGCGTATGCGAGGCCGGCATGATGCCCGGTCACCCACGAGCCGAGCAGCATCTGGCCGAGGATCGCCAGGGCCGTGATCGCCACGAGCCGGGTGAGGCCCGGACGCACCTCGACCCCCGGCATCGGGCCGCGCGTGGCGCGTTCGGCGATGAAGATGACCGCGCCGAACACGATGAGCGCCATGCCGAGGTGGGCCGTCACGAGCTCCGCAGCGAGTCCCTGCAGCACGACCGCCGCTCCCAGCAGCGACTGGACGATCACGAGCACGCCGGCCACCACCGCGGCGATGAGCAGAGGCCGATCGCGGCGCCGCGCGGTGAAGACGGTGATGAGGCCGATGGCGCCCACCATCGGCCCGACGAACACGGCGGCGATGAGCCGGTGAGTGTGCTCGATCCAGGCGTGCAGGTCGGCCGGCGGGATCCAGTCGCCGAAGCAGAGCGGCCAATCGGGGCATCCCAGCCCGGAGTCGGTGGCGCGCACCAGGCCGCCCACGCTGATCAGGACGAAGGTCGCGACGGCAGCCGCAACCGAGAGCTTGGCGAATCGGGTCATGGTTCCTCTGGCCGCCGCCCCGTGGCGCGGCCGGCGGGCGCGGCCATGATACCCGTCGCATCGGTGGGACGAGCGCCCGGTCTCGATCCCCGGGGACGCGCTGCCGCCTACCGCGTCGGTCCGGCCAGCGCGCGGCGGATGCGTCGGTCCGCGGCCCGGGCCTGGGGTGCCTCCCGCATCGGCGACGGAAGCAGCGGCAGGAAGGCGCGCGTGGCCGCGGCGATTCGGTCCATCCCGCGCTCACGCGACGCCGACCACTGAATGCCGTACTGGCGGCGGATCGGTTCCCGGAGCGTGTCCATCGATACGAGATGCGCCGCATCCCACGCGATCCGGGGCGGGAACGACATGGGGTACAGCACCGTCCGCGCGATCCGGCGCGCCGCGGGCGTGACGCGGACCTCGCCACTGGCCACCAGACCATCCATCCAGTCCCGCAGCGAGCCGACGGTGGGCGGCAGCGATCCGTCCGGGACGCCCAGGAGGCGGGCAACCCGGCCCGATTCCTCGTGGTAGGCCTGCTCCTCGGCCGGGCGGAGCGGGCGCACGAAGCGGGAGTACACCCGCAAGGCGGTGTCGACCAGGGTGGCGTGCACCCACAGCAGGGCCTCGGGATCCATGGCGCTGTACGGCCTCCCGTCATCCGGCCGCGTGCCACGCACGCGCTCGTGGATGGCGTTCACCCGGCTGATCGTGGCCTCGGCCTGCGAGCGCGTGCCGAAGACGACGTCGAAGCTGCTGGTCAACGTCCGCATCAGACGGCCGAACGGGTCGCTCGCATAGGTCGAGTGCTGCTCGACCCCGGCGGCGACGACCGGATGGGCGGCCTGGAGCAGCAGCGCGCAGGAGCCTCCGGCCAGCACGACGAGCTCACGGTCGATCTGCCACGAGATGCTCCCCGGACCGAACAGCCCGGCAGCCTCGTCGAATGCCGCGCTCATCGGTACGCGCTGGCGGGTGTCCCTCGCGGATGGCGTGGCTCGTTGAACAGGATGCGGAACGCGATCCCGGCCACGACTCCGGCCACGAATCCGCCGATGTGCGCCATGTAGGCGACGCCGCCGGCCGTCTCCTCGGTGACGGCGATCGCGCCGAGGCCGTTGATGAACTGGAAGGCCGCCCACAGGCCGATGGCCACGATGGCCGGGACCCAGATCGGGAAGCGGATCAGGATCAACAGCACCCGGTTGGTCGGGAACATCACGAGGTAGGCGCCGAGCACGCCGGAGATGGCGCCCGAAGCGCCCAGGGTGGGAATGTACGAGTCGGTGTCGATCATGATCTGGGCGAAGCTGGCGATCACCCCGGCCACGACATAGAAGACCAGGAACAGCCCGTGGCCGATGCGGTGCTCGACGTTGTCGCCGAAGATCCACAGGAAGAGCATGTTGCCGGCAAGGTGCAGCCAGCCGCCGTGCATGAACATGCTGGTGAAGAGCGTGAGCCAGATCGGCGACGGGCCGGGCTCCTGCGGGATCGGGATCGTCTGGCCATCGACGGTGATCGCCTGCGGATCGGTCAGGTCGACGTTGTTGGTGATCTCGTACGGTACGGCGCTGTACCCGTACGTGAACTCCTGTCCCGCGGTGCTGGCGCCGGCGCCCTGGAGCAGGATGAAGACGGCGATGTTGATCGCGATGAACGCCAGGCTGACGAATGCCGGCCCGTGGCCGCGCTCGTTGTCGTCGCTGATCGGGAACATCGCGGCGATGATAGAGCAGGTCCCCCGCCATAATCGGCGCCATGGAGATCGATGTCAGGTCGTTCGATGGGGAGGCGCGTCAGTTCTTCGATGCGGGCGAGCTGGCGTTCGGCGATCGCGCGCGCGACGAGGATTTCGAGGCCTTCGAGTCGCTGTTCGAGCCCGATCGTGCCGTGGGCGCGTTCGACGGCGACCGGCTGGTGGGTACGGCCGGCACGTTCAGCTTCGACCTGACGGTCCCCGGCGGCGTGGCGCGGTCCGCCGGCGTGACACTCGTCGGCGTGCTCCCCACGCATCGCCGGCGTGGCGTCCTTCGTCGGATGATGGAGCTCCAGCTGCAGCAGATCCACGAGCGCGGCGAGGCGACCGCCATCCTGTGGGCGTCCGAGGGCAGCATCTACCAGCGCTTCGGCTACGGCCTGGGCAACCTGTTGTGGCGCCTCGAGGTCGAGCGCGAGCGGAGCGCGTTCCGCCGCCCGCACGTGCCCGCCGGGACGGTCCGCTTCGTGGAGCTCGACGAAGCGCGGCGACTGCTGCCGCCGGTGCACGACGCCATCGCGCCGACGCGCGCCGGATTCTTCGCCCGCAGCCCGGCCTACTGGGACGCCGAGATCTTCCGCGATCCGGAGCACTGGCGTCGCGGCGCCGGGCCTGCCTTCTACGTCGTGCACGAGACGAAGGGAACGGTCGACGGCTACGCGCGCTACCGGATCCGGGAGAGCTGGAATGCCGGCGGCCCCCGCTCGACGGTGGTGCTGACCGAGAAGCTCGCCACGAATCCGGCGGCCGATCTCGACCTGTGGCGCTACCTGCTCGGCATCGACCTGATGGCGAGCCTGGACGCCTGGAACGTCGCGCCGGATGACCCGATCGTGCTCAACGCCCTCGAGCCGCGCCGGCTCGGCATGGCCCTCGGCGACGCCCTCTGGCTGCGGGTGGTGGACGTCCCGTCGGCGCTGGCCCAGCGGCGGTATGCGATGGACGGCCGCCTGGTGCTCGACATGGCCGACGAGCACTGTGGCTGGAACGCCGGGCGCTGGTCGCTCCGGGTGGAAGGTGGTCTGCCGCTCGTCGAGCCGACGAGCGATGCGCCCGACCTGGTGTGCGACGTGGCCGACCTTGGGGCCGTCTACCTCGGGGGGTTCGGGTTCTCGCAGCTGGCGGCCGCCGGGCGCGTGCAGGAGGCGGCACCCGGCGGACTCGACCGGGCCGATGCGATGTTCCGGACGGCGCGGCCCCCGTGGTGCCCGAGGGTCTTCTGACCAGCGCAGCCCGATCAGGGATCGCGCGTTGCCCGGGGTGGCCGGTCGCGCAGGCCGATGCCGCTGACGAGCGCGCCGGCCAGCAGGAGCCCGGCGGACACGAGCATCGCCAGGCGGAACGCTCCCGTGCTCGCGATCCGTGCGGCATCGGCGATCTCCGGATCCAGGCCGGGTGGCAGGGCGGTGAGCGGTTGAACCTCGGCCCGAACCGCAGGGTCGTTGACGTCGAGGGCGGGGACGCTGCCCTCGAGGGCCGCGTAGAAGCTGGCCGTGACCGCGATGAACAGGACCGCGAACACCAGCGGCTGGCCGACGCGGCTGATGGCGTTGTTGATGGCTGAGCCGAGCCCCGCGTGGCGCACCGGGATCGACGACATGAGCGCGGTGGTCAGCGGCGCGACGAGCATGCTGATCCCGATCCCGAACACGACGAGCGGCAGGAGCACGTCGACGATGGCGTCGACCGGGGGGATCATGCTGGCCGGACGCGCGAGATCGGCATCCCACGCGGCGGACCCGGCCGGGATCCTCGCGAGCCAGAGGATGCCGGCGGCCATCACGATCGGCCCGAGGGTCAGGAACAGGCGCGGCCCGACGCGGGCCGCGATCCGCCCGGCCGGCGTCGACAGGAAGGTCAGGAGCACGGCGGTCGGCATGAGCGTGGCGCCGGCGGCCAGCGGAGAGTAGCCGAGCGTTCCCTGGAAGAACACGTTCTGAACGCCCATCGACACGTACAGCGCCCCGTACACGAGCAGGGTCGCCAGGTTCACGACCGTGAAGTTGCGGGAGCGGAACAGCTGTGGCGGGACGAGCGGGCGCGGGCGCACGACCATGAGGATCGGAACCGCGATCGTCGCAACGGCTCCGACGGCGAGCGCCGCCCACGCCACCGGGTCGTTCCAGTTCTGCTGCTGGCCGCGCGTGGCCCCGAAGGCCAGGCCGCCGACCGCGACCGCAATGGCGAAGGCGCCCAGCCAGTCGAACTCGCCTCGAGCATCCTCGTCCCGGCTCTCGGGCACCGATCGAGCGGCCCACAGCACGAGGGCGATGATCGGCACGTTGATGAGGAAGGCCATGCGCCAGCTGACGGCCTGGACGAGCAGTCCCCCGAGCAGCGGCCCCACGATCAGCGTGGCCGATGTGCCGGCCGCCCACAGGCCGATGGCCCGTCCCCGCTCCTCACCGTCAAACGTGGCAGTGATGATCGACAGGCTGCCCGGCACCAGCAGCGCCCCGAAGACCGCCTGCAGGATCCGTCCACCGATCAGCAGCTCCATCGTCGGCGCCAGTCCGCACCCGACCGAGGCGACGCCGAAGCCCAGCAGGCCGACCACGAACATCCGGCGCCGCCCGTAGTAGTCGTTCAGCGCGCCGGCCAGGATGAGCAGGGCGGACAGGACGGTGAAGTACGCCGTCGTGACGTACGTCAGCCCCTCGAGACGGCCGACGAGCGTGGCGGGCAGGTCGCGCCCGATCGGGTCGAGCGCGACGTTGACGATCGTGCCGTCGAGGAACACCACGGCCGAGCCGAGGGTCGTGGCGAGCAGGACCGCCCTTCGCTGGCTCACTCGCGCATCGTACGAGCCCTCAGCCAAGCCATGCCGTTGCCGGGCGCACCGGACGCGCGTACGGTGGATCGATGAGCACGGCCGCGCTCGATCGGTCCCTGGCCGTCCTGCTCGCCGCCCAGCTGGCGACGGGGCTCCTGACCCTGCGGTCCGGCGTTCCCGCCACCGCTCCCCTCTTCTGGCTTCACGGGCTGCTCGGCGGCGCGCTCCTGGTCGCCAGCGTCGAGAAGCTGCGTCGGAGCGTCGGCCCGGCCGTCCGCCGCCGTCGGTGGCGCCGGCTGGCGCTTGGCGGCCTGCTCACCGTCCTCGTGGCCGCCGCGCTGGCCGGTGGCTTCGCCTGGGTCGCCAGCGGCCGCATCCTGTCGATCGGGCCGTGGACGATCCTGACCCTCCACGTCTGGGCGGCGCTGGCGGTGATCCCGATCGTGGCGCTGCACCTCGTCCCGCGCCGCTGGCGCGTGCTGCGCCCGCCCCGCGCCCGGCGCGCGATCAACGGTCGACGCCTGAGCCGACGGTCGGCCCTCCGCATCGGGGGCGCGACAACCCTGGGCGCCATCGCCTGGGGAGCGGCAAACCTGCTTGACCGGATCCAGGGCGGCGTTCGCCGATTCACCGGCTCGCGCTGGCTTCCCGAGGGCGGCATCCCGCCGCCGACCACCTTCTACGGGGAGCCGGCACCGCCGGTCGACGCGGCTGCGTGGACCGTCCGGATCGACGGTCGCGTCGTGACGCCCCGCACCCTGGACCTGGCAGAGCTCGCTGCCCTGGGTGAGATCGAGCGAGAGGCCGTTCTTGACTGCACGTCCGGCTGGGTGATGCGGACCTCCTGGCGCGGGACGCCATTGCGGGCGGTGCTCCAGGCGGCCGGAGCGGAGCCGGGAGCGCGGGTCAGCATCCGATCGGTCACCGGCTGGATGGTCCGCCTGGCCACCCACGAGCTCGACGACGCGCTGCTGGCGACGCACGTTGCCGGCCAGCCGCTCCCCATGGGCAACGGTTCTCCCCTCCGCCTCGTGGCTCCTCAGCGACGGGGGCTGGACTGGATCAAATGGGTGGATCGAATCGAGGTCGGCTGACGATCAGGCGAGCGGCTCGAACCGCGCGGTGAAGTGGCGGAGCGTGGCCGGCTGCTGGACGATCCGATAGCCCCGCAGCTCGGACGAGGCCGCGGCCACCGCGCGAATGACCTCGATCACGTAATCGACGTGTGACTGCGTGTACACCCGCCGCGGAATGGCGAGCCGAACCAGCTCCATCGACGCGGGCGCTTCCGTGCCGTCGGGGTGCTGTCCGAACATGACGCTCCCGATCTCGCACCCGCGGATGCCACCCTCGCGGTAGAGGGCCACCGCGAGCGCCTGCCCCGGATACTCGAGCGGGGCGATGTGCGGCAGCAGCGCCGCGGCATCGATGTACACCGCGTGGCCGCCGATGGGCTGGACGCACGGCACGCCCGACTCGACGAGCGCCTCGCCCAGGTACGCGGTGGATCGGATCCGGTAGCGGAGGTAGTCGTCCTGGACGACCTCCTTCAGGCCGGCGGCCATCGCCTCCAGATCGCGGCCGGCCAGGCCGCCGTAGGTCGGGAAGCCCTCGGTCAGGATCAGGAGGTTGCGGCACTGCTCGGCCCATCGATCGTCGTTCATCGCCAGCCAGCCCCCGATGTTGGCCAGCGCGTCCTTCTTGCCGCTCATCGTCATGCCATCGGCCAGCGCGGCCATCTCCCGAACGATGTCCGGGACTGCGAGATCGGTGTAGCCGGCCTCGCGCTGCTTGATGAACCACGCGTTCTCCGCGAAGCGGCACGCGTCGAGGAAGAGCGGGATCCCGTATCGGTCGCAGACCTCGCGGACGGCGCGCAGGTTGGCGAGCGACACCGGCTGCCCGCCGCCCGAGTTGTTGGTGATGGTCATGAACACCACCGGGACGTTCTCGGCCCCGCGGTCGCGGATGAGGGCGTCGAGCGCGTCGGTGTCCATGTTGCCCTTGAACGGGTGGATCGTCGCCGGCTGCCGGCCCTCGGCGATGACGCAGTCGACCGCCTCGGCGCCTGTGAACTCGACATTGGCGCGCGTCGTGTCGAAGTGGGTGTTCGATGGGATGACCCTCCCCGGGCCTCCGATGACGCTGAACAGGATCTTCTCGGCGGCTCGTCCCTGGTGCGTGGGAATCACGTGCCGGAACGGCCACAGCTCGGTCACGGCGTCGAGGAAACGGAACCACGACGGCGATCCGGCGTAGGACTCGTCCCCCCGCTGGATGCCGGCCCACTGCTCGGAGCTCATCGCCCCGGTGCCGGAGTCGGTGAGCAGGTCGATGAGCACGTCGTCCGCGTGCAGATTGAACAGGTTCCAGCCCGCCTCGCGCAGCTTCTCGTCCCGCTCCTCGACCGTCGTCATGCGAACCGGCTCGACGCTCTTGATGCGGAAGGGCTCGATGATCGTGTGCCAGCGCTCCATCGAGACCGATGGTACCGGGTGGCGCAGCGGCGGCGGGCCGATGCATGATGCGCCGATGCTGGGGCGCCTCCTTGCGACCTGCGGTTGGCTGGCCGATCTCGTGATCCGGCCGCTGCACGGCACCCCCGCCCGCCGCCTGGGCCGGGCCCCGGCCGTGGTGGCCGGCGTGCTGCTGCTGGTGCTCGCCACGCTCCCGATCGCCATCCCGCTGCTGGATCCCCAACCCGAGGACGTGGGCGTGCAGGATGTCTTCGACGGCACCGTCACCGATGCCGATGGCTGGGTCCGTCTCCGCGGAGACCTTTTCGCTCTGTCCGAGACGCCCACGTCTGAACACGGCGGTCCGTTCGCGCTGTTCCGCGACGGTGAGCGCGCGCTTCGCGCGATCGTGGCGGTGACCGACGCGCAACCCGCCGAGGACACGGTGATCACCGGACATCTCGTGCCGGCGACCGTCGTGGTCGACGAGGACCTGCCGATCGAGGCGACCGTGGCGGGAACGCCGCCGAGCATCGTCGCCGATCGGATCCTGGTCGCCGACCCGAGCCCGTATCCCGTGCGCCGGACGTGGTGGCCGCTGTCCGTTCCACCGGCGCTGCTCGGCCTGGTGCTGCTGATCGGCGCGCGGGCTGGCTACCCGGTCTTCCAGCGGACCCGCGAGATCGACGTGCTGTCAGCCCCGTTGCGGCCGGGCGAGCGCGTGCCGGCTGCGTGGGGCGGGCGCATCGGCTCGAACCGGAGCGAGCTGGCGGACCCGGCGGGCGCGCTGCTGGTGGTGCGCCCCGGACCACGTGGCAACGTCCTCACCGCGCAGCCGCTTCGCGACGACGGGGGTCCGGCGCCGGCGCCGGTTCCCATCGGCGGCGGATGGACGAGCGGGCGCATCGGCTACGTGCACACCGCCCGCGAGAGCGTTCCCGCACTGGTCGTGCGATCCGACCTGGTGGACGCCACCTTTCTCTTCGCCAGGGTGGCCGAGCGTGATCGGGTGGCGGCCCTGATCGCCATCGATCGCTGATCGATCCCTCGGTGATCGGGGCTCGCAGCTTGCGCGTACCAGCGGCATGATCCCTCGTCCGCCGCGCATCCCACCGGAGCCCGGGCAACAGTCCGCCTGGGACTTTCCGCGTCCACCAGCCGTGGTTCCGTCCGATCGGCACGTCCGCGTCGAGCTCGGCGGGCAGGTCGTGGCGGAGTCGCGCCGGGCCATCCGGGTGCTGGAGACGGCCGGCGCACCCACCTGGTATCTCCCGCCGGCCGACGTCCGGATGGAGCTGCTCGTGCCGGTGCCCGGTCGCCGGACGGTGTGCGAGTGGAAGGGCACCGCCACCTACTTCGACCTCGTGGTCGGAGAGCGACGCTCCGAACGGGCGGCATGGACCTATGCAGACCCGCGTCCCGGATTCGAGGCGATCCGCGACCACATCGCGTTCTATCCGGCGCGCGTGGACGCAGCGCTGGTCGACGGCGAACGAGCCGGCCCACAGGGCGGCGGCTTCTACGGCGGCTGGGTGACGTCCGATGTCGTCGGTCCGTTCAAGGGCGATCCGGGGACGGAGGGGTGGTGAGCCCGGCATCATGGAGGCCGACAAGGACGAGCCACCGGCCGGAGGCCGGTGGCTCGTCTCACGCGGGGCATTGGGTCAGTTGCTGTTCGAGTCCCCGCTGTCGCTGTCGGCGCTGACGCTCGCGACCGACACGCCCGAGGTATCGATGCCGTCGGAATCGGTACCGTCGTTGTCGGTCCAGTTCGCGGCGGCGATGCCGGTCGTGTCGTAGCCGTCCGAGTCGGTGCCGTCGTTCGACGTCAGGTCGACGCGCGCGGCGTCACCGGTCGTGTCGATGCCGTCCGAATCGGTCCCGTCGTTGCTCGTCAGGTCCTGGCGGGCGGCGTTGCCGGTCGTATCGATGCCGTCCGAGTCGGTGCCATCGTTCGACGTGAGGTCGGCCGACGGACTGGCGGACGGGCTCGCCGACGGACTGGCCGACGGGCTCGCCGACGGCGACTCGGTGTTCAGCCGCGACAGGCGGGTGTCGCCGTTGGTGTCGTCGTCATCGTCGATCGCGTCGGCGTCATCGCTGGCCATCGCGTCCTCGCGCCGGATCGCCTGGTCGTCACTTCGACCGGCGAAGGCGGCAGTCACGCCACCGAACACGAGCAGACCGGCGAGGGCCAGGACCGCGAAGTGTCGTGCGCTGAGCTGTGCCATCAGGTTCCGCATCGTTCTCTCCTGTGTTGGGTCTCGCGTGATGCGGCCCCAGTTCCCGGATCAGTTGATGGCGGACACGATGACTCGGTCCGATGAGACCTTCGTGAGCGCCCGATGAGAAGGCTCTCACCGGCCGCCGGCGATGGCCGCGGCCAGGTCAGATGAGCGACGCGAGGACGATCGTCGCCACGTACGCAAGGAGCAGCAGCCCCCCGACGACCAGGTTCAGGTTGACGTTCTGGCCCATCACGGCCATGAGCGTGTACGGGCTGTCGTAGTGCACCCCGAGCCCGCGGTGCACCCGGAATACCAGCGGGACGGCAGCCAGCGCGATGAGGGTGGGCCACGGCAGCAGCCCGATGACCACCCCGGCCACGATCACCGCGAACGCGGCGAGCGCACTCACCAGGTACCCGGTGCGGATGACGTCCGGGCCGAATCGCACCGGAAGGGTCCGCTTTCCAGCGCTCGCATCCGAGCGTCGGTCGGGGATCTCGTTCACGAACAGGATCAGCGCAATGAGGATCCCGGGCACGAGCGAAAGGACGAACGGCTCCCACGCCAGTCGATCGGCCTGGACCACGTAGGCGCCGAGCAGCATGATCGGCCCGAAGCCCACGGCCACTGCGATCTCGCCGAGGCCGCGATACACGAGCTTGAGCGGCGGGGCGGTGTATGCAACGCCGACCACGATCCCCGCCACGCCGATCCACAGCAGCGTCATCGAACCGGTGACGGCCACCAGCAGCAGCCCGATGGCCGCCGCCACGCCGAACAGGCCGATGGCCAGCGCCGCCAGGCCGCGGATCGTCACGAGGTCGTAGACCGCGACGCGCGAGCCGCCCGAGAACTGGGTCGGGGTGGTGTTCGCGTCATCGGCCCCGGACAGCGTGTCGAAGATGTCGTTCGTGACGTTGATGGCCAGGTGCGCGAACGAGCCGCCGACCAGCGTCAGCAGTGCCGTCCACCAGGTGAAGAACCCGTGGTGCGCGGCCACCGCGATTCCGAGCAGGACCGGGACGGCCGTCGCCGACAGGAAGGGGAGGCGGGTCGTGCGCAGGGCGAGCCAGAACGGCGACAGGCGCGGGCGGATCGTCCGGCCCTTCTCGGCCGACAGGTCGGCCAGGTACTTCCGCGACTGCGGCACCGATCGCTCGGAGTACTCGAAGAAGGGCACCTCGTTCTCGTCCCAGCCCCAGGCGCGCGCCGGGTGCAGCACGCGTGCGTCGTCGACGCGGCCCCAGAGCTGGAGGTACCGCCGCTGGTCGTAGCCGACGCCGGGCTGTGGCCGAATGTGGCTGCCCATCACGCTGATCTCGCGGTCGGTGGGGATCGCGTCGTCGGCCGGTGCCAGGCGCACCGTACCCTCTTCCGCGCTCACCTCGAACCCGACGGCAACGCTCGTCGGATAGCCGGTGTCGTCGACCCAGCTGACCACGACGTGCGGGTACGTGGCCAGGCGCTCGAGGTCCTCGCCGGTCGGGGCGTGGGCGGGCACGGAGCCGGAGCGTGGGCGGTGGCTCCCCCGCACCGGCGCCTGGGTCGCCATCACGCCGCCTCCCTTCCGGGCGCGCTCGTCTCCTGCGCGGGGCGATCGGTGCGGCCCTCGGGCCAGTAGCGACAGCGTTCCGGGGTGATCTGGATCACGGCCCGCTCGAAGAAGAGCGGCAGCGCGACGCGCGCCTTGAGGAAGTCGTCGATGGCCGGCTCCTTGGCCCGCCACAGCTCGAGGATCAGGTGCTCCCAGTCCGCGTGAGGGTCGTCCTCGATCACGCGCGCCGTGCCCTGGATCGTGGCGCGATCAGGGTTCCCCTTCATCGCGACCGGATCGGTCAGGGCCAGCGAAACACGAGGGATGCGCTTGATGTGCTCGAGCTTGCGACTGAACAGCGTCGAGCTGTGGAGATAGATCGATTCGCCGTCGTAGAGCGGGATGAGCGGATGCGTGATCGGCCGACCGTCGCGGCCGACGACCGTCAACTCACCCACGAGTGCCACCTCGAGCAGGCGCTCGACGGGCTCAGGAAGCCAACCCATCGGGATCTCCGTCAGGTGCAGGAATAAACGTGGTACTGAATCCTAGCACGTTTTCACGGCGGGCGAGTCCGAGGTCGCGGCACGGCGGCTGCTGATGGGGGTCGCATGACGATTCAGCCACCCCCCGACGACGAGACGCCCCCACCCGTCCCGGAGAGCGACCCGACGCCGATGCCGATCGGCACTCCCGACGAGCCGGAGCAGCGAGCTCCCGGCGCGCAGGAGCCGCCGATGGGAGCGCCGAGGGACGAGCCGGGGGTGGGCGCCGGCTAGCTCCGGTCCGTGCACCGCTCGACCACGGCAAGCAGCTCCGCGTAGGCGAACGGCTTCTTCAGGTAGTCGGTGGCTCCCGCCACCGACGCCCGCTCGCGCAGCTCCGTCTCCTCTCGCGCACTGAGCAGCACGACGGGCGTTCGGGCGCCCGCCGCGCGGCGTTCTTCGAGCAGCTCCACGCCGTTTCCGCCGGGCAGCATCACGTCCAACAGCACGACGTCGACCGCACCGGCGGTCCACGCGGCGCGTCCCGAGTCGATCCCCTCAGCGAACGACGGGACGTGCCCGGCCAGCCGCAGACCACGCTCGATGACCCGGCGGATGCCCGAATCGTCCTCGACCACCAGCACGCGGCGACTCACGGCGCGTCCTCGACGGGAGTTCCATGCAGCGGGAGGGTGATGCGCATGATCGTCCCGCCACCCTCGCGCGGAAGGGAGGCGATCGAGCCACCATGTCCCTCGGCGATCGCCGCCGCGATCGACAGCCCCAGGCCAACGCCACCCGTGGAACGACCGCGGCCGTTCCCGTCGACCCGGTAGAACCGTTCGAAGATGCGATCGGCCTGCCCGGACGGGATGCCGGGACCACGGTCGGCGACCTCGATCAGCAGGCCGCGGTCATCGACCCGGGCGTCGAGCTCGATCGTGCCGTTCTCCGGCCCGTACTTGGCGGCGTTGTCGACCAGGATCAGCACGGCCTGTTCGATTCGGTCCGGGTCCCCGCGCAGCCTCCCCGCGACGGTGATGTCGGACCGAAGGATGGAGCCGCGCTCGCGGGCCAGGATCTCGGCGCGCCCGGCCAGCGCCGTGAGCACCCCGGCCGCCTCGACGTCACGGTGCTCGAGGGGCACGCTGGACGCATCCGACCGTGCGAGGAACAGGAGGTCGTCGACGAGTCGCGACATCCGCGCCGACTCCGCGACGATCTCGGTCAGGATCTCCCGGTGCGCGCAGTCACCCTGGATGGCAAGGCCGACCTCGGCGTTGCCGCGCAGCACCGTGAGCGGCGTGCGGAGCTCGTGCGATGCATCGGCGATGAAGTCGGTCTTGGCTCGCGAGATCTCCCCCATCTGCGCCGCTGCGGCCTGCTCGGCCACGACCAGGCGGCGCTGGTCCTGGATGAGCCGCAGGACCGCGTAGCCGAGGACGGCACCCATGGCCGCGAGGCCGGCGATGACCGAGACGAGGACCCACACGCCGGTCGAGCTCGCGTCGTCGATGGCCGTCAGGGCGGCCGCCGCGCGCTCCTCCCCGGTGCGGTCGATGGCGATCGCCAGGCGCTCCATGCTGTCGATCGGCTCGAGCAGGTCGGTTGCGACGTTCTCGAACTCGGTGCGGCTGGTCACACCGGACTGCAATGCGGTCGCAAAGTCGTCGTAGTACGCCTCGGCGGCGCGCCGGAGCGCCTCGACGTCGCGCACGGTCGGGTCGTCGGGACGCTGTCGGAGCAACGTCTCGACGGCGCCGATCTCCTGCATCATCACGTCGTACCGCGCCCGCCACAGCTCGACGCGCGTCGCATCGGGGTTGTTGAGGAGCAGGTCGCGGTGGTAATGCCGCACGTCGAGCACGGACACGCGCAGGTCGTCGCCTCGATCCTGGAGCTCGATGTCGAACGAGACCGCCTCTTCGACCGTGTCGTGGATATTGCGGTTGATGACGATGCCGACCACCCCGATGATCGCGATCGCGACCAGCAGGCCGGCGACGGCAAGGACGGCGAACCGCCAGCGCCGCTCAGCGCCGCGCTCGTCGATCATCGTGAGGCTCCGCCGGTACACTCGCCGGCATGCGCATTCTTGCGGTCGAGGACGAGCCCGCCATCCTGCGCATGCTCGAGCGGGGACTGGCGGCGGCCGGGCACGAGGTGCTGACCGCCGCGTCCGGCGAGGACGGCGCCATGCTCGCCACCGACGAGGGCGTGGACGTCGTACTGCTCGACATCAGCCTGCCGGGCATGAGCGGCCACGATGTCCTGGCGAGCATCCGCAGCCGCCGTCCGGAGCTGCCGGTGCTGATGCTCACCGCCCGGGACGACCTCGACAGCAAGGTGCGAGCGCTCGACGCCGGCGCCGACGACTACCTGACCAAGCCGTTCGCGTTCGAGGAACTGCTCGCCCGCATCCGGGCCCTCACCCGGCGCATCGACCAGTCGACGGCAACGGAGCTTCGGGCCGGTGACGTCCGCGTCGACCTCCTCGGCCGGCGGGCGTGGCGTGGCGATCGGCTGATGGAGCTGTCCAACCGTGAGTTCGCGCTGCTCGAGTACCTGCTGCGCCACGCGGGCCAGGTGCTGTCGCGCACCCAGATCCTGTTCGGCGTGTGGGAGTACGACGCGGACCCGTCGTCCAACGTGGTCGACGTCTATATCCGCTACCTGCGCCGCAAGCTGGGCGAGCCGTCCCCGATCAGCACCGTGCGCGGTGCCGGCTACCGCTACGATCCGCCCGGCGACTGAGGCCACCGCACCGTCAGCCATCGCTGTCGAACGAATCATCGTCCCAGGTGTCGGTGTCGTCATCGTCATCATCGTCATCGTCGTCGTCCGTGGGCGGCGGCGGCGCGGGCGGAGCCGGCGGGGGTGCGCTGGGCGAGGGTGACGAGGGTGATGGCGACGGCCCCGGCGCCTCGATCGGCTCGCTGACCTGCAGGTCGATCTCGACCAGCCCGTTCCAGATCTCGATCTCGATCAAGGCCTCGGTGCGGCCATCCACGAGCACGTACGTCCACTCCCCACCGGCGTAGTTGACGTCGGCGCGCTCCCAGCCGTGGTCGTGCATCACGTACTGGTAGAAGCTGCGGACGTCCTCGATCTCGGCGTCGGCGAGGTACTCGAGCGCGGTGAGCCGGTACCGATCATCGACGCTCACCTCGTAATCGGTCCGCACCGAACCGGGGTACCGCGGCAGGCGCTCGAGATCCTCTCCGTCCACATCGGCAGCGGGCAGCGCCGCCAGCGATGGCGACGGCTCCGCAGTCGGGCTCGCGGTGGGCGACGGGGTCGCCGTGACCCGCCCCAGCGCTGCCCACGCGCCGCCGAGCACGACGCCGCCCATGAGGACGGCGACGAGCAGGAGCGCGGAGGCGCCACGAGACGGATTGACCGCAGTCATGCGCGCATTCTGCGCGCGCCCGATGAGCGCGGGGTGAGCGCTCGGTGAGAACGCTCTCATCCTCGGCGCGTGGGCGCGATGAGAGGGTCCTCACCGCGATCTCACGCGCTTCTCATCCGACTCGGCGAAGGTGGCGTCGGTGACCGCCGAACGCCCATGAACGGCCCCTCCCGGAGTCAGCGATCGGCGGTCACCACCTGGCGCTCACCATGAAGCAGCCCCGATGAGAGGAGAATGCGGTGGTCATGACCGCGACCGTCGAGCCGAAGACCAGCTGGAACTTCGCGACCGGCGACGAGATCGTCCCGGATCGCTCTGCGCAGTCCCTCCTCGGTGGCGGCGAGCGATTCGAGGCCTACGTCGCCTGGAACGCGCGCCTCATGACGCCGACCGTGCTGAAGATCCTGCGCCCCGCCTTCGCCGCTGATGAGCGGGCCCGACGCCAGATGCAACGCGAGGGCGAGCTGCTGGGCTCGCTGAATCATCCCGGTCTGACCCGCCTGTTCGGCATGGACGCCGACGGACCGCGACCGTTCATCGAGATCGAGTACCTCGAGGGACCGCGGCTGTCGACGCTCATCCGCCGCCACGGCCGCCTCAACCCGGAGCAGGCTTTCCCGCTCGGCCGGCAGCTCGCCGCGACCCTCCACTTCCTCCACGGCGAAGGCTGGCTCCACCTCGACGTGAAGCCGTCGAACATCATCATGGGCCCGACCCCTCGGCTCATCGACCTGTCGGTGGCCCGGCGCATCGAACGGGCGCACCTCATCAACGGGTACGTGGGGACCGATGCCTACATGGCGCCCGAGCAGGCCGATCCCTCCAAGTGGCCGACCATCGGCCGGAAGACGGACACCTGGGGCCTGGCCGCCACCCTGTACTACGCCGTGGCCAAGCGGCTGCCTCACTCGAAGGGGCGGCGCAACGGAGCGGGCGGCGCCGAGCGCTTCCCCCAGCTCGTGGAACAGCCCGCGTTCCTCGACCCGCTGCGCCACTCGCCCGGGTTGTCCGACCTGATCATGGCCGGCCTCGCCCGCGATCCCGCGGCGCGCCCATCGGTCGAGGAGCTGTTCGATCGCTTCGACGAGCTGGCGGCCGAGGCCGGAGTGGGGAAGGTCCGCTTCCGCTGAGGAACCCCAACGCGTGGCAGCGACGGGCCGCGGCGATCGCGGCCCGTCCCCGCGCGTCTGCGTCGGCGCACCCTCAGCTGAAGGTGACGTCCGCGGTCACGTACGTCCCGTCACGGAAGGTGAGGACGAGGGTCATGCAGTCGCCGGCCCACTCCCGGTCCGTCCTCCATGCGAAGACGTACTGCTCGTCTTCGGCGTCGTAGCGCAAGCCTCCGCTGCCACCGGTCGACCGGGCATCGACGCTCGCGCCGAACCTCCATCCGCCACATTCGTAGACCTGGGCATCGGAGAACAGCACGTCTTCGCCGATCTGCCCGTCCAGCGAGAACCTGACCGGAATCGTCC